>NZ_JBHUHR010000021.1:73681-117789 GCF_042682445.1 Belliella marina
TACAGGTCATTGATAAAGCTTTTCAGCTCGTCTTTGGTCTTTCCTGTTTTCTTTTGGATTTTTCCCAACAACTCCTCTGATTCACCTTCTGCATAAACCAAATCGTCATCAGTCAATTCTCCATATTTCTGCTTGAGTTTTCCTTTGATCTCATTCCAGTTTCCTTTGATTTTATCTTCTAAAGCACTCATAGTTAAATAATTTAATTGGTTAAAGATTTATTTGTTTTAAAGTATTCATATACTATACCACATTGATTTCTCCTCAGAAAGATGCCTCATTTTAGCTTGAGGTGCATTTTTCAGTGATTTTTAATCCGAAATGGAATGGGTTTGGGGGATTATTCGAGGTTGTTTGACCATGTTTTGGGGAAAACCTTTCGTGTTTGATGTTAGCGAATGGGTGTTTTTGAATTTTTGATACTAAATACGATTGCCGAGATGAATTAAAAGTATATGGAATCAAAATTGGGGTATAAATTCCATTGATTGTGGCATAAATGTATCGTTTGTCTTCGAATGGTATTTTGGAATTGATTCGTTTAAATTTTATTTAAATAACTAGTAATCAGTATTTTAAACTGTATTTTGGCAATTGGAATGAAGAATTGTGGTAGTGGAATCTCTTTTGCATAAGTAAGAAGTAAAAGTATTCATGTTGAACAAAATTTTATAAATTATGGAACGGACTAAAGCAATTTTATTGGGAATGGGAATGGGTTTATTCCTGGTTGTATCATGTGAACAAAGAGGGGACACAGAACAACAGAAAGAAAATATGGACAGACTTGAAAGCTTTGTGGACAGTGTAGAGACTGCTGTGGAAAGGGATGCTAACCATAATTGGACTGCCTTGGATCGAAGATACAACCAACTGGTAAGCAATGTGGAATCTTCATACGAAAACACCCGTGAAGATGCGAAGAAAGAGTGGAGTGATTTGGAGAAAAAATATGAAGATGCCAAAATGGAATCTCAAAAAAAGGCGGAAAAATGGGAAGCAGACGCTGAAAGACATATTACCAATTTAGAATCATGGTGGGAAAAGAGGACTTCCGACGCCAAGAAGAGTACAAAAAATACTGCCAATGATATAGAGGATGGTGCTAAAGAAAGCTGGGAATGGTTGGAGAAAAACACCGAAAAATTGGGGAACAATATCAAAATGAGATATGAAAGGATTAAATTGGATTTGGAAAGCTAATCCAATACCAAGAATAAATTGTGTGATTGTTTAATCAAGTGAAAGTACATTTTTAAATAAAATTAAAGGTTATTCAGATACTGAATAGCCTTTTTTTATGAAATCCATATTTATATTGAGGTATTGAGGAAACGTATTCCAGAATAAAGCAATGATTTTAACTGGGTTGTTCAATGCCTCACTCTGGGGGGAAATCCCTCGCCTTTAGGCGAAGACTTTAGTGTTTTTTTCTTTGTGAACTTGGCGTTTTTATTTGGTGGTCCTCGTGGTAAAAATTGTAACCACAAAGGCCACCAAGTTTTTCACAAGGAGAGCACAAAGTCTCGGATGCACTTTGATCGCCTTTAGGCGAAACCTAACCTATCGGTCTTTAGCCTATAGTAGTTTAGTTAATTGCTAATCAATGAAATAAAGAATGTTGTTCCGATGCCTTCCTTGCTTTGGACCCGTATGTTGCCACCATGACTATAAATGATATTTTGGGTATTGGTAAGCCCAAGTCCCGATCCTGTAGGCTTGCTGGTGTAAAAAGGTTCGAATAAACGGTCAAGGTTTTCCTGCGGTATTCCAGAGCCGTTATCCGATATTTCTACGATACATTTGTTGGCTTTGGTACAGGTTTTCACTTCCAGTTGACCTTCTTTGCCATCCATGGCCTCAATCGCATTCACCAGGATATTGACAAATGCAATCTTTACTTTTGCCACGTCCAGCTTTACATTCCCTACCTCGGGGTCAAGATCTTTCACCAATTTGATGCATTTGAGACCGATTCTTCCCTCTACTTCTTCCAAAGCTTCCTCTATCAGTTTATTAAGAGAGTAATTCTCGGATTTGAGTTCTGTAAATCTTGTAGAATCCAGCAATTCAGTAATCAGTTGGTTGATTCTGGTACAGTTTTTTTTGATGGTGTCCAGCAAGTCACCACTTTCTTCCTTTACATCGTTTGGGAGTTCGTAGCCCAGTTGTTCTGCAGACAATAGGATGGTGGTAAGTGGGTTTTTGACCTCATGGGCAATAATGCGGGCAATTCTTCCCGTAGAAGAAAACCGCTTGAGGTTGAACAGCTCTTCATTTCTGATTTTGAATTCTGTCAAATCCTTGATCATAATTTGATATAGATCTTTGTTTGACTCATTCATCACAATGCTGAGCAAAGCCACTATGTTTTGGCTTTTGTTTACCTTGATCTTGGCTTCAAAATCCAGGACATCCAAGTTTCTGCACAGGTTGGATTTGAGGAGTTCCTTGTCTTTTTCGTCTACCAAAAGATCGATAAAATAAAATGCGTGGAAATCAGACTCTTCTGGGTTGTATCCAAACTTCTGGACAAAAGATGGGTTGAAATCCATGATCAATGATTCTTTGTTGATCAGGATGATTGGGTCAGCGGCCCTTTCAAAAATGTTTTTGAATTTTCTTCCTGCAATATCCAAGCTTTCGTGCAGCTCTGCGTCACGGATGGCATACCTGATTGTCCTTCCAAGCATCTGCCCATCAAAAGCTCCTTTGACAAGGTAGTCCGATGCACCAAACTCCATGGCTTGGTTGTCAACCTGACCATCTTCCATCCCCGTAAGGATGATGACAGGAGCATGTTTGGACTTGCTTTTGATAAGCTCCAATACATCTATTCCCGACTCAGATCCCAATCTGTAATCGACCAAAAAACCATCAAAGTTTTGCGTCATGAATGCCTCGGCTTCTTTAAAGCTTTTGGCATGGCTCAATTCAAAATTCATAGATTTATAACTCCTGAGCATCATTTCAATCAACAAAAAATCATCAGGGTCGTCATCTACAAACAATATTCTTTTATTGTTGTCTTCCATTGGCGTCGATAATGATTTCTTTTAACTCGGTAAGAGTACGGTCTTTCCCCAGTAGGTCTCCAACTCTTTCCCCACATTCAATAGACCATCAAAAGACCCCGGCTTGGTGATATAGCTATTGCTTCCACTATTATAAGTGGCTTTGACATCATCTTCAAGCTGGGATGTCGTGAAGATAATCACAGGTATTTTTTTGAATTCTACATCTGATTTGATCTCAACCAGTGCTTCACGGCCATCTTTCTTGGGCATGTTGAGATCCAAAAGAATCAGGTTTGGGGATGGGTACTTCAATTCATCAAAATACTTACCCTGCCTTCTCAGATACTGCAGGAGAACTTCTCCGTTCTCTACGCATGTCAGTTTGGCTTTGTTAAAGGATTCCTTAAAAGCTTTTGTGATAAGCAGCCTATCATCTATATCATCTTCTGCAACCAGGATATTTATAATCTTTTCATTCTTCATGTTGGCGGGTGTTTATTCGTAAAGTCGTCTACGAAGTTAATGAATTTTTTATGGCTTAACCGAATTTTATATTTTAATTATCAATAGGATTTGAATAACGATTGTATTTTAAGTTAAAAATATTAGGTTTTATTGATGTTTCTAGTTGTGCCATTCCATTGTAGGGAAATTTTATGTTGTAGTGCTGGGAAATATTATATGGAAGACAGCTCCTTCACCTTCTTTGGATTCTGCATAGATAGCGCCACCCATTTTATCGAATATTTTTTTGCAGATGGCCAAACCTATACCTGTTCCCTCATATGCATCCCTTCCAAATAGCCTTTGAAAAATCACAAAGATTTTATCGGCGTATTCTTGGTTGAAGCCTATGCCATTGTCTTTGACTATCAGGTGATAGTACACGATACTGTCATCAGGCTCGCTGATCAATCTGTGAACCAATTCTTTATCAGCAATTTCAGCATTGATTTGGATCACTGGTGGGATATTGGGTTTGGAGAATTTTATGGCATTGCTGATGAGATTTTGAAATACAGTTCTCCAGTCGGTGTAAGTCCCAAAGATTTTGGGGAGGTCCGCAGTTTCCACCACAGCTTTTTTTTCATGTACCATGACATAGAGGTCGTCGACAACTTCGTTGACCACTTCCGAAAGGTCGAGAATATCATCTTCCTCTTTTTGCCTTCCAGCCCTGCTGTACTCCAGCAAGTCTGTAATCAATTTCCTCATTCTATTGGCTGCATAAGCTATTCTTTCCAGATATAACTTGCCTTCCCCTTCCAATTCGTCTTTGTATTGGTCCTGCAGGAGATCATTGAACGAGGTTATCTTTCTCAATGGTTCTTGCAGGTCATGGGATGCCACATAGGCAAATTGCTCCAATTCCTTATTGGATATATTCAGTTGGTTTACTTGCAGTTCCAATAACTCCTTGTATTCCGCCAATTGCTGGGAAGCAGCTTCCTGCTCTACCTTGTACCTGAAGAATGTCCTGAAGCTGATAATGACAGCTAATACAGCTATGGCTGCTACAGCCAATACGATGATCGAAAGGATATTGAGGTTGTTGATGAGGCCTTTCTCTTTTTGGCTGAGAAACGCTTGCTGTTCCGCCAAAATCTGATTGTTCAGTGATTTGATTTTCTGTCCGAACTTAAGGTAATTCTGGCTTCTGTAAGATTTGACAAAATTCAGGTAATTCTCGGCTCCGGTATACTCATTCTTTGATTTTTGAAATGCTTCGTACCTCTTTTCAATTGTATTTTGAAGGCTGTCAACCAAGTCATCATTATAGCCGAAAGTACTGTTAAACTCTCTCAGACTGTCCAGTTTTTTGTTGATATTGGTTTGGATGTAATGGATGCTGTCTAAAAATGTAGAATCGTATGTGGTAGCGTAGCTTAGGAAGGTGATTTCATTTTCCAAAGACATTATATGGATGTCGTTGGTGTATTCTACCATTTGGTCAGTCAATGATTTTACCTGGTTGAGATGCTTGATTCTATAAAGTATGTAAAGTGAAATTGATCCACTCAACAGAATCAAAATCAATGTCAGAACAGTTATCGATTTTATTTTTTCCATGTTTTACGATATTGTTTTCGAGCTTTGATGCTCAACACGGGGTGTTTTTTCCCCATGGAATACTGTCGGTCTTTGCTATGGTTCCCAAAAATGGGTCGTATCATACAATTAACGGCAGGATAGTGGTTTGGGCATAAAGTTTGGAATATTTCTATTAAATTATTATTTAAATTTAAACTTTAAGACAATGGGAAATTTATTGTATTTAATTGCTTTGATCTTAGTGATAGGTTGGATATTTGGTGCATTTGTTTATAGTGTAGGCGGATTGATACATATTTTGTTAGTCCTGGCTGTCATTTCAATCTTATTTAGAGTAATTTCGGGAAGGAGAGTTTAGTCTCTTTTTATTTTGGGAAAATCTACCTTAACTATCAAAACCAAATCATCAGCCAAAATACGATTATTTGTATTATGACTGGTGATTAGGTTGGATTTTACAGTTTTTAATTGGTTTTTCCTTCTTTGATTTTAATCGAGAATTACAGATTCATACAGGCACATGGGAAAAAGGAGCGTTTTGATAATTGATGATGAGGTAGGGATATTGAATATGCTGTCTAGGTACTTGAAAAGGAAAGGGTTTGAAGTTTACACTGCCGTCAACTTAACAGATGGCAAAGGACAGCTTCAAAAGATAACACCCGATTTCTTGTTTTTGGACATAAATCTTCCCGATGGCAATGGACTGGATTCTTTGCCGAAGATAAAGGATAGGCAACCAATGCTTAATATCATTATGATGAGTGCATTTGATTATGAAAGGATAAGATTTGAAGCGAAATCAAAAGGTGCCTTGGCATTTTTGAGTAAACCATTTTCTCTTGATCAAGTTGACAAATTGACCAAATAAAGTATTATGGCCAAAATATTAGTGATTGATGACAATCTAGAAATTTGTAACCTTCTTAAAAGGTTTTTGACACATAAAGGGCATGAGGTAGAAACTACTTTGAGTGGAATGAATGGCCTGGAATTTGTCAAGAAGGAAAAGTATGATTTGATTCTTTGTGATTTTAAACTCAGGGATATAGAAGGTCCAGAAATATTACAAGAGGTGAAGAAGATTTCACCTGAGACCAAGTTGGCGATCATCACCGGTTATTCAGATGTACGGGTTGCCGTAGAGGTGATGAAAAAAGGGGCTTTCGACTATGTAGTCAAGCCACTTATACCTGATGAGATTCTCAGTTTGATAGATCGGGCCATCAATACACCCACGGTAGTAGATGTGAAAAAGGACATTGTCTCCAAGAAGGAATTGAAATCTATAAACCAACAAAATTTTGGAGGTTCGGATTATATATGGGGCAAGGATTTGGCTTCAAAAAACCTCTTGAAAGAAGTGTCTTTGGTGGCACCGACGAATTTTAGTGTCATCATATATGGTGAAAGTGGTGCTGGAAAGGAAAACATTGCAAGAACTATCCACAACCTAAGTGAAAGGAAAGACAAACCATTCATTCCAATAGATTGTGGTGCATTGACGAAGGACCTGGCTGGAAGTGAGCTATGGGGACATGAAAAAGGGGCTTTTACGGGAGCTGCCAGCGCCAAAGAAGGACAGTTTGAATTGGCAGATGGTGGGACTATTTTTCTGGATGAGATCGGCAATCTTTCCTACGAAATCCAAATAGGCCTATTGAGGTTGGTTCAAGAAAAGAAGCTCAGAAGGATAGGTGGTGTAAAGGACAAAACCATTGATGTGAGGATTATAGTGGCTTCAAATGAAAACCTTAAGAACGCAGTCGAAAAAGGGAGGTTCAGAGAGGATTTGTTCTATAGGTTCAATGAATTCACGATCAATGTGCCATCATTGAGGGAGAGGGGTAAAGATATTTTGCTGTTCGCCAACCATTTTTTGGATGCGGCAAATATGGAGTTGAAAAAAAATGTGCTGGGTTTTTCAAAAGAAGTCAGTACCCTGTTTATGAATTATGAATGGCCTGGCAATCTTAGGGAAATGAGGAACACCATCAGGAGATCACTTTTGTTGACTGATGGCAAAGAGGTGGAAATTAGTGCCATTCCACATGAGATTGTGCATGCCAACAAGTTTGCATTTAGGGAAGATAATGATGCTTCTAAATCCCATAGGCCCGAAATTGTAAAAAAACCACAGGAAGAGGCTGTGGATCTAAAAGAAATAGCTGCACAGGCTGAGGCAGAAGCCATTAGGAAAGTACTGATAGAAAACCATTTCAACAAAACCAAAGCGGCCAAGCAGTTGGGGATTGATAGAAAAACATTGTTTAATAAGATTAAACAACATGATATTTTATGAGTATCCGCAATGTTGCACGTTGTGATAGAAAAGACTTTATCCGATGCGGATACTCGTCAACAGACAACAGTTCACAGTCAACAGAAACTCAAATCGCTCACCCATCAATATTTTGTTTGGCTACGTGTAAGAAAGCGGATAGTCATTTAATATTTAGATTTATTAGACCGATTCCGAAGGGGGATTTATACTGAAGGCAATGAACTTTGGATACCAAAACATGGAAATTTTCTCAGTTGTGTGATTGTTCTGCGATAATCTGATTGCTTGGGTTAAAAATAGGAGAGGCCAATTTGGCCTCTCTCAATTAATGCCTCACTCTGGGGGAAAATCCCTCGACTTTAGTTTTTTTCTTTGTGAACTCGGCTTTTTTATTTTGTGATCCTGGTGGTAAAAATAATTACCACAAAGATCACCAAGTTTTTCACAAACACGAAGTCTCGGATGCACTTTAGTCGCCTTTAGGCGAAACCACACCTTTCGGTCTTTAGCCGATAGGTGTGGTTTTGTTTGGTACTTAAGCGTTCTTAAGTCTTAAGAAATCTCAATGTTTCTTGGAGGCTTTTGTTTTGCCTCCTCTTTTTTAGGAAGGAGGATACTCAATATCCCTTCGTTGTATTTTGCTTTTATTTTCCCTTCATCTACCGTTTCCGGCAGTGTAAAGCTTCTCTTGAAGGAAGAATAGCCGAATTCCCTACGGGTGTATCTATCGTTCTCTGTTTCTTTTTTGTCTTCCTTGTTGGTAGAGATGGAAAGAACTTGGTTTTCAAGATCTATTTGAAAATCAGATTTGGATAGACCCGGGACTGCCATTTCAACAAAGTAGGCATCTGCTGATTCCCGAATGTTTACTTTTGGCAAGCTGATTCCCCTATTGAAGTTTTGGGAAAAAACAGAGGGGAAATCTCTGCTGAAAAGGTCATCAATCCATGATGAAAGGGTAGGGAGGTCTGAACTGTGATTTTCTGTTTGTATCAAACCTCCTTTTTTAGGAACATTCATTAAAGTGCTCATAATAATAAAGATTTAGATTAAACATTTATTTCAAGAAATAAAACAAACGAAATGCCAGTCCAAATTTGCTGGTATTTATTGCCTTAAAGCATTTATTCTACGCTTCTATTGTGAAATGAATGAAGGGGAATGATGACAAACTGACTTTTTTGAGATGACATTTTTTCATGCTCGATATATTAAAGCCATCCATTTCAACCAGTTGGGAATCCCATTTGCTAAGCGGTTAAATATTGAGGGTTTATATATGCAATTATGTTGCGTTTATATGTTTGGGATGGGTATATTTGCGCAACAATGTTGCATTAATGAAAAGTATCCGATTAACCATTTTGTTTTTGATGATTTTCGTTTCCCCGATATATGGACAATATATTGATGGAAAAGTGTACGGTAATGATGGGACTCCACTGCCTGGGGTGATCATAAAAGTAGAGCCATTGGGGAAATATACGGTGACTGATGTATCGGGTAATTTTGGTCCAATCGGAGTGTCGGAAAATATGCGCCTTACAGTTTCCGCTTCTTTTCTGGGATATTCCAGTGTGGACACAAACTTCAACGTAGGAAATGATCCTGTCAATCTGTCGATAATCCTCCAAGAAAGAGGCTTAGACATGGAACAAGTCACTGTCCTTGGGAAAGAAGGAGGGGCTGGTTTGGGTTCCAGTACTGAAATCAGGAAGAGTGCAATCGCCCATGTCCAGCCAAACAGCCTGAAGGATGTGTTGCAGCTTTTGCCCGGTCAGCTGGCTTTCAACCCCAGTGTAAACAGTCCCCAACAAATATTGATCAGGCAATTGTCGACCAATACTTCAGGTAATGCGATAGCGCAAATGGGGACATCAGTGGTAATCGATGGCAGTCCCTTATCCAATGATGCCAATATGCAGCACAATGTAAACATCCTCAACAGCTCACCGGGGAGTTCTCCTCCCTTTCAATCTGTGGCTGGTCAGGGGGTTGACCTGCGGCAGATTCCGGCTGACCAGATAGAAAAGGTCGAGGTGATCCGTGGGATAGCACCGGCAAAATTCGGGAATTTCACTTCAGGGGCAGTGCTTGTAGAGACTAGGATTGGAGAGTTCAGTCCAGAGCTTCGTGTCAGGGCCAACCCAAATACTTTGCAGGTTGGATTTGGAGCAGGCAAAAGGATATCAAACAAAAACCAGGCAGTGAGTTTGGATCTGGACTATATAGATTCCAGACCAGACCCAAGGGACATCCTCAACAGCTACTCCAGGTTGACAGCAAGCATGGCACATGAGATCCGAGAGCTCTTTTCACAGCAACTTTCGATCAAGTCACGCTTGGCGTTGAGTGGGAATGTGGCCCGAAGGAGACAGGATGATGGAAATGATCCCGCAGCTAGGGCATGGGATACTGACGAACGGTCGATCCGATTCAATACTACATTGAATTACATTCCCCAATCGCCTTGGGTGGATAAAATTGAAGCAAATTTTGCTTATACCTACAGCAAGCAAGATGCTTTTTTCAGAGAATTGATCACCACCAATGTAGGTCCCCGTCCGATCTTCACAAAAGACACCACAGGTGCGGTTCCTTATGGATCTGCCCGATACCTCAATGAAACTACTGTGAACGGAAAGGTGATCAATTACTATCATCGGATGGAAGCCGTGAAGAGTCTGAAGATTGGTTCCAATTCACACAAGATAAGCTTTGGTACAGAATGGAGGGCAGACAGCAATGAAGGTGAAGGGAGGATGTTTGACCCTACCAGACCGCCAAGACAGAATTACAGTGCAGGGGATAGACCCAGGAGTTTTTCCGAGGTGCCAAACTTAAATCAGACATCATTTTATCTAGAAGATCGCTTTTCATCGAAATTTGTCCAAAAGCCCTTGTTTTGGCAAGTGGGGCTTCGTGCAGACCATTATTTCTTGAGTGGATCCACCAAAATGGATCTTGGTACATCCCTGCAGCCTAGGATCAACCTGCTTTGGCAAGCAAAGGAAAGCTTTGCAATTCGGGGAGGCTATGGGATACTTTCCAAAATCCCCGGGCTTCATTACCTATCCCCCGGCCCGCGCTTTATTGATATGATCAATTTCAACCATTATGCCACCAACCCCGCTGAAAGGCTGGTGGTTGTTACTACCAGAAAAATCAATATTCCGGACGGTCAAATGAGTTATTTCAACAGTAACAAATGGGAATTTGGATTGGAGGGTAAAATCAAAAACGTGGATTTTTTGATTACCATGTTTAGGGAAAAGACAGACCGGGCCCCAAGTTTTGTAAGGGAACCATATTTAGGCCATAGATCCCAATTTGAAGTATTGGAGTATCCTGAGGGAAGTCCTCCGGTACTTGGTGAGCAAGTGCCTTTCGATACGCTCTTTTTGGCCTATGATCGGCCTTTCGATAACCAATTCCTCCAAAATATCGGGCTGGAGTACGTTTTGGATTTTCCAGAGATCAAATCCCTCCGGACTTCCATCAATGTATCGGGAGCTTTTATCCATTCAAAATCGCATACTACGGGCAACCAGGTTGACAACAATTTTATCTTTCGTCATACAGAAAGTGAATATATACCTTATTACAATGCAGGGATTGGGGATGAAGCCAGTCAATTCAATAGCTCCATACGCTTGATCCACAGACTTCCCGCAGCTGGTCTGGTAGTGTCTGCCTTGGTTCAGGTTATTTGGATACAATCCGACAGGCCGGTTGGCTACAATCCACTACCAATCGCACTTCTGGATAGATCAGGGTCAGTCAGGCAGTTGACAGCTGAAGAGTCAGCCCTCCCGGAGTATGAGCGATACAGAAGGGAAGTATTGGACCGCCAACTTTTACGCGAAAACAGGCCTCCTTTGTTATTGCTGAATCTCAGGCTGAACAAAGAATTCAGCAAGGGGAGGGGCTTTGCCTTTTATGTCAATAACCTGGTCGATCACCGACCTCTCTATCTGAATTCGAGATCAAACATCTATTCGCAGAGGAATATTCCACTCTTCTTTGGCTCAGAAATTTTCTTCAAACTTTAAATACAAACCAATTATCAAAATGAAAAATCTCCACAAATCAATGTTAGGTCTCGCAGTATTGGTAGCGATTCTTTTCCAGTTTTCCTGTAATCCCGACGAAGGACCGAGGATAAGGCCCTTTGACCTCACGGTGATGATAGGGTTTCCAGATGATTATTCAGCTACTGAGGCCGCTGGAGCGAAGGTTACTATCAAAGAGCTAGCTTCCGGAAGTGTCCAAGAGCAAACTGCTTCCGCTGATGGGAGGGTAGATTTTACCCAACTTGTCCCAGGTGCCTACGAACTTTCTGCAAACCTGCAACTGACTGCCGAGCAGGCAGAGGAGATTGTTGGGATCTCTGTCCCACTCAACCTGAATTATCTGGACAACAACTTGATGTTGACAGCAGAAGTTGCAGAACAAGGTCCATTGGAAATCCAGCTTTCGGGTAGTGCTTCTGGAGGTCTTATTATCAAGCAATTATATTATTCAGGTTCCAAGACTCCCGAAGGCAGCAATTACTTTTTTGACCAGTTTTATGAAATATACAACAACTCAGATGAAGCCATTGCTTTGGATGGTTTACTGATTTCCAATGTATATGGCCCTTCTGGTCTGATCAATCCAAATACAGCACCTTCACCTTTTGCTGATGATCAGGACAACGTGTATATCTCTACCGCTTGGAGATTTCCAGGCTCAGGGGAGGAGAATATCCTGCAACCCTATACAGGTGTATTGATTGCACAGCAGGGAATCAACCATCAGGAAGAGAATGCCAATCCAAGCAGTCCTGTGAATCTGTCCAATGCCGATTTTGAATTGTTTGTGACAGGATCGACTAGGGATATTGATGCTCCAAATGTTCCGAATATGGTCATGGTTTACCATCCTTTTAATGCTACCTTTTCATTGGTGCCAGTATTTGGTCCGGGAACCATACTTTGGAAGACGGAAGATTTCGGAGCACTTGAGCAGGTTTCCATACCTGATACCAGCCCCGAATTCCCAAGAGTCGTGAAAGTGCCAAAGAACTTGGTCATAGATGCGGTAGAGGCTCTTAGAAGTGAAACGGATGGGGCATTTAAGCGAATCCCGGTCAGTCTTGATGCAGGATTCTCTTTTGTTTCAAATACCTATACTGGGGAGTCGATCATCAGGAAGTCCGTGGTTTTGGACGGGCATAAGGTATATCAAGATTCCAATAACAGCAGTGAGGACTTCATACTCCTTGATCAGCCTGAATTGCCTTGATAATCAATGTCTAAATCAATAGTTTTATTGGTGGTTTTCTGTCTTGTGCAAGGCGCCGCAGCCTTGGCACAGGACAGTATTCCAGACCGCTTTTATAGAGAGCAACTGGCTTTGGAGATGCAGTACCTCCATCCATATATGATGGAAGCATCCGATCCCAGGTTTTATGAAGCTGGGATTGGATACCATTCCCAAGATGGTGTCAGAACACAGCCATTTGGGCCGACAAAATCCAAAACCCTTGCCTTCGATACCAGATCCAGGATTCAGGTAAAAGAATGGGCTATTTTTGGGAAATTCAGCTATTCCAAGGTATTGGATGAACGACGCTCATTCTTATTGCAATCTGATAGGCTTGTAGGGATGCCGTACTTGGTGATGGATGGCCTGGTTGGATCTTGGTCAGGTGACAATACCGGTTTTCTGTTTAGCATCAAGAGTCCTTATTATGGTTCAAATGATAGGTTGAGTACATCCATGTCTGTATCCTACGATGTAGGCAGTACCAGTCGAGGTTCAGAACCCAGGCCACTGGCCAACCACAACGAATATAAGATAGATATCCAGGAAGCAGTCAGGTTTAATGATATATGGCAAGCGGGGCTTGGTTTGGGTTATCGTTCGGGCGGGGAGGAGCTTCAGATTGGGAGTTATTCTATTCGGGACTTCCGCTTGCTGCAGGCTAGGGGTTGGTATACATTTACTTCAAATACTTTCCAGAGCTACCAGCGTAAGTTGTTTGTGAAGGAAACCAACTATCTCTTTTTCCTTACATACCAAAGGGAAAAAATCAAATCATTTGCGGAATTTAGGTTAGAAAATGAAAATGTGGAGGCAAGAGATGGCATAGCTTTTCCGATAGTAGGTGGCAATGCCAAAGCAAAAGCAATGAACCTGATGACCGGAATTCAAATTCATGACTTTTATAAGGGAAGGTTTGAGCTTTATCTCAAATATAACAACAAGAACCAACTGGGCAGAGATCCTGTATTTGGGGCGATCAATGTGGAAAATGGATCAGCTGAAATTTCGAATGAGATGATTTGGCAATCAATTCGGAAAAATCCATGGCAAGTAGGAAGTAGTATTGATTGGCGTTCCTATGAGTCAACAGATATTGCTGCAAATGCAGGTCTTCATCTGCGTGAATTCAACACTTCCCTATACTTACTCAAGGAAATCCAGCTATCTGAATCGAATAAATTTTACCTAAAACCAAGTGTCAATTTGCAAAGAGGTGATGTAAGCCAAATGGGTAACAAAGCCACAGAGTTATCCAATTTGCTTATTCCACCGATGTTGTCGTTTTATGGGCAGACTTATTGGGAGCCTGGGATGGGGATGTTTTGGGAGCATCGTCTTCAGCGAAAACAGCTGCTCTCCATATCCATCTCATATTCCAATAGAATATCTGAAACTTACCCCTTAAATGAAATCCTAATCCGTACTTCTTTAATACTCTAAAAACATGAATCGAATCAAACAATCCATATTAACCCTTACGCTCTTATTTATCTTCAAACTTGCATTTGCAGGTACTCCAAGCTTGACGTTGGCTGATTCGTTGGCGAAAGAAATCCTTGAAAACGAAGGCCTCTATACCGTGATGGGAGGACTTAAGCCTGTCAGCACTGTGCTGCAATTTGGTTTTGGGATAGACACAGTCACCCAAGAGTATTTGGATGGAAAGCAGGTGGAGGGAAAGCTGAAAGAATTCAATAAGGTACTCAGTTTGCTGGAAAACGAGGAGATTGGCTTTGCCTTGCTTCCTTTCAAAGCTGTTCATGGAGACAAAAGGATTTTTCAGATCATGGTATACCACAGGGAATCCCTTCGCCAATTGATTGCCGGGCATGATTCTTTTTTCCTAAAAAGGGGTGTCTTGCCCGATATGACTTTCCCTCAAATCATAGCGATGGTGGAATTTGGCGAAAGTATGGAGAGGTTTAGGGCATATGGTTACCTGTTTGGATACCCAGATCATGCGGTGGATTTTTTTGTGGAAGCTTCCGAGAGTTTCAACAAGACAAAAGAGTTTGTAGAGCGGGATTTTTTCCAGATTCCAGTTTCAAGCAAAGCAGAAGGACATTTTGTATATGCAGTTCCAAAGGGATACGAACCCCAGGAAATAGACCTTAGGCTTCGTGCCAAAGCGGGTCAATTGCTTGAATCTTATGCCTATTTGAAATCTTCAAGGAAACCCAATGAAGAAAAATACCCATACCTTGATTTATACCTGGAAATGAGGGAACCCGAGAATCAAGTTTCATGGAGCAAATTCAAAAACATGCAAGATTCAGCTGAATCACTTGTGCAATGAGAAACAAGAGTCAAGAATCAAGACATAAGAACCAAGACATAAGAAACGAGAAGCAAGAAATGAGAGGGATCAACCACGAAGTGCCTGTCCCGAACATCGGGAGTTAAACTTTCAATAACTTGTCCGCCGTGGCGGAGCCCCGGGTTGCAACCCGGGGATCAAAGTTGATGACGAGGACAACAACCCCGAGAGAGCCTGCCTGGCGTCAGACAGGGTTGAACTCCTCTAATAGAAAAAAAAAGTGTCAACTATTTTCAGGACGTGACAAGAATGAGAGAGGGCGTGTGGGATTTTAGCGACATGTACTTGAGAAAAAATGCCGTAGGCATGACCGAAATATTAGATCGGTAATTTATTGCCGAGATTAAAGATTCGTGACGGTTTATCAAGTGCCGTAGGCACGAACGATTTAGGGAATTACACAAAAAGCACCCTAAAAATGTGAAGTTAAATTAAGTAAAAAGACAAAATAAATATCAAGGCGTAACAATGTGAGGTTTGAGACACAAGACAAAATCAACATCTCGCTGAGTGCAAAGCTGCAGAGATACGCTGGGGATAGTAGATGGGGGATTACATTCAAGGTCCTAGCTAATTCTTGATTCGTTATTCGGAGTTCAAAATTCATGATTTAAAAAATGTTGAATATTGAATTTTAAATATCGAATAATAAAGTTCCATAAGAAAAAGCAAGTCTCAAAAAACAATGAAAAAGTATCAAGAGCTGCCACATTCCTCACAAAAGCCTTCCAATATCACAGATTGGAAGCTTATTTTTTTGTCCCGGATTTCGTTCAGGTATTCTTCCGGTAGATTGGGCAAAGCTTCTACTTTTTGACAGGATTTACATCGGAATTGGGCAGGGTTGATACAGCCAAGATCATTGGTTTGTAGCGTGTAGAGCGTGTTGCCATCAGAACAGGGGATTTTGCAGATTAATTTTTTCTCGGTAAAAAGCATCAAAGTCCGGTAAACAGTGGTTCTATTCATCTGGGAGAGCATCTGTCCACTCATGGTGCACAGCGAAAAAGCCTTTCCTTCTTCCGCCAATTTCTGGAGAACAGCTATTCTGTTTTTATTGGGACGGATTCCCTTTTCTTTCAAAATCAAAGCATAATTATCCATGTTTTTCACATTTTTTCTTGGGTACAGGGTCATAGCCAAATGTGCCCCAAGGATGGCATTTGGACAATCTCTTGAGTCCAATTGATATACCACTTACCACGCCATGGATTTGGATGGCTTCGATCATATAGGCAGAGCATGTGGGCTCATGTCTACAGGATGCAGGGAACAGGGGGCTGATCAGCAATCGGTAGACTTTGATGGGCAGTATAAATATAGCTTTGATCATTTTTCGAAATCCTGATAAAGTAAGCTGGGTTGAATCCCTGAATTATGTTGGTACTTTCCGGAATTATAAGTCTGGAAAGGTTTACTGATATCATGGTAATAAATCTGGCATATCTCTACATTCGGATAGATCCTGATAGGGTGGACGCAGAAAATCTCCAATGTCCAAAAACCATCAAAACCAACATCTCCAAAACCTGCCGTGATATGTACAAACAAGCCAAGCCTTCCAATCGAAGACCTGCCTTCCAGCATTGGTACGAGGTTTTCGGTACGTGTCCTTTCGATCGTTTTTCCGAGATAGAGCCTGTTGGATTCCAACAGCAGGCCTTCTTCCGGAATAGTGATTTCCATAGTAGTGTGCAGTTTTTTCATGTCCAATACCTCATCTTCATACGTCAAGAGAACATTGTCCAACCGCAGGTTGTAGCTGTTGGGATTGAGGCGGTTGTGGTCGAAAGGATCAATGAAAATATCCTTTTCCAATCTGTTTTTTATTTCTAGTCCACTCAGAATCATAGCAATCAGTTTTCTAGTACTTTTTCTTTTTTGTAGCCAAAAAGTATCCTTTCCAGCCCTTTTCTTTCTATATCCCTGCCTATAAAGACAAGGAAGTATTTTTGTGAATCCGATGGCGTATGTGCGGTAAGTGTAATTTTATTGCCTGTAGACTGTAGGAGGACGGGGTTTTCTTCCCCCTTCAAGCGTACAAATCCCTTTATCCTATATACTTGATGGTAATGGAGATACAGTGTCACCGATAGGGAAGCGTACAGTTGGTCTCTGTCGAATTCCTCCGGTACAGCTATCGCAATACTTTTCATCCTATGTCCCGCATTCGTTTCAATGGTTTGGAATTGGTCAATTTTTGCATAGTTGGACATGGATCTATCCGGGACAGGGTCGATACTGAAATTGCCGTGAATAGTAGGTTCTATTGCAGCAAATGGATTGAGGGATTTTAATCTACTTTCCAATTCTTTTATGTATGCGGGTCGTACCAGGTCTGATTTGTTGATCAAAATCCGATCTGCCGCTATGATCTGCCGGTACATTTCAGGAACTTCGGTGACCCTATCTTCGAAATTTTCCGCATCCACCAGACAGATGACCTGGGTCAGGTTGAAGTACTTCAGTACATCGTCCCTTTTGAATACCGAGGCCAACATACCTGCATCGGCTACACCTGATGCTTCTATGTATAGACAATCAGGCTGTTTTTCGGCTATGATCAGTTGGGTAAGGACTTCAATCAGTTCGGCATCCAGGGAACAGCAGATGCAGCCGTTGTTTAACTCAAATAGTTGGTTGTAATTTTTCTGGACCAGAGTGCTGTCCACCGAGACTTTCCCGAATTCATTTTCAATGACAAAATTCAGTTTCCCCTTGTCATTGGATAGTATATTGTTGAGCAGTGTTGTTTTTCCAGCTCCCAAAAACCCAGTGAGAATGATGACTTTGATTTTTTCTGCTTTTTGCATTAGGTGTTTTTTTATGCCTTTTTTACAGTACCGTTGGTATTCGCGCATGGTACTGCGGATTGAATGATTGTTTGTCAAAATAGCTTTGACTAGACTTACCAATTTTTTCTAGCCGACTAATAGAACATTTTCGGTTGCCTAGCATAGAATTGGATATCAAAACAAAAATATGTTTTTTAAACTTAAATATGCAACTATGTTGCATATATTTGGATTGTGGAAAGTGGAAATTTATATTTATGATTATCCGCAATGGCAGCAGTAGTTAAATTATGCATATGTAATCATGCGGATATACATATTAATATTATAGCTTGTCCAAGCCTGTATTATTGCATGGTGCCAATACCAATTGAATGCGGTTTAAATTTTTATTTTCCTAATCCCTCCATTCACATTCTGTTTTTCATGAAGCATTCGGAAGATTTCTTGTCTTTTCTGAGCATTTAAAAGAAGGGCATTCCAAAACCTATAGAGTCATTTTTACAATCTTGCCATGAACAATAAACCATATAATGAGTAGTTTTACATTTATGGAAATTTTAATAGTAGAAGATGACCCAACATTAAGTAGAAACATCAGTGAGGCGCTTACTGCTGAAAACCATCATACCGCATGTGTTTATGAAGGCTTATTGGCGGACAGGATGTTGAAAAAAAGCAATTTCGACTGTATCATCATGGACATCAACCTACCAGGGAAAAATGGCTTTGACTTATGTAAAGATTTCAGACTGCACAATACCTCTACTCCTGTGATTATATTGACGGCATTTGCTGAGTTGGAGGATAAAGTACAAGGATTTGATTGTGGAGCAGATGATTACCTGACCAAGCCATTCTACATGAGAGAACTTATTCTACGGGTCAACTCGCTGATAAAGAGAAACAAGCAGAATAATTCAAGAGCTGAAGAAACCCCCATTTTGGTAACAGGCGATATTACACTGAATGATGATCAAAAAAAAGTATTCAGACAGGGTAAGGAAATCAGTTTGACTCCAAGAGAATACCAAATCCTTCGGAGGTTAATGGAAAGAAATGGAGACATCATTTCGAAGGCTGACTTGATAAAAGAAATTTGGGGAAGGTCTTTTGACGCCAATACCAATACCATTGAAGTATATGTTAATTTTCTGAGAAATAAACTTGACAAACCCTTTGGCAAAAGCACAATCAAGACCAAAGTTGGCTATGGGTATTATTTGGACTGTTGATACATGAATTGCTAAGTTGCGGGGATCTACACATTGACTGAATAAAAAAGCGGGGAAATTGCTTTTGACAATTTCAAAGTGAGAAACCCTTCGATGGTTGTCCAATTTGATGGATTGGTCTGTGTGGACACAGACAAAGGTGATTAAGTTCAAACATAGGAGGGTTCTTTTGGATAAAAGTGATTTCCCTGAATAAAAAAGCGGCTAAATGAAAATTAGGAACAAAATACTTATATACTTTTCCACTACTGTAATTGCCCTCACCGCAATTTCATTTATAATTGTTTACATTCTGTTTTCGGAATATCGAGAAGAAGAATTCCAACAGCAGCAAAACGAAAAAATCCACACCACGCTCAAGCTCATCGAGAGGTTTAAGGAAGAAAGTGCCACCATATCCTACCTCATCGACAAGCAAGATATCAATGATTTTTACGATGAGAAACTCCTTGTATATGATTCGGAAAAGAACCTTATTTTCTCCAGTTTGGACAGCTTGGATATAGTGAAGGCAGGGACTGTTCTCAACAGACTTTCCCCAAAACAAAAGTGGATAGAAACAAAAGAAGATAAATATGATCTCATAGGGATCTATGCAGTCACCAACAACAACGAATACTATGCAGTCAGCAAGGCATTTGATGCCTTCGGTTATGCAAAGATGTATTTTCTGAGGAATGTGCTGATCGGGATATTCCTGTTTATCACAGTTGTGGTGATTTTTGTATCAAGGTTTCTTTCCCACAAAATCTCCAAGCCGATAACAGCACTTGCAGAAAACCTAAACAAATACGATCTGAGCAAAGAAAAAATTGATGGATTGTCAATCGAAACTTCTTCGTATGAATTGATACAATTGACCCAAAGATTCAATGAATTGTTGAGAAGGACCAATGAGGCATTTGTGTTTCAAAAGCATACGGTCCACCATATTTCCCACCAATTAAAAACTCCCATTTCAGTATTGGTGTCCGAACTTGAAAAAACAATGTGTCTGTCAGATGTTGAGGACATAAAATCTCAGATAGGGAGTCAAATCGTCAAAGCAAAATCCTTGGGTGGTGTCATAAACGTATTGCTGGAAATCGCTAAAATTGAATCGGGACAAAAAGCCAAAATGCAGGGGTTTCGGATTGATGAGATTTTTTATGATGTCATAGAGGAGCTTCATGCCACCTATCCGGATTTTTATTTTGAAGTAAGCTACAGTCCTGATGAAACCAAAGAAATTAGACTGATCATAGACCTGAATCCAGTGCTAATCCGGCAAGCCATCCTGAACCTATTGACAAACTGTGTTTCATATAGCGATAGCGCAAGCGCCAAAATAATATTTGATTGCGCCGATGCCCATCGTTTGAAAATTCAGATTATCAACACAGGAACTCCCATCAGCCAAATGGAAGAAAATTTCCTGTTCAACCATTTTTTTCGTGGGAAAAACAGCCATGGTAAAATCGGATTTGGCTTGGGCTTGGTATTGACAGAAAAGATTGTCAAACTCCATAGGGCAACCATAAACTATTCAAACCCTTCTGAAAATCTTAATGTCTTTGAGCTCAACTTTCCTTTAAGCTAAATTTTATTCGTTTTAAGGTCTTTTTAAGGTTGCTATCCGCAGTTTTGCCTATCATTTAAGATGTAGGTAAACTATGGATATTATCAGGTCAGGAATCTTTATCACCATTCTTTTTTTGCTTTGCTTTTCTGCCAGGGCCCAGGACACGTTAAGGTTAAGCCGTGAGGAGGCTGAGTCTGTGTTTTTGAAAGAAAATCTATTAATTGTTGCCGAAAGGCTAAGTATCCCACAAGCAGAAGCCATGGTAATGCAGGCCAAACTGTGGCCCAACCCCACGTTTTCCATTTCTGAAGTAAACCTTTGGGCCACCGAGAGACAAACTGGTGGACAGGAAGTTTCCCCTCCTTTTTGGGGCAATTTTGGAAGGAACCAGCAAATAGGTTTCGATATAGAACAGCTTATCCAAACTGCAGGAAAACGCAAAAAATTGATTGCACTAGAGCAGGTGTCTGTGGAAAAATCCAAGCAATACTTTGAGGATTTGCTCAGAAACCTAAAAATAGAATTCCGAAACCAACTTACCCAACTGCAATACCTGCAAATGAGCAGGGGTATCTACAAGAATCAGCTAGTTTCCATCAAGCAACTCACCAAGGCATATCAAAGCCAAGTGGAACAAGGCAATATTCCGAAGGGCGAATATATCCGCTTAAAAGCCCTCGAACTGGAGATAGCACAAAACATCAACGAACTGAACAAAGAAGTCAACGTGTCTCAGAAGGAATTGAAACTGCTGATGCGGTTGCCTTCAACTACACAACTCGAAATATCGGAAGATGGCTACCTAAAAGATACCGCACAATTCAGCCTGTTGGTTTTGAATGACCTAATCGAGCAGGCAAAAGAGTCCCGCCCTGACTTTAAAATTGCCCAATTGGAGGAGGATTATTCTAAAAACCTGTACGCATATGAGAAGGCTCAGCGTGTACCTGACATTGTGCTGAATGCAGGTTATGACAGAAATGGTAACACCATGCTTGACTTTGTAGGTGTCGGTATATCCATGGATATCCCTTTTTTCAACCGGAATCAAGGAAACATAAAACATGCGCAACTCAGTATAGACCAATCCAAAATACTGTCTCAACAAAAAACATTGGATATAGAAAATGAGCTTGTGCTTTCTTATCAAAACCTATCCAATGCCATCGATTTTCTGGCTGAAATAGAGCCTGGTTATGAAGCTATCCTGGATGTTTTGCTGGATAGTTACACAAAAAATTTCATCGGAAAAAATATAAGCCTGCTTGAATACCTGGATTTTTTGGATGCCTATCTGGAAAACAAAATAATCATTCTTGAAACAGGAAAAGAGGTAAACGAGAAAGCAGAAGAACTTAACTATTTCGTAGGATTGGATTTGATAAAATAAAAATATTGAAGTTAAAATGGACAAAATGATACTAAAACCGATGCTGGGAAGCTTTCTGATAGGAGTCGTATTTTTCAGCAGCTGCAGTAACCCTAAAGGACACCAAGAGGTTGTCGAAAAAGAAAATTTCTGCTTGGATGACAACTTCAAGTCAAAAATCGAATTGGAGCAGCCCAAAATACAAGTTGTAACTGAAGGCATACATCTTACGGGCGTCGTAGAGCCTAACCCTGACAAAGTGATCCATTTTGTGAGCTTGGTAGGAGGGGTTATTTCCAATACCAACTTTTCCTTGGGAGACAAAGTTTCCAAAGGTCAGGTGTTGGCAGAATTGAGAAGCACTGAGTTGTCAGAGCTGCAATCCCAATCCAAAACAATCACATCTCAAATAAAGGTGGCAGAGAAAAACCTTCAGTCAGTACAATCAATGTACGATGACAACATTGCTTCCGAAAAAGACCTGATGGAAGCCCAAAGCGAATTGGAGGTGATGGTGGCAGAAAGGGAAAGGATAAACTCCAACCTCAGTTTGTTCAGTGCAAGTCCCGAAAGGGGGGTGTTTCAGATCAAGTCACCCTCTTCTGGCATAATTACTTCCAAAACCATCTCCGCAGGTACACAAATCTCCGCTGAAGGAGAGCCATTGTTTACAGTTTCTGATTTGGGCGAAGTTTGGGTTTTGGTCAACGTGTATGCTACCAATGTGATGAACATAGAAACAGGTATGCCTGTAAAAATCAAAACGCTATCATATCCGGATGAGACTTTTGAAGGGAAGATTACGACCATCTCGCAGGTGTTGGATTCGGAAGCGAAAGTGCTAAAAGCAAGGGTAGTCCTGCAGAATGAAGACTTGCGGCTAAAGCCCGGAATGATAGTGGATGTGACCGCAATGAAGGAACTCAAAGCAGAAGGCTTGAGTATCCCCACTGTAGCAATGGTTTTTTACAACAACCAAAACTATGTCGTAGTGCATAGGGGAGATTGTGATATTGAAATCAGGCAGGTAGAAATTCTTACCAAAAGCAATGGGCTTACTTTTCTTAAAGGTGGATTGCATGAAAATGAAAAAATCATCTCCAAAAACCACCTGCTTATCTATGAACAAATCAAAAACTTCCAAAACTAATTGAGATGCAAAAATTCGTTCAGGGTATAGTTTCTTTTTCGTTAAAAAACTCCATAGTTGTATTCTTTCTCACAGCCTTATTGGTCGTGGCAGGGACCATCAGTTATATCAACACACCCATTGAGGCATTTCCTGATGTGACCAATACCCGTGTAAGGGTCATTACACAATTGCCGGGAAGAAGTGCCGAAGAAGTGGAGAAATTTATCACACTGCCGATCATGAAGGAAATGAACACCATTCCAAAAAAGTCGGAAGTCCGTTCTATTTCATTGTTTGGCTTGTCTGTGGTCACTGTGATCTTTGAAGATGATGTTGATGATTTTTATGCCCAGCAATATGCATCCAACCGATTGCAGGGTGTTGATCTCCCCCAAGGTGCAGAGGCAGAAATAGAGCCACCTTCAGGAGCTACGGGTGAAATCTTCCGGTACGTGTTGAAAAGTGACCGACCTATCAAAGAGCTCACAGCTATCCAAGATTGGGTGATCGTACGGGAATTGGTCGCTGTTTCCGGGGTGGCTGATGTGGTGACTTTCGGAGGGGAAGAAAAAATCTATGAAATCAAAATCAACCCCACCGAATTGGCAAATTACGATTTGTCACCCTTGGAAGTATTTGAAGCAGTTTCAAAGACCAATATCAATGTAGGTGGTGATATCATAGAAAGGGGTTCGCAAGCATATGTGGTTAGGGGTGTTGGATTATTGGAAAGTGCGGAAGATATAGAGAATATATTGATAGAGGTAAGGGGTACTACTCCCATTTTGGTAAAACATGTAGCCGAGGTAATGGTGTCCGCCAAACCAAGGCTGGGACAGGTTGGTTTCCAGGACGATGATGATTTGGTACAGGGAATTGTTTTGATGCTCAGGGGAGAAAATCCCAGTGAGGTCAGTACACGATTGAAGGAAAAAATCGCCGACCTGAATGACCGAATACTGCCCAAAGATGTAAAAATAGAAGCCTTTGTAGATAGGACAGAGTTGGTGGATGTAACAGTAAGCACAGTTACAAAAAACCTGATAGAGGGAATTGTCCTTGTTTCCCTGATCGTATTTATCTTCCTCTATAACTGGCGTGTAACAGTAATTGTGGCATCGGTGATACCTTTGGCATTTCTCTTCGCCATAATAATGTTGCGCATAATGGGCATGCCTGCTAACCTAATCTCTATGGGTTCTCTAGATTTTGGGTTGTTGTTGGAAGGGGCTTTGGTCGTGACCGAAAGGATATTTGTGGGCTTGGAACATAAGGCAAAAGAACTGGGTATGGCACGCTTCAACAAGATGTCCAAGTCTGGGATTATCAAACAAAGTGTTCGGAATGTAGCGACATATATCTTCTTTGCACTATTTATCCTGATTATAGCCTTATTGCCAATATTTGCATTCCAAAAAGTAGAAGGTAAGATGTTTTCACCATTGGGCTATACCTTGGGTTTTGCCCTGTTGGGATCCTTGCTGCTGAGCCTTACCTATGTCCCTGCTATGTGTAAGGTACTGTTGGGGAAAAATATTGCCGAGAAGGACAATCTGATAACAAGGAGCTTCAGAAATGGGCTGTATAAAATGTATCAATGGACATGTCTCTACAGAAAAACAACAATTGCCTCCTTTATGCTGCTTTTTTTAACCTGTCTGTTTGGGTTTTACCACCATGGAACCGAGTTCCTACCCAAGCTTAACGAAGGGGCAGTGTATGTGAGAGCGACCTTGCCAAACAGTGTGAACTTGGACGAGTCTGTAAGGCTTGCAAATGAGATGAAGGGAAAAATCAGGAAATTTGATGAAGTGGAATTTGTCTTGACACAAACAGGACGGCCCAATGACGGGACAGACCCCACCGGTTTTTTCAATATTGAGTTCCATATCCAACTCCATCCCGAAAAAGAATGGAAGCGCGGTATAAAAAAGAAGGAGTTGATCGATGAATTGAGGCAAACACTCCAGACTTATCCAGGGATAGTCTTTGGTTTCAGCCAACCTATCCAAGACAATGTGGAAGAATATGTGGCAGGCGTGAAAAGTGCCTTGGTGATTAAGATTTTCGGAGACGACCTTTTTGAGTTGGAAGACTATGCAGAGCAGGTTGCCAATAATATTAGGGATGTGGAGGGGATTGAGGATTTGAATGTCTACAGAAACATCGGTCTGCCCGAACTCAGGATCAAGCTGGACGAAACCCGCATGGGCAAGTATGGGGTTGCGATGGCTGACGCCCAAGCGGTGATAGAAATGGCTATTGGAGGTAGTGCAGCCACTACTTTTTATGAAAATGAAAGGATGTTTGATGTGCGCATCCGATTCCAAAAAGAGTATCGTGATGACCAAAACAAAATCGGGGAAATCCTGATCCCAACTTTGACCGGCAAAAAAATCCCATTGCGAGAAATTGCCGATATTGGATTTATCACAGGCCCCACCTTTATTTATCGTGAGGGTAGCAGTCGCTATATAGCTGTTGGATTCAGTATAGAAGGAAGGGATTTGGGCAGTACCATCGCAGAAGCAAGGGAAAAAGTAGAAAACAATGTAAAACTCCCGAAAGTAAACAAAATGGTTTGGGCAGGTGAATTCGAGTCAAAAGAGCGGGCAAGCAAGCGTCTGTTGATGATAGTACCGGTATCCCTATTGCTGATTATGTTTTTGCTGTGGATGAATTTCGAAGGCAACCTCAAAGATACCCTCATTTCGTTTATTGTAATTCCATTTGCCTTTATTGGGGGCTATCTTTCCCTTTGGGCTACAGGTACCATTTTTGGGATTTCCGCCGGGATTGGCTTTATCATCCTATTTGGGGTTGCCACCATTGATGGCATCGTATTGATTGGTACCATCAGGCAAAACCTCAATCTCAGACACCCCCTCCAAGAAGCAATCAACAATGGGGTATACAATCGGATCCGTCCAATCTTAATGATTGCCCTGATGGGCTCTATGGGCTTGCTTCCCGCAGCCCTGTCTACAGGAATGGGGTCAGAAATCCAAAAACCTCTAGCCATCATGATTGTGGGTGGATTGCTGATCTGTATGGTTTTGTCATTAACAGTTTTGCCACAGGTTTTTTACTTGGCATACCACAAAAATGAGAAGAAAAATGAAAGGTAGAAAATTGTCTTTGATACTCCTTGTTATGATAGCAATCTCAAGGAAAAATGACCTGCTTGCCCAAAATCACCATTCAACATTAGACAATTCAGCCGGAATATATATGACTTATGAGGACTTTGAGAGGGGAGAATCAATGAATGGATTTACACCATATCAGAAAAACCACACTATATGGCCTCAAGGCTTCTTTAAATACAAAGACATCGAACTGAAGACCCCAGATACTACTGTCGTATACAAACGCTCAGACATCTGGGGATACAAAGACCATAAAGGAAGTTTAATTCGTGTATTCAATAACCGCCATTACAAAGTTTTATGCGACAGAGGAATGATAATTTACATTATTTACTCCCCAACAAGAACATCATATCATTTCAGTAGAACATTGAGTGATGAAGTGTTCCATTTGACAAAGAAGAACTTGGTGGCTGCTTATGCCGACAGCCCAGACCTATTGCATAGGATTGATTCCATAAAGAAAAAGCATTGGTTGGTTTGGGATGATAGGAACGAATATTTCTTGCTCAATAAACTTATGTTCCAGATAGACTAAGCCACAGAGCAAAAGCCAAAATACAAGCATCTCCTTAGGGAAGAAGACAAAATCAATTATCCCCCCTTGACCTTCGAAAGGGGAAACAGGACTTGGGGGAAATATTGAAATCTGAAGATGGAAAATATAACAAGACAAAGCATAAAACCACAACCCAGATAATGTTTTATAGGCGGGTTTGGTTAGGAGATAAGTTGCCAATAGGATCGAATAGAGTAGAGGTTTTGTGCTTTTAGGGATATAAAAACAGTATATTTGACATTAGTTCTATATGGTATGTGCTGAGGAATTGAGCCTTGCCGGCTTTTAGCTACAATAATGTTGTGGTTATTTAAAAATTGTTTTTGGAAATGGATAAAATAAAAATAGGGATACTTACCTGTTCGGATCGAGCAGCAGCAAATGTATATGAGGATATATCTGGAAAAGAGATAATCAGGTATATGGATGAAGTATTGTCAAATGATTGGGAACCGATTTATAAAATTGTACCAGACGAAAAAGAGACAATTGCGGGTACAATGCTGGAAATGGCCCACACCGATCAATGCGCGTTGATCGTTACGACAGGTGGTACAGGGCCGGCACTGAGGGATGTCACTCCCGAAGCCACAGAAGCAGTATGTCAGAAGATGCTCCCAGGTTTTGGGGAATTGATGCGGCAAGTGAGCCTTCAATATGTCGCTACGGCGATTCTTTCCAGACAAACTGCCGGGGTTTTGGACAATTCCCTGATCATCAATTTACCGGGTAAACCATCGGCAATCAGGCAATGTCTGGAGGCTGTTTTTCCGGCAGTTCCATACTGTCTGGATTTGATTGGAGGACCCTATTTGGTCTGTGACGATAGCAAGGTTAAGATTTTCAGACCTAAGCAATAAGGGTGTTGTTTTTAGGTGGTTAGGCGAAATGCTGCGTTTCCGGTTTATTTGTCTTTCATCGATAAAAACATTTGTTTTTCTTCAATCGAATTTGGCTATTTCGTTGTCTTTGAAATGGCTTTTTAAGTTTTGGAACAGTTTTTCCTGCTGTGTTTTCCCAAAATGGTTTTGTACAAAATCGAGAAGGGAAAGTGTCGCCTTTTTTAATTCACTTTGGAGTATTTGAATGTCCACACCTTCTTGGTTGGACAGGTGTAAAAGATAAAAAATAACTCTTCGGAGCATTTTTTCAGCCTCTTCAAACTGCCCCAATTCCTTGTATGTGTTGGAAATGTTGTTGCAGGAGATAATGTACACCTGCATAAAGGGGATGTTCAGTCTTTGGCATTCTGAATGGTAATGGGCTAGAATCTCAGCCCTTGAAAGTGCATTTTCATAGACCAATAGGGCGTTTTCAAATCCTTTTTTGTTGAATTGATCATTGGCAGTTAAGGTTAACTTTTTCCAATGGTTTTCGATGTAAATTATTCTGGTTTCACACATCTTTTTTGAGTTTAAATTAATGCTACAAAAAGAGTCATCATCACCAAAAAGCCTCCGATAAACCCGATTGTAGCCACATCTGAATCTTTATGCTGTTGTGCTTCAGGGATAACCTCCTCAACCACGACAAATATCATAGCACCCGCTGCAAAAGCCAATGGAGGGGATAAGTAAACTCCAGATACTTGCAGCTATCATTACCCCTCCGGTAAATCCAAGCATGCCATCCATGATGTTTTTGTTTACTTTCTTAAACAAGAAAACAGAAGCTGCACCAAATGCTGCTACTAGCCAGGTGAATAAAGTGGCATACAGCACTGCAAGTATAGGATCGATGCTTTCAAGGTGATTGACTATAATTGGAGTTACTTACCTATCACTTATTTGAAGTTAGATTGGAATTGGCAAATTCCCAGTTGACAACTTCCCAAAAACCTTCGATGAATCTTGGTCTGGCATTTCTATAATCTATATAGTAGGCATGTTCCCACACATCTAGGGTGAGAATGGGTTTCTTACCTTCGGTCAAAGGAGTGTGTGCATCCTTCATGGGGACTATTTCCAAGGTTCCGGTTTCATTTTGTGCCAGCCACGCCCAGCCACAACCAAACAGTTTGGTGGCAGTGTCGGAAAACTGATCTTTGAATTTGTCAAAACCACCAAAATCACGATCTAGAAGTTCATTGATCGGTCCACGGGGGCTTGAGCCACCATCAGGAGAAAGGCAATGCCAAAAGAAACTATGGTTCCAGTGTTGTGCAGCATTGTTGAACAATATTGTGTTTTTATCCTGATATGCTTTCAGGATTATTTCCTCTATCCCAGTTTCGTTCAGTACAGTGTCTTTTGTCAAATTTTTAAGGTTATTCACATAGGTAGCATGGTGTTTACCATAGTGATAATCGAAAGTTTCTTCCGAAATAATCGGATTGAGTGCATTTTTACTGTAAGGTAATTGAGGAAGTTCGTGATTGATTTTCATCGTTTTTTGTTTTTGAATTTTAAAATTTTAATGGCTTTTTTGAGGGCAATGATTTTTGAAAGTTCCTGTGTGGCTTTTCTCATATCACTTTGCATTAAGTTATTGCCTTTGATACTTTTCTCGATATTTCTTTTTCTCCGTTCCAAAATTTCAATAGCGTATTGCATTGTGTTTTCTTGGTTTTGAATTTACTTTTTATGCCAATTGGTAGTACTTGCTGCTGCCTGACTATCTCCATTCCAAAATCTGCTGCTGCTTTTTCAATTTATCTTTGGTTATAGCCGAAGAAGCTGTACTGTTTCCATTCAATATTTCTTTTTTCTTTAAGTTGTTCAAATCCAGTGCGAAAGCTGTTTGGATTATCATTCCCTATGATTCTCTTTTATAAGTTATTCTAACAAAAGTATTAAATTAGATTAATCTAACAAATTTATTTCAAAAGTATTTCTAAATTATAGGTTCAATAGATAAAGGAATATTTATTTTCGTATCATGAATTCATTAGTAGAAGAAAACTATCTCAAGGCATTGTTTTCCTTAGCCAACAGCAATGGAGAAGTCAATGTTATAGACCTGTCCAAGCATCTGGGGATTAAGATGCCTTCTGTGACCAGTATGATGAAAAAACTTTCAGCAAAGGAATTGGTGGCTTACGAAAGTTATAAGCCTGTAAGATTGACTGAAAAAGGCAAAAAAGAGGCGGCGTTGATTGTTAGGAAACATCGATTGACCGAAATGTATCTGGTAGAGAAAATGGGGTTCGGCTGGGAGGAGGTACATGATATAGCGGAACAGATTGAACATATCAATTCGCCGTTGTTCTTTGATAAATTGGACAAACTTTTAGGTTACCCCAATTATGACCCCCATGGTTCTCCCATTCCCGACAAAGATGGAAAAATGGTTTTGAGGGAATACAGAAAATTAAGTGATTGCAAGAAGGGGGACAAAGTAAAGATTTCCGCCGTTATCAATACAACAGAGGAGTTTTTGAAGTTTTTGAACGGTAAGGGGATCTACTTGGGCTTGGAGGCGGAGATTGAATCTATCGAACCGTTTGACAACTCCATGGTCATCAGCCTTGGGGGAAAAACACCAGAAATGCTAAGTAATGTTGTTTGTGAGCGTTTGTTGGTTGAGGGTAAATGACTACCAATTGGATATGTCAAAATATCTGATAAAGGATTTTGCTCTTGATAGTAATTGGAGATATATTTTCTGGTTTTCGTTTTCTATACATTTATTGATTGAGTTTCACTATTATCCCAACCAACTTTTTGGATAAAAAACCTTTTTTTACTGAGGGATAGAGGTTTTGATGATTTATATTTAAATTGCAATATTGTTGCATTTATTGTTTGGAAAATTAATTGAAAAATGGATTTAGAAGAAACGACTGAACTGAGACTTCAGTTTGGGAAGAGGGGCGGGATCCTTCCGGTTGTGGTACAGGAGTTTGCGTCAGGCCAGATTTTGATGTTGGCCTCAGTCAATGAGGAAGCTTTTGAATATACACTTCAAAACAAAGTGGCTGCATTCTATAGCACTTCCAGGAAAAAGCTTTGGATTAAAGGAGAAACTTCCGGCAACTATCTCAAAATGATAAATATTCTAGTCGATTGTGACCAAGACGCCTTGGTATATCAGGTGTCTTTGGAAAAAGGAGGGGTTTGCCATACCTTCAACCAACATAATGAAAACAGAAAGGCATGTTTTTATAGGAGAGTAATCGATGAATCTGGAAAGTTTGAATTTTTGGAATTATAATTGGGTTTCACTGATTTACCAAAAATTTTCATTTCAACTTCTCGTTATTCTGATGTCTGTCTTTGTCCCTTATGTTTTTCTTTTCAAAGTTCTTCTCAAGGGCTTCTGTTAGGTTCACACCTGTCTGATTGGCCAAGCAAATCAAAACCCATAGTACGTCTGCCATTTCATCTCCCAAATCACGGTCTTTATCTGACTCTTTGAATGATTGCTCTCCATATTTTCTGGCCATAATCCTAGCCAATTCACCAACTTCTTCCATTAGGATAGACATATTGGTCAATTCACTGAAATATCTTACCCCAACAGTTTTTATCCAATGGTCTACATCTTTTTGGGCTTGTTCGATTGTGATATGTTTTGATTCTGAATGCATGGTAAGTGAGCTTAAACTTTATTTTTACTGTCTATGATAATCGTCACCGGTCCGTCATTGACCAAAGCAACTTTCATATCTGCCCCAAATACACCGGTCTCGATGGGTTTTTCCAAATCCTTTTGCAATGTCTCTATGAATTTTTCATACATGGGAACAGCAAAATCCGGTTTTGAGGCTTTTATATAGGAGGGTCTATTTCCTTTTTTGGTGCTTGCATGCAAAGTGAATTGGGAGATCAGAAGAATCTCCCCTCCAATATCCAAAATACTCCTGTTCATGACTTCATTTTCATCGGGGAATATCCGCAAATTGACAATTTTCTTGGAGAGCCATTCGATATCTTCCTGTTGGTCGGCATCTTCTATCCCGAGCAACAATAGCAAGCCTTTGCCAATCTTACCTTTTACTTTTCCGTCTATCTTTACGCTGGACTCGGATACCCTTTGGATTACTACAATCATACTTTAAAATTTCTGCATTTCTTTGGACGGAATGACTTCTACTTTTACTTGTTTGGGTTGGTTGGCATGAAAAATCATCGCTTTGGCGACTTGATGATCGTGGATGGGCCTGTATTTATTCATGATTTTCAGCCAAGAAAGGGGCTTCATCAATATTTTTGCCACTTCTTCCCCAAACCTGAATTCATTGCGTGTACCCAATAGGAGGGAAGGCTGGAAAATCCCCAGGTAATCAAAGGGGATGGTTTTCAAATCTTCCTCTGTCTCGCCTTTCACACTGTTGTAATAGACTGATGATTGGGGATCTGCCCCCAAGGCACTTACAAACAGCAAGCGGCTTGCACCAATTCCATGGGACCATTTTGCGAAATTGTATACAAAATCATGGTCGACTTGGTAAAATTTTTCTTTAGAACCTGCTGCTTTTATGGTTGTTCCCAATGAAGAATATGCATGAATATCCACTTTTTTGTCTTTTATAGCCTGTACAAGAGGGAAATATACCCCTCCAAGATCAGTTTTCCTCAACTTGGTTTCCCAATCCCATTGTGCGATATCTTTAAACCCACCTTCAAGTTGGACCAGTTTTTCATGTTTGAGAGCCAAAGTTCTTCTGCCCACAGAGATAATCAAATCGTAGGTGTTGTCCTTTATCAATTGGTGTAGGAGCTGCATGCCAATCAGGCCAGAAGTTCCGGACAATAGTGCTATTTTTTTCATTTTTCTACATTAGATGTCCAAAAATCCAAGAGGTTATTCTTTTATGAGTGTCTTTTCCCAGGCAAGAAAGTCTTCGATTTCATTTTTCAGGACATTGAATATGGCGATGACTACTGACACATCATCAGCAAATCCAATTATAGGGAGAAAATCAGGAATGATGTCTATCGGCAACACAAAGTACAGAAGGCCCAAAACCAATAATCCCAATGTCTTGGCGGATAATTTATGTGTCCCGTTTTTATGGGCATAGATCATCCTTTTGAATATCAAAATGGGTTCGATGGCTTTTTGAACATTTGGGTTTTGGGAGAAATTCCTGATTTTTTCGGCAGATTTATAAAGCAATACCTTCAATTTCCCTTCTTCCCCAGCCACTTGTTGGGCCTTTTTTAGGTAAAGCAATTTAGCCCTTTCGTAAAAACCGACAGACTTGTCTTTCAATGAAGCCATGGTGTTGTGTTAGAAATAGATCCTGATTTCAGATTTCACATTTGAAAGGGCAATTTGGATGCCATCATTCTTTTCGTCCAATGATCTTTGGAATATTCTTTTGGCGAGGTCAATCCCCCTAGCTTCATCATTCATGTCCTGAAAAGAAGAATTGATGATGGTAACTACTCCTTCTACAGCCCTCTTCACTGACTCCCAGGTTTCGTCTGAGAAGTATACCTGCTGGGATAGGTTGTGGTTGAATTCATCCCTAACTTCATGAAGTAGTTGCGTGTGTAGGTCTTTGGCAGAAAAGCTATGCTGATTGATCCTCCTCACAAGGTTGTTTGGTGTGATCCGTTCCAAAAGTAGACAAAGTCTTTCACCTGCCTGAAGTCGGATTGGCAATACCGTTTGGGTATTTTGTGTCTTGAGGTTAAGGAGCAGTTTTTCCCGTTCTTTTTTCAAAAATGATATGACAGTAACATACATACCATAGATAACCAATGCCGCAGGCAAGGTGATTTTCAAAAGATCCGCTAATAAGTCCATATTGTATATTTGATTGAACCGTGAATATCTGAAAATATTAACGATAAAAAGCACAAATAGACATGGAAAGCATCCAAGATCTTAATATACCAAACAATGAAGGTTTGTTAGGCGAAAATTTTGCTTGTTGTTTTTTCAATTTCAAGCAGCATTTTATTGAAATCCGGATAGTTGATTTCCTTGATCATCATAATCAAGGTGTGCGCAAATTCTTGCTTGCACATTTGGACACAAAATTCCGGCTGCTCATCAATGCATTTGGAGATCCTTTTTTCATCAAAGATCCTCATCAGTTCTTCTTTGTTGTTTGCCCTAACCAATATCTGGTCTTGGTTTTCTTCATTGATCACGACAGTGAAGCTACCGTGTAAAGATGTAATTACCATAACTGTAAACTGTTTCTTGCAGATTTATTTACACTTGAATTTCTTTAATCTACCACATCTAAAGCTTTCATTACCAAAGATAACCGTCTTTTGTAGAAACCTTTATGTGCACCCTAATCGACCCGTAAACCTACAAAACATAATTTTCCCAAAAAATACCAAGTACTTGGTATTTTTTGGCTCTTGTTTAGAGATGTTTTTGGTTTTTTGTTGTCAAAAGAATATCAAATATAAAAATATATGGATAAAGAAATATACTATTAGATATAAATATAAAGGAATTAACATTTTAATAACGTAGGTAGAGTTCAGATGTAAAAGCTAATGTTTAAGGACTGAAAACGGTGGTTTTTGAAAAAATGCTTCAATCCAGAAAAAAACTTAAAGAAAACGGAAAAAATTACTTGTTGATAAACAGCTGATTACTCAAATACTTCAATAATTATGGTTTTGAAGATGTATAATAAGAGAAATCAATTTTGCTTATGTGGATAATATTCCTTTATATTTGCATCGATTTGAAACGGTAGCGTGTTCAATCAGAAAGTTAGGTGAGTGGCATAAGCCATCCACCGCGATGGATAAACTGTCGTAAAAACGTTTCATAAATGATAGAGAGTTGGGTGAGTGGCTTAAACCAGCAGTTTGCTAAACTGTCGTACGGGTAATTCCGTACCGGGGGTTCGAATCCCCCACTCTCTACTGATTCGGTGTTTAAATATTTCAAATTCAACAAGTTATGAGTTGAGTTTTAATTTTACTCACCGAAAAGTACTCCAAAAAAACCTTAAAAATGCCTCTTATGGGCTGAAAACAGGGTTTTTAACCAATATTTTACGTATTTAACTGCAAAAAACTCACATTCAAAAGATGTGGGTTTTTTTGCGTTTTAAGGCTTCTTTTTGCCAAAATTTGCAAATATTTCAATCTCAAGATGCGTATTTCGGTGAGTCATTTTTCTTGATGAAAATGACTCACCAGAACTGTTTTAAAGTACTGGTTTACAATATTTTCTATGATAGAGTCTCTTGCTGGATGACTCACTTTTTGTTAAGTTTAAACCTAAAAATTGAGCAAAAATGATTGAAAAAACATTCAGTATGACTTTTGATGATATAGTAGAAGTCATTAACCCGGCAGCTTGACTTGTGTGATCTATCCTGGTACATTTGCCACAAATAGCATAGTACCAATACCTTGATTTTTGGTTTATTTGGTCGTGCCAATCTTATAGAACAACAAATTGGTCGAAAATAAGTAAGATGAAGAATTCTATGATAACCTGATTTTAAAAATGAAGGGATACTTACAGATTTTTTTAATTGGACTGTGAAATTTACTGTGTGAATAGTTTAAATGGCAATCGATTTTAATCCAAAAATCACAGCCAAGGAGATTAAATATTTGACGGAATTGTCAAAAAGAGGAGTTGTAGAGTACCAATTGGACATGCTGAAAAAAGAGAACTCCATAGAAAGACATGTCCTAAAATTAGGAGAGCGGAAAGTTATCAGATTAATTTAAATGTATTTTATTCTCTAATAATCAGATGTCGAAAGCAATTAGTTGAGGTGTGAGACCGCTCGATCCGTAGCTAAAGTGTACGTAGGTGAAATCAACCGAGACAGTCTCACAACCAACCAACTTATAGTTTCATCTAAATGATGATTGTTGAAACCATATCCAAATAAATGTTATTGTGTTGTTTGAAACAGAAAATATGAAATGAAGGCTTCTTGCTGATAAATTTCTAAAGAGAATGTGTTTAAGTTTTTAATAGGATCCCTAAAGTTTATATGAATTTTATTTGTCAAATACCTGTATCAGATCAATAACCTTATCATTGAAATCTTTCATCAATACCATCAGTGGTTTATAAACATTAAACTCGCTATCTACTATGCCTTTGTTTGAATCTCTGTTAGAATAATCAGTGGTGAGGTCAAGTGGATCATTATCTTGATAGGTAAACCAATGCCAGCCAACACAAACTTTACTTTCCAATAATTTCATTGCAAAATTCTGGTAAAAGACCCCTCTATCTTTTTGTGTAGGTACATTCCATCCTGCACCAGTTCTGTTTGGCAAACCTGAATCTTCCCCTTTTACATACCACTCTGTGATGATAAAAGGTTTACCTGACCATTTCTCCCAGTTAGTCAAAATCTCCAAATCTGGCTCCCACTTTCTGTAATGATTGACAGAAAGAATATCTATATACTTTCCTGCCACTTCGAAAATTGCCGGATTTTGCAATTCTTCTTTTTCTTGATTGAATCTGCATCCTAAAAACATATGGTTAGCATCATATTTTTTTATGGCTGCACTTACTTTAGATATATATGTTTCAAAATAGAACGCTGTAAATGCCAACCTGTCATCATCATTGATGTCTTCTATATCTGCGTCTTTACCTTTTCTTTCGTCTAGCCATTTTTTTGCAGCAAGATACCCTGGTTCATCTTTTGCCAAATAGGTTAGGTGCCTATCAAGTGCATCGTTTTTCCATGGAAGTTCATTGTCTGTATAGTACCCCAGCAAATATTTGTCATTTGCATATTTTTGGATCGGAGCTATTGCTTTCTCTACATATTCGTCAAACTCTGGGTCAAAAACCATTGCCAAATCAAACCTGAATCCTTGCCAACCTGTCTGAAAATATTCTCCGCCATACCTTTTGATATGTTCTGATTTATAACTGCCCATTGGGTTTACAATCACTGTATATACTAAGGGTTTTTCCACTTCTCTCAGCCTATCTACATCTGACCAGGCTCCAGTACCATTGAACCCATGTTCCTTCAATAGCTCAGTTTCCTTGACTGCCCAATTTTGAATATTGCCATATTTTTCATTCATGGAAATCTGTTGTTTTTCCGACTTCCCAGGACGAACTACTGCCACGCCTTTATGGATAAATGGATATCCGTCAGGATCTATGATCCACCATCTATCATCGATTTTTTCAGTTCTGAAGAATCCAGTCGCAGTTGTTTTTGTCGTTTTCCATCCACCAAATTTACTTTCCTCGGGAGATCTTCTTTTATTTTCCAAGGCTGTAATCATATCAACTGTTTTAGCCTGATATATTTCCCAGTTAGGATCTTCAGCATTCTTCCTTGCTTTCACTTCATAAAAACCACTAGACTCTTGGGCGTACAATATGGGTTGAGCACAGATAAAGATTGTTAGAGCACATATATATTTTAGTTGCATCATTTGTATTCCATTGAAATCAGATATCAGTAAATCAATATCTGAGAAAGTTTATAAAATAAGTTTAATAGGTTTGAATTGTACGCTATTGCAAGCCCTCCAAGAAGCCTTCATAAGTTTTTTTCTTCTGAAAGTTCTCGTCAAACAGCAAAGGGTATTCCTTTGGGTGCCACCATGATGTCAACCATGTCCGCTTATCTGATACTCCCCAAGTAGTAATTGCGAATTTTTGTTCTTGGGGAATAGATTCGAAAAATGTCACAAAGTCTTTATAAGCTTCTGCATGCTTTGCCTGTTCAGACGGAAGGTATACAAAGTTGTCATCTTTATTGACATTAATCCTAATGTCCAATTCTGACATGTGGATAAGCAATCCGGTGCTAGCCAAATCCGTCAAACCATTCTTTATGGTTGTCCTATTCGTAGAGACCATGTAATGGAACTGATCTCCCAATCCGTCAATAGGAAAGCCATTTTCCCTAAATCTATTGACCATTTGTCGCATAGCCCCTCGCTTTCCCGATGCCAAAACTACATTATAGTCGTTGTAGAATAGTTTTGCATCTGGATCCGCAGCTCGTGCATACTCAAAACATCTCCCATAAAAAGCTATAGGATCATTGAAAGTTTTAAACACAGGACATCCATCTCGACGCAATGTACCATTATCATTGAAAATTTCATTGGCTACATCCCAGCTGCTTATTTTACCCTTGTACCTGCCTACGACTGTCTCTATATAGGTTTTGATTTTTGTTTCAAAAGTTGCCGAATCATAATTTGCATTTCTAAACCAATTAGGAAAAGAGTTATACCATAGCAAGGCATGACCATGCACATCCATATTGTTGGTTGCAGCAAAATTCACCATCCCGTCAGCTGCCACCCAATCATAATTGTTTTCACCTTTCCATATATGAGCCATTTTCATTTCATTTTCCCCAGTGATTTGGGAAAAATGGGTACTCAAAGTATTAGCATATTGTCCATTGAGTTCTGAGTTGGTAACAGCAGAGCCAATACCAAATTTTGCTTTAAGCTTTATATTTTCCAAAGAAGGTTCTGGTATTTCTTCTGGATCTTCAACAATTGGATTTTCACCAGAATCAGCACATGCAACCATTCCCGCAGAAAAGAGCAATGCCAACCATATTTTTATAATGTTGTTTTTCATGTGTTTATAATTTTAATGATTTTGGGTAGTTTCAATAAGCACTCGGAAACCAAGAATGGGATTTCTGGTTCCTTACTGGTTAATATCCAGGGTTTTGAGACATTACTCTATCAGTATTTGCATCGATCACCCTTTGTGGAATTGGTAGCAATACTTGAAAATCTTGGATGTTCGCTGCAAACTTATTCAGGGCGCGATTTCTTTCAAGAAGTTTTCCTGTTCTTACCATTGTATGTCTTCGATGTTCTTCAGTCACCAATTCTCTCGACCTTTCATCAAGGATAAAATCAATGTTTACTTGTGCCGGAGAAATTTCGGAGGCATTGGATCTTCTTCTGATTTGATTGATCAATTCAGCAGCTTCAGCGTTATTCCCCAACTTCATCTCTGCCTCAGCCAACAAGAGATATGTCTCTGCGACTCTCAAGTAAACTTGATCAGCAAAGGCAAAATTTGCATTCCACAGATTGGGATCATCATACGTCCAGTCCCATTTTCTTGTACTGGCCCATCTGGCATTGTTTACATTCATTTGGCTATTGTCCATCTGCGTTCTTATCGTATCTCCATTGAAGCCAATGTAGTATTTACGAACAGCATACTCGCTAAACCTGTGATCTTGTGGTTCATAGATACTAAAAGCCCAGGCCGAAATAGCCAATCTCCCAATTCCTCTACCTCCATTCTCTGGGGTATAAGGTGCGTATCCATTATAATTGATCACCCAAGACCTTCTCATTGAATTGGAACTTGCGCCGGGAAGCTCCAGAACATCCGAATTCGGGAATACCCAAAGTGCTTCTCTATTCCCTTCTGCCCGGGTGATGTTGCCATCATAAAACTGATCCATAAATGGAACTCCTGGCTGATTTGCACGAACACCAAATCGCTGGGTAGTCAAAGCAAAATTACCTCCGTTTACAACCCTTGAAGCTTTTTCTCTTGCTTCCTCCGGCATATCCATCCAGAGGTAAATCTCTGCCAAATAATGTGACGCGATTGCTCCTGAAAGCTCAAGTACACTATTCGAAACTTCTGGTAGATAGGACTCAGCCAAAAGCAAATCGGACACGATCAATTCTTGGACTTCTCTGACCGGTCTTCTTTCCCAATCATTTTTGTAGTTTAACCCATTGATTTCTTCGGTTGAAATAGGGACATCACCGAAGCTATAAACTAAGTGTCTGTAAGCCCAAGCCCTTACAAGATGGGCATGACCCAAAATGAGTTGCTTGTTTGCCAATTCCATTTCCGGAGATGTAGCTTGCCAATCAACATCAGGGTTTTCGGCTCTTGCTATGATCATGTTAGCAGAGTTGATAGCCCTATACATCAGTAAGAAAATCCCTGGATTCCCAAAAGTATCTCCATTCATCAATTGCATTTCAGGATTCAACTCAATGTTGTATTGATTTAAGCCACGGGACCAAGAAAGTTCTGTGTTTGCCCAGCCATTATCTACACCTATTTTCCAGACAAAACCAAGTTCAGCAGACTGGATCTTATCTTCCCTTTCGTCTCTCACAAAATCCAAAAGCGCATTTGTCGCCAATCTAAAACCTTGGAAAGTTCCAAATAGATTATCAGCATAAAGGTTATCCCTTGGGTTTTCCTTCAAAAAATCTTCTTCTACGCATCCTGAATTCGCTCCAAGGATTAGTATTATGATTGTATATAGTATCTTTTTCATATTGAATCAATTAAAACTGTACTCTAAAACCTGCTATATATGATTTAACAAAAGGAATTGACCGTTGGCTTCCCAATTCAGGGTCTGTGCCTTCCCAGTCTGTGATTGTTACCAGATTCTTTGCATTGACATATACCTCTGCCCTTCCCAATTTCCATTTTGACAACATTGGTGCGTTAAGTCTGTAGCTCAAAGTCACATCATTCAGCCTTACAAAACTTGCATTGTTTGACCTACCAAAATATTGGACTTGAAAAGCATTTGAATCATCTCTGTTTGCTGGCCAAACATTGTTAGGGTTCTCTGCCGTCCACCAATCTCTGTTCAATGTCCTGGCTCTTCCGTCAAAGAATGGATTCATCAGCTCATTGCCCTTTGTCAAACCCTGTACAGTACTGATGAAAAATTGTAAAGATAGATTCTTGTAAGAAACAGTATTGTTTAGACCTGCAATAAAATCAGGAATGGCATTGCCAATGAAAGTTCGATCATCTGCATTGATGGTTCCGTCACCATTTACATCCCGAACACGAATGTCTCCAGGTCTTGCTGTAGGCTGGGCAGAATTCACGATGTCATCACCCACCTGCCAAATTCCGTCAAACAAATAGCTGAAATTGACATTCAACGGCTCACCGATAAACCATCTATTGGCTAGATCATCTGCGGGGTTTCCATTTTCATCCCTCAAGCCAACATCTACAATCTCATTTCTGAAGAATGAAAAAGTCAAATCAGTGGTCCATTTCCAGTCTCTCTTGTCAATGTTGATTGAAGATATCTGAAGATCTAAACCTCTATTTCGAGTTGATCCGATATTTTGTCTAATTACACCTGTACCATTTACTTGGGAAATATTTCGATTTAGCAATAGGTCAACCGTGGTAGTCATAAAGTAATCCACAGAACCCTGAATCCTGTTTTCAAACAATCCAAAGTCTACACCGAAATTTGCGGATTTTGACGTTTCCCAACCCAAACTTGGGTCACCGATCCCTGATGGGTAAAAACCAAAAGCAGTTCCTCTCAGGTCATCCAAGTAATTCTGGACACTAAGACCAGGCAAGGTAGAGTATGGGGCAATTGCCTGATTCCCATTCTCTCCATAAGAGGTCCTTAATTTCATTGCCGTGATCTGGGGTATGTTTTCCAAAAAGGACTCTCTATCCAGATTCCAACCAACTGCTACCGATGGGAATACCCCAAACTTGGTGGCATCACCAAAACCTGAATAGCCATCTCTTCTTGCAGTCAAAGTCAAAAGGTATTTACTGTCATAACCATAGTTTACCCTAGCCATTTGTGAAAGATAATTCCACTGGGTATAACTATCGCTTGGGTTCCAAACAGTAGCCAAATTGTTTTGGTAATTGGTCATAATATCACTTGGGAATCCACTTGCAGTCAAGTTGTGGTTTTTACTCCATCTTTCCTGTGCACTGTAAAGTCCTGTAAAACCAACTGTATGTTTTCCAAATGTTTTGTCATATGTCAAAATATTTTCCACAATCCAATCTTCTTCCTGCCAGTTGTTGGTAGTAGCTACACCTCCCTGTTGAAGTCCAGACCTTGTGTTTCTTCCAGAATAAGTATCGATTGCTCTATATCTGTAATCATATCCCGTATTTACCCTAAATTTCAAACCTTCCACAAATGGAATGTCTATCTGCAAATAATTTTGAGTGATGATTCTTCTTGTTTTATCTTCATTCAAGACATTGAAAGGTTCTAAGGGATTGGAAAAAAATGAATCTTCAGGCCAAGGGAAGATTGTCAATGTTTCTCCATCTTCCTGAAATGGTGCGGTCAAAGGATTCATTGTGAATGCTGACCCAAAATTTGCGGCATTGGCACTTCTATCTGTATTGAGGAGTTGATTACTTGTACCTAATGTCAACCAAGGAGTGATTTTGGTATCTACATTCAGTCTCAGAGTGGTCCGTACCAAATCGTCATTCTTTGCGACACCTTTGGCATCTACATAATTTCCTGAAATGAAGTACTTTGTTTCTTCTGTCCCTCCAGAAAGAGAAAGGTTGTGTTGCTGTCTTGTTCCCATTCGGGTAGCAAGATCCAACCAATCTGTATTTACACCATTTTCAAAAGCTATCTGCTCAGATTGTGAAATTGATCCCAATCCATAGCGGTCAACTTTGGTGTTGTAAAATGAATTTCCATCCATTAAATCCGGGATATTTGAAATCTGATCTATGCCAAAATAAGTGTCATAAGAGATTTTTGCTTTCCCGACAGCCCCTCTTTTTGTAGTGATCAGAATTACGCCATTTGCAGCTCTCGCTCCGTAAATAGCTGCTGAAGAAGCATCTTTGAGTACTTCCAGAGAAGCAATATCCATTGGGTTGATTTCAGACAACCTTCCATTGTAAGGAATACCATCCAAAATAATAAAAGGCTCACTACTGGCAGCCAGTGAATTTCTACCCCTAATCTGAAGTCCGACATTATCACCTTCCACACCAGATCCGTTGTTGGTTACTGCTAGACCAGCAACACGCCCCTGTAGCGCCTGCCCCAAAGATACGGTTGGCATCGTTTCCAGCTGTTCAGCTTTATAGGAAGCAACTGCTCCCGTAATATCGCTTCGTTTCTGCGTACCATACCCTACTACGATCACTTCAGAAAGAGATTGTAAGTCAGCAAGCATTTCGATATTGATGATAGATCTTCCAGCTATACCTATTTTTTGGGTTATATATCCAACGAATGAAAATACCAATACATCATTAGTATTTGCCCTCACGCTGAAGTTACCATCTACATCGGTAACCGTACCTATGGTAGTTCCTTCCACCAGAATATTAACTCCTGGGATTCCTAATCCATCATCTGGATCTATTACTTTTCCGGTAATTGTACTCTGCTGGGCATACCCTTGATGCAACAAGAGCATAAACCCACAGATAAGTAGGAGTAATTTTGAATTCATTTGATTGGTTATTTATTTGGTTATTGATTGAAATGAACATTAGATATGGGTTCGATCCAATATTCAACTTATTGTTGTTTCATTATTTTGACACATAGAAGTCGTCTAGAAAAAAGTCATAATTGTTTGCTGACCTTACATCTCCTTCACTTCTGAATACTAAAAGATTATTTATTGCACTAAGATTCAAACTGTTATTAGCAGCCTTGAAGTCTGCCAATGGAATAGAAATCTTATGCCAATTTCCATCTCTCTTGAATCCATATTCTTCCCCCGTTGCTGTAAATTTCAAGATTGCATTTTGCCCTGCACTTTGAAGTCTGATCAAGATTGCTCCATTACTTGTGGATTTGAGTGCCAAGTTGTAGAAGCCATCGGCATATTCACTTATATCGACTGTTCCTGATTGCGGAGTAATCGATGCCATAGCCCAATCTGAAGAACCATCAATTGTGAAAGACATTGCCTTAGTTCCTTCGAATGCATTTTGCTCAACCTCAGTTACTGTAAATTGGTTGTTTCTCTGGATATTAACAGGTACTGACTCAGAAATATTTGGGTTTTCTGTGTAAAAAGCCATGCGTTGTACCTCAGGCTCTGGCAAGCCCTCAACTTCAATATTGAAGCTTTGAGTAACGCTGATGTTATCAATGTAGGTAATTTCTAGGGTAGCTACATATGAACCTCCCTTTTCGAACTTAACTTCAACTTCAGGATCCTCCGACACAGCAGGTGTACCCTCCTGGAAATTCCATCTTCTGGTATGAACCTTTGTGGATTGGTCAACAAAAGTGATGGACTCACCCGCCATAATTCTATTGGTGCTAGCACTAGCTACCAATTCACCTGGTCCCGATAGGACGAGTTCGTCTCCATCATCAACACAGGCATTTAGTCCCAAAACTAGCATAGCTAACATGGCTAGTCCAAGATTCTTGGTGATTTTTGTAATTGTATTCATGATTTTAGGTTTAAATTGTCAATTGATAATGAGTACAATTTTAGAATTAAGGGCATGAATTGTGATTCATTATTGTTCAAAATCCATTCATTATTGTGTGAAATCATAATAGTCTTTTATGATTATCCGCAATGGCACCAGTAGTTAAATTATGCATATGTAATCATGCGGATAATTGTCAACTACGCCACGCCTGTCCGCCGTGGTGGAGCGCACGAGTGTCGACGGTTGACAGTCAACTTGCCCTGGAAACAATAT
>NZ_JBHUHR010000021.1:117799-137348 GCF_042682445.1 Belliella marina
AGGTAAGGAAGCGGATATACATATAGTCTTCTATTGTTTGGCTGACAGATTCATTTCACACTTTAAATTATGAAATCATTTATATAGCTTGAGCTACTGAACGCCTGTAGGGTACTCGGGTAATGACATCAGAAACCTGAATAAGGATTTTTTTTGATCAATTCAGCAATTTGTTTAGTTGCGTAGGATTTGGGGTTTGAAGTATTGTTTCCTTAGATTTTGATCAATTCCCGCTATTATCAATTCCAGTTTTAAGCTCATCTTTTTTTACTCCTTCCGCCCAAGGAATTAACCTTAGGTTGTTGCCGATGATAAGTTTACTTTTTTGGATCTAAAAAATCATTCCTGATATAAGAAAAAGCCAAGTTGCCAAAAGTGGTTTTTTGATTCAAGTACGCCTATTGGTATTAGGTCACTTTTTTTCTCTTTGCTGGTATTCCTTGGGGGTAATCCCAAATTGCTTTACGAAGGATCTTGAAAAATAAGACTGGCTGCTGAAACCAACTGCATAGGCTATTTCTGTGATGTTTCTGGAATTCTCTTTCAACAACTGTTTGGATTTCTTCAGTCTGATGTTTCTGACGAATTCATTTACAGATTGGCCCGTAAGTGCTTCTATTTTTAGATATACCAAAGTTCTGCTCATATTCACCCTTTCTGCAATAAAATCGGCGTTAATTTTTTCTTCTTCAATATTCTCAAGCACTATGTTTATGATAGAGTGAATCAGTTTGCTATCACTATCCTCAATTTTATCAGAGTCAAATTTGAAACTGCTGCTGTCCCTAAATTTTTTGGCTAATTCCTTCCTCGAGGATAGAAGGTTGTTGATTCTCGATTTAAGCACTTCAACATTGAATGGCTTTACGATGTAGTCATCAGCTCCTGATTCCAAACCTTCCAACTGCACATCTTGGGAATATCTTGCAGTCAAGAGAATCACAGGTATGTGGCTGGTGAGCTCGTCTGCTTTGATTTTTTTGCAAAATTCCAAACCATCCATTTCAGGCATTGTAATATCACTTATGATGATTTGGGGAATGTCTATGACTGCTTTTTCCAAACCTTCAATACCGTTTTTGGCCAAAATCACGTCAAATTTTTCTGCAAGTTCATTGTATATAAAAGCTGCCAATTCTTCATCATCTTCCAAAACTAAAACTCTTGGCAATGAAAGTTCTTTTTCCCCAATTATGCTATAATTAATTACTCTTTCAATTATATTGTTTTTGACAACTTGTGAAGCTTCAGGTTTTGGGAATTCGATAAAAGGTTGTATTAGATTTTTCACAGGTAACATCAATGAGAATATTGCTCCTTCTCCTTTTTTGGAAACTACAGAAATATTGCCGTGGTGTAATTCAGCCAATTCTTGAGAAAGAGCCAAACCAATCCCTGTGCCTTTTGTAACATCATTTTCATTTCTCTGTGCACTGTAAAACCTATCGAATATCTTTTTCAAATCTTTTTTGGGAATACCTACCCCGTCATCTTTCACTGAAATTAAAATGTAAGGCTCTTGATTTTCATTTCTTTCGATTTTTTCGATAGTAAGCACTATGTTCCCATTTTCTCTTGTGTTTTTGAATGCATTGGACAACAGGTTGCTGATGATTTTATCAAGTTTATCGGCATCGAAACTCATGATTTGTTTTTCGATTTTTGCTTCAAAAGTGTATGATATGTTATTTTTTACAGCCAAAACTTCAAAAATAGACCATGTTTTTTGGGCAAACTCTACAATGTCACCTTGGGAAGTTTCAAGCACCAAACTTCCAGCCTCCATTTTCCTATAGTCCATCAGTTGATCTACCAGTTTGAGTAGCTTCTCTGCATTTCTTTGAATCAAACCAAAATGATACTTCTTTTCATCTTCAGCCAAATCCCCATTGGATTGCAACTTCTCAATGGGGGCTTTGATCAATGTGAGGGGGGTCCTGAACTCATGGGAAACATTCGTGAAAAATCTCAGTTTCATCAAATTGGTTTCAGTGACATTTTTAATTTGGATCTTTTCCAATTTCAATTCATTTCTGAGTTGTTCCCTGTACAAAATACTCTTTCTGAAAAAATAGAAAATGGCAATTATCAGGAGAAGATAAAATGCATAAGCAACCGGAGTTTTCCAAAAAGGAGGGTGAATGAATAATTCCACTGAAGTTCCTGCTTCCAGTAAGTTGTTACCTTCGGCAAGCTGTACCCGGAAATTATATTTTCCTGGAGGAAGGTTTGTGTAGGTTGCAAATCTCTTCTCTCCGACAAAATACCATTGATCATCAAAACCTTCCATTTTGTAAGCATATTCCAGCCTTTGAAACGGTTTGAAATTTAGTCCCGCAAATTCAAATGTCATGACAGATTGGTCATGACTCAATTCAATGAAGTCAGTTTCTGTAACAGTCTTTTTCAATGGAGACTTTTCTTGGTTTACCTTTTGGGACTTATTGAAAAGCTGAAAATCCACCAAATACAATCGTGGATCTGGATCATTTTCAAATAAACTATCAGGATGGAAATGCAATAAACCATTGATTCCTCCAAAATAAAGCTCTCCAGAATCAGATTTCATCCGTGAGCGCTCATAAAATTCCTGATTGGGGATTTCTTTATTGATTCTGTAGTGTTTGATTTGATGTGTTTCTGGATCAAACTTTGTCAAGCCTTGATTTGAACTTAGCCAAATCAAACCATTATCATCCTCAAGGATACTTTTTACATTTATGGGTAAATCCAGTTTATCATTCCACCTTATTGATCTCATCCCATCACCATCATGGATTATTTGGTCAAGTCCAGCAGAACTTCCCACCCAAATATTGCCTTTTGAATCTTCAAGGATGTCAAAACAGTAATTGGAACTCAAGGAAGAAATGTCTCCCCCTATATTTTTGAACGCATGCAGTTTTGAATCATAAACATAAATTCCTGCATATGAAACAACCCAAAGTCTTTTCTTGCTGTCCTCCAAAAAAGAAACAGCATATTCAATTCCCAATAAAACCGGGTCAAATGGCCCTGGGTTTTCTGAGTTGTAAAACATGCCAGTATTAGAATCATAGACTGTAATACCCCGCTTCTCGTGAGAAGCAAGCCACACATTCCCATTGGAATCTTTGGTGATGCCTTTGATATTTGGAGACAATGATTTACCGAAAGTATTAGCGTCCTTCATCAAATTTATCGACTCTCCTGTTTTTTTATTGAACTTGAACAAACCCAAGTCCCAGCCAGTGGCAAAAAGGCTGTTTTTATCTGCACTCTCAAGCCCCAAAATACTGGAAGATACAAGTGGGGTTTTGACAAAATTCCTTTTGAATTCCCCTGATGATTTTTTGAATTGGTTGACACCTCCATCTTTCGTCCCTATCCAAATCTCTCCCGATTCATCTTCAAAAATAGAACCGACTTTATTGCTGCTTAGGGAGTTTTCATCCAGGTGATTGTGGATGTAAAACGAAAAAGGACTTGAGTTTTTATTTAATATATTTAAACCACCTTCTTGGGTTGAAACCCATAAATTCGCTTGTGAATCTTCGACAATATGCGTTATGATATTATTACTGATGCTATTGGATCCGATCGTTTTCTCCTGGAAAACACTGAACCTATTTTTTGAACGATCATAAAGATTGACACCCTTATTGCTCGTTCCTACCCACAAATTCCGTTGACTATCTTCATAAATACATGAAATATTTACACTGCTAATTCCTTTTGAGTCATTTGGGGAATTTCTAAAGACCTCAACATTGCCCAATGTGTCTTTTTTGATCAGCCCAACACTGCTTCCGATCCAAAAATTACCGAAACTGTCATAGAAAAGTGGTTCATTATTTTTGAAGGTAACCCCTTCAAATCCTTCAATTACAAAATTCAATTTCTGAATTAAATCATTTTGGATATTAACAGTGAATAGACCTAAGCTGTTTTGGACAATGATCTCATCTATCCCTGAGCTAATGATCCTTCTTGTGTCTAAAATCAATTCTGAAGCCATTCCTGTCGGAAATTGATAGCGCTTGAAATTGTTATTTTGGGGTTGGAATTTTGCTAACCCATAATTTGTACCAACCCAAACATTGTCATTTTCATCTATTTTGATACTTCTGATAATATTTCCCGGGATAGATGTCTCTTCGGAAGGATCAGTAAAATACCTGTAAAACTTCTCTTCAGAAACATTATACCTTACCAAACCAGCATTGTTGGTTCCGATCCATATATTACCTTTTTTGTCCTCTGCCAGATTTAGAAGGAAATTACCTGAAAGGGAATTTGGATTGCTACTTTCTTTTTTAAAGGTTTCAAAACTATACCCATTCCATCTATTCAAACCATCGTAAGTGGCTATCCAAATAAACCCTTTTGAATCTTCCAATACAGAAGTCACATGGTTGTTTGACAAACCATTTTCAATCGTTAAACTATTGATAATATAGCTTTCATTCTGTGCATGGGTAAATTGCACAAAAAGGGCGTAAAATAAGAAAAAAATTATGGGTTTAATGTTCATTGTCCTCAAATAACGCAAGAATTGAAAACAACTCTGTTAATTATTGTGTAAAGAAAATGAATTATTGTCTAAGAAGCTAATGCTAGAATTTACAAGTTGCTGAATAATAGGTGGTTGTGATAATTTATATCATGGTGAATTAAACAATGTCAATTTAATGTAAACTCTGTGTAAAAAATGAAGACTTGAGTTCTGGAAATCCCATCTCATAACTTACCTGTAATCCATCATGCAATTGACGGATTTTTAATATTTGATTTCTATTGCTTAATTCTTCATTATGGAATAGTTTTTTGTTTGGTATTGTGATTATATGCGTACATCATATTTGAACATTGAATATATAATTATAAGAGAATTGTTCCACAAGGCATAAGACCACAGTCTGTGGTGGTTTTGGTCAAATTATGTTTACAGGAAGCTTTTCTTAATCAAGTGTCACAATCCAAAGCCTTGAGTCTGTCTAAAATGAGCAAATTTATGTATTAAATAAACATTTGAGTTTGCTTTAAATTAACTGTGAAGGGAATTATGACATTGTTTACAAACTGAGATTAGCCATTTGATTGGTTCTTTTCCTATTCTTCTCTGGGCATATCGTTTGTGATGTACTTCTGTTGCTGGCTCATTACAATAAACACAGCGCCAATTGTCTCTTTTTAATACTACATGTCGTTTGCGTTGCCACTCATCTGATTTAAGATAAACATTTCTGTAGTAATCCCGTCTTCGTATTCGTTTTCCGGAAAACATCCATTGCTTAAATAACCAAATAGCTACTAACGAAAGTGTTAAAACTAAAAACTGTAAATCCATTTATTAAAGAAAAGAAATTTATTTCGAAGTAGAAAAAGTACTTGTTTTCAACTTAATAAAAGTCACAATTCTTGATATAAAAAACCAGTTTTCTCTTAAATGTTTGAAATAAAAGATCTATGAAAAATATTATTCTCTAAACCAAAATGTGTTATCCAGTCTTCGAGAAAAAGCAGGTTTTTACAAAGGCTGTTTAGCGAATAGCACTTGGTGGCAACTCCGTAAAGCATAAATACAAGTTGCTTCCAGGTGGTCATGGTTTTATAGTACCTGTCACTCTAGTGTACAGGCACACAGAAGTCAGCAATTTCACGGGGAAGAAAAGAAAGTAGCTGATAAATTACCGGTTGGCCCGCTAGATTCGTATTTTTGGACATGATGCTTTTTAGTGTGGTAACTTCTAACATCATAAATTTTAGTGAGGTGTAAAACCTCGCTATTGTATTTTTTCAAGATCACTAAAACACGCAGTGTTTTTGTCGGATGACAGTATTATTTAACAAGAATTAAAGGTCGATTAAGTTATCAGCATGATCCAAGCATTTTAAAGAAGCTCACAAGACGATACTCGTTTATGGTGTGGCGGATTCAAAGTCTTTTTACTTTGATTTTAGTTTAACAAAAATATAATCACTCTATTTCTGGCATTGGCTTGGGAAACTATATTGATGGATCTTAATTTCGGGAATTTGCTATTCTTCTAAAAAAAAAATAAGAAAAAATTCGGAAAATTGAACAGTGTTCATTTATCTTTGCGAAGTCAATAATCAATTATGGGATCAGCAGAAAGAAAAGCAAAAGAAAAGGAGGAACTCAAAAAGCTCATTCTTCAGGCGGCCAAAAAGCTGTTTGCTGAGAAGGGAATAGAGCAGACTACAATCCGTAACATAGCCAGTGCTATTGAATACAGTGTGGGGACGGTATATGTATACTTTAAAGACAAAAAGGAAATCCTACACGAACTGCATAGTCAAGGCTTTAGGCACTTGGGAGGGGAAATGAGGGTGCTTTTCAATGTATCCGATCCGTTGGAAAGGTTGAAAGCTTTAGGACGTGTTTATCTAAAATTCGCTGTTGAGAATCCGGATATGTATGAACTTATGTTCCATATGAGAGAGCCTATGGAATGTTTGGAATCCCTGCATGAAGGAGTATGGAGTGAAGGGAAGGCAACTTTTGATGTATTGCGGTCTACCGTGAATCAATGCATAGAAGAGGGGCATTTTAAAGGACATCAATTGGAACCTCTTGCTTTTATATTCTGGAGTACTGTGCACGGAATGGCTTCTTTGCATATAGGTCAACGGATAAATAGAGTAGATCTAAAAGAGCCGGAAACGATGCTTTCCAGTGCTTACGACGAGTTTATTTTGATGATGGATAATTCCTAGCTAAAAAAATTTTACCTTCTAATGAACATAGTTCAAATAAATAACATAATTCAATGAATATAAAAGTAGTTGCATTCTTAGCGTTTTCCATGTACGCAAACTCCGGGTTTGGCCAAACCATTCTTGATGGGTACATCCAAGAGGGGTTTGCCAAGAACCAAAGCATCCAGCAGCAGGGTATCGCTTTGGAGAAAAGTATATACGCATTGAAAGAAGCCAAATCGCTATTTCTGCCTAATGTGGCCTTCCATACAGATTATTTCCTTGCAGATGGGGGACGAACAGTGGATTTTCCCGCAGGTGATATGCTGAATCCTGTATATGGTACCTTGAACCAACTCACCAACAGCAGCAATTTCCCACAAATCGAGAACGAAAGCATTTTGCTGAATCCAAATAATTTCTATGATGCCAAGTTCCGCACCACCCTTCCCCTATTGAATAGGGAGATAGCTTATAACAGAAGAATCAAGCGGGAACAAGTTTCGCTGCAGCAGGTGGAAATAGCCTTATACAAGCGTGAACTTGCCAAAGAAATCAAACAGGCATATTTTCAATACCTCCAATCGGATCAGTCCATAAAGATCTATGAATCAGCACTTGAGCTGGTCATCGAGAACAAACGTATCAATGAGTCATTGTTTGCAAACGGTAAAGTAAACAGAACGGTGCTGTTCCGGGCAGACAACGAAATCGCCCGCTACATTGCGCTCCTGGAAACCAGCCGCCAAAACACAAATTCGGCAAAGGCGTATTTCAACTTCTTACTGAACAGAGACTTAACAGAAAGTATTCTCATTGATGATTCCTACAGGGATGTAGCTATTGCCATCCAGGATGGGGATGTTATTTCACAAAGGGAAGAACTGGGAAAGCTCAGCATTGCAGCAAGTATCAATAAGCAGGTAGAAGGTATGTCAAAATCATTTATTGTCCCTAAAATCAGCACCTTTCTCGATTTGGGTTCACAGGGGTTTGACTGGAAATTTGACAATAAAACCCGCTATTCTTTTTTCGGAGTTTCGATGCAATGGGAGTTGTTTGGTGCGGGAAAAAATACCTATAAAATCAAGCAGGTGGAACTTGAAAACCGAATAATACAATCCCAAACCGACTATGTAGAACAGCAGCTGAGGCTTCATCTGACTACTGCGATCAACAGCTATAGAGCTTCGGTTGTGAGTTACAATTCCGCAGTAAAGGCCTATGGTACCTCTCAAAAATATTATTCAGACATGCAAAAAATGTATAGGGAAAACCAGGTTCTGTTTATCGAATTGTTGGACGCACATAATCAACAGGTACAGGCCGAGCTGCAACTGAATATCTCGCTTTTTGATACCTATATCAAATCTGCAGAGATAGAAAGAGCCAATGCAACATTTAATCTAAATGACTAGAAATATGAAGTCAGGATCACCTCCATTGGTCGCTGAAGAGACTTCCGGAGCCGAAGATAAGCCTAAAAACACCATAGTAATAAGAACAAAGAATAAACTCATTCTGACAGAAAATATCGAAGAAGGAATAATCATAAACAAAATGAATCAAATGAAAAGCAGGCCAAAGTCAATAGGGAATTATACAGCTTTTGCACTTACGGCAGCGCTACTAAGCTGCGGAAACACTGAAACCAATGTGCAGGGAAACCATGAAGTGGCTGTGAATCTTTACACCGTTGAGAGTAAACAAATGACGCAACCTGTATATGCCTCGGGTTTATTGTTTTCAGAAACGGAAGCCGTATTGTCATTTAAAATAGGCGGCATTATTCAAGAAATATTTGTAAAAGAAGGGGATTCCGTAAAGAAGGGACAACTTCTTGCCAGACTAGACCTGACAGAAATCAATGCCCAGGTCGTCCAAGCCCAAAATGGGGTTGGAAAAGCCGAAAGAGATCTCTCAAGGATAACAAACCTGTACGCTGACAGTGTCGCTACATTAGAAAACCTCCAAGATCTCACCACTGTGTTGAATGTAGCAAAAGAAGGGCTACGAATCGCAGAATTTAATCAAAGATTTGCCGAAATCAGGGCGGTATCCAATGGTAGCATCGTGAAAAAAATGAAAAATAGAGGTGAGTTGGTTGCTCCTGGAATGCCAATATTTTTCATGAACGACACCGGTGATGACCAGTGGAAACTGCAAGTTGGCATTGCTGATAAAGATTGGGTAAGGCTAAAAGAAGGAGATAAGGCCAGCCTATTGTTTGATGCCTATCCCGAAACTGAATTTGAAGGTTCAGTCATCCGAATGGCCACAGGAGCCGACCCCACCAACGGGTCTTATCAGGTGGAAATCCAAGTGGATCCCAAAGGGAATAAGTTCGCCCCGGGTTTGTTTGCCGAAACCAAGATTATTCCTTCGCAATCAGAAACTTATAAGGTAATCCCTGTAGAAGCACTGGTAGAAGGTTCAGGCACAAAGGGGTTTGTGTTTGCCATGAACGGTAAGGACAGCATAAAGAAAATCCCAATAGAAGTAGCCTTCCTACTGGACAATAAGATTGCCATAAAAAATGGTCTTGAAAACATCCAGCATGTGATCTCGGCCGGATCGGGATATCTGACTGAATATTCCACAGTCAAAGTGGTTGATGAGAGGGGAAATGTCAGTGGGGGTCTTTAATTCTTAACAGTAGAAAAAAATGAAAAACGTTATATCTTTTTTTGTAAAGAACGCCTCATTTACCATGGTATGTCTGTTGGCCATTCTGGCCTTGGGCGTTAACTCCCTGGTAAATATGCCAAGGGGAGAAGATCCGGAGGTGAATTTCCCCCGTTTCTTTGTCATAGCAGTCTATCCCGGAGCATCTCCGCTCGATATGGAGGACCAGATAGTAGAGCCTTTGGAAAACCGCATCAATGAACTTGATGACCTTAAAAAATTCAGAAGTACTATAGAAGATGGTCTTGCTGTGATTGATGTGGAGTTTGATTTTGATGTGGACCGCGATGAAAAGTACTCTCAGCTGGTACGGGAAGTCAATGCCGCCAGAAACGAGCTTCCAAATGACATTTATCTTTTGGAAGTAGAAGAGTTCAACTCCTCGGATGTCAATATTTTCCAAATAGCGCTTATATCAGAGACAGCTTCCTATGCAGAAATGGGAAAAATTTCGAAGAAATTTCAAGATGAACTCAAAAAAGTATCGGGATTCAAAAAAGTGGAAACTTGGGGATATCCCGAGCAGGAAGTAAGGGTAGAACTGAATCTGCAAAAACTTGCCCAACAAGGAATACCCCTGGATTATATATATGGCGCACTGCAATCCGAAGACTTAAACATTCCCGGTGGAGCCACAAACATGAATAGCAGAAGGTTCAATGTGAAAACGAGTGGTGACTATGAAGACCTGGAGGATATTCGCAATACCGTGGTTTTCGCGGATAATTTCAAAATCATCAAGCTTCGTGACATCGCCACTGTAGATCTTTCCTACGAAGAAGAGCAACATCGTACCCGGTTTAATGGACACAAAGCGGTCTTGGTAACAGCCAGTCAGAAAGACGGAGAAAACATATTCGATGTAGGTGATGATGCATGGCCGATCATTGAGAAATTCAAATCGACCCTGCCGGATCATATAGATATGGTCGTGAACTTTGACCAGTCCGAAAACGTGAAGTATCGATTGAAGAGCTTCGCGAGAGATTTTGGCATTGCGATTTTTTTGGTGATGCTTACACTTTTGCCACTGGGTACACGTGCGTCCGTGGTAGTGATGATTTCCATTCCACTTTCACTTTCTATAGGTCTGTTTGTGATGGATAGTTTAGGCTATACCATCAACCAGCTCAGTATTGTGGGGTTGATTGTGGCACTGGGGATTTTGGTTGATGATGCGATTGTGGTGGTAGAGAACATCGAGCGGTACTTAAGAAATGGAGCAACTAAAATAGAAGCCTCTATCGAAGCCGTGAAACAGATCGCAATGGCTGTCGTGGGGGTTACTGCCACTTTGGTGGTTGCATTTCTTCCGCTATTGTACCTTCCGGGTGGTTCAGGGGATTTTATCAGGGGTTTGCCGATCGCTGTGGTCACGACAGTGGTTGCTTCTTTGCTGGTCTCCTTGACTATTGTGCCGTTTCTTTCCAGCCGTATATTGAAGACGCACACTGGGACGGGTGAAGGAAACATCTTTATGAGGGCGCTGCAGCGGTTTATAGACAACTATTATTCGAAAGTACTGGATGCTGCGCTTGCAAAGCCTTGGCTTACCATAATTCTGGCAGGAGGTTTATTGCTCGCATCATTTGGATTGATCCCGGTGATAGGGTTTAGCCTTTTTCCAAAATCCGAAAAGGCGCAGTTTCAGATCAATGTGGAATTGCCCATCACAGCCAATCTGGATGAAACAGACAGGGTAGTGCAATACATTGAAGGCGTGCTGTTGGAGCGGACTGATATCACTTATTTCACTTCCAATGTAGGGAAGGGGAATCCCACAGTATATTACAACGTGAGACAGCGAAATCAGCAACCCAATTTTGCCCAATTGTTTGTTCAGCCCGAGGCCCATACTTATGAGGAAAAGGAAATAATCATCAATGAGTTGCGGAGTAAATTCAACCATTATCCCAACGCCAGGATTCAGGTGGTTGATTATGAGCAGGGGCCGCCGTTGGAAGCACCTGTAGCAATCAGGATTTTTGGTGAAAATCTTGATACACTAAGAAGCCTTTCACTCCGTGTGGAGAAAATCATAGAGCATACACCCGGCTCTACATATATCACAAATCCTATAGCGAACAAAAAAACTGACTTGAAGATCAGTATCAACAAGAAGAAAGCGGGATTGTATGGAATACCGACAGCAACTATCGACCAGACGGTAAGGATGGCCATAGCAGGTCTGCCCATTGCAAGATATTCCAAAGGAGAAGGGGAGGATAAAATCAATATTGTGGCCACGGTGCCCCGTGAAAAATTTGCTACAATGGAGGTCCTGGATAATCTGTATGTCTATTCCCACACAGGGAAGGCTATTCCCTTGCGACAGGTGGCAGACATTACGTTCGAGTCGGATTTTTCGATAATCTACCATTATGATGAAGCCAGGTATACTTCCGTAAATGCCCATGCGGTAAGTGGAGTGAACTACGCAACGCTCAATTCAAACGTCTTGGCAGAACTTGACAAGGTGGAATTTCCGGAAGGGTATTATTACAAAGCTGCCGGAGAACTCGAAAACAAAGACGACGCCTTTTCAGGAATGGAAGTTGTCGGTTTGGTCTCCGGAGTGCTCTTTTTGTTGATCTTAATTCTTGAATTCGGATCCCTCAAAAGTTCATTGATTGTACTTTCGGTAATACCTCTGGGGATGATAGGCGCCTTAGTCGCTCTTTGGCTTACGGGCAATCCATTGTCCTTTACGGCGGCGGTAGGGTTTATTGCACTTATAGGAATTGAAATAAAGAATTCCATCCTGTTGGTGGATTTTACCAATCAGCTCCGGTCTGAGGGAGTTGAACTGATGGAGGCAATCAAAACGGCTGCTAAGACAAGATTCGTTCCCATTACCCTGACTACCCTGACTGCTACATTGGCTCTGGTACCATTGATAATGGATGCCAATCCATTGTACTCGGGATTGGTGGTGGTACTGATGGGCGGATTGATAAGCTCTACACTCCTGGCATTTCTCGTGTGTACAGTGGTTTACATGTTGATTCCTCCTGTGATTGAGGTTGTTGGAAAAAAAGAGTTACTAAATAATTAATAATCAAACATTAAAATCAAAATGAAATGAAGGAATATATTTTAATTACCGGAGCCTCCTCAGGGATTGGCTATGAAATGGCCCAACAGCTTGCGGCCTTAAAGTACAACCTTATCCTCGCTGCACGCAGCGAGGATAAACTGGAAGTGATGCAGGGGGAATTGACTTCAAAACATGGAGTTTCCGTGCATTACATTGCCAAGGATCTGAGCATTGTCGATCAGGCGGTTGAGTTGTTCAATGAAATCAAGTCGGCAGACTACCAAGTATCACACTTGGTAAATAATGCCGGAGTTGGCAACTATGGTGATTTTATTGAAACACCACTGGAAGAAGAACTGAGTATGATTCAATTAAACGTTTCCAGTTTGGTGGTATTGACCAAGCTTTTTGCGCAAGATATGGTCAGCCGTAAATCTGGTCGAATTATGAATGTAGGCTCTGTGCTTTCATTTTTACCATTCCCTTATTTTTCTGTTTATTCTGCCACCAAAGCATTTGTAAAGGCATTTAGCGAAACTCTTGATGCCGAATTGGAAGGAACCGGCGTTAACATCATCTCGCTGTATCCAGGCACGGTGGATACTGGTTTTACTACAAAAGAAATGCAATCTACCAATCTTCACAAAACCAAGCCGATGCATCCCAAGGAAGTGGCAGTACAAGGTGTAAAGCATTTACTGGAAGGAAATGGAAAAAAAGTTGTAGGCTTTCAAAACTGGTTTAATTCTAAACTCCCAAATTTTGTACCTGATGGTATTATGATGAAGATTAAGAAGGGTTTAGCCAGTCAAAAATAAATAAGTGGTAAATAAAATATCCTATACAGTGAAAACAACAAAATTATTTATACTCATTAGCTTAACGGGTATATCATTACTGCTTTCCTCTTGTTATTCACACAAAAAAGTAGTCCAATCAAGTTTGCCTTATTCCGAAAAAATCAACTGGCCAGAAGGGTTTAAACCAACAGAATCAGATTTTTTCATACACAATGAAATAGACATTAAAGCTTCGCCTCAAGAGGTTTGGGATATTTTCATCCATGCTGCCAAATGGCCGGAATGGCACAAAAAAGCTGAAGGTATTGAGCTGCTCAATTCACCTGAAGATAAGCTTAATCCGTCCAGTGTTTTTATCTGGAATCCGGCAGGGAAATTCACGTCAACCATCAAGGAATTCGATCCTCCACACAATATTGCTTGGTTAGGCGAAACCGATAATAAAAAAATGACCGTGTACAATGCGTGGATGATAATCCCGACCGAAGATGGTTGTAAAGTTGTTTCAAACGAAACCCAAAATGGACCTAAAACAAAAATGGAGAAAATTTTTGCACCAAATATGGTTAGTAAAGATCTTCAGGATTGGTTGATAAAGCTGAAAGAGCAGGCGGAAAAACAATCAACTAATTAAAACGCAGTGACTATCTCTTTGATGGTAACGATAGCTATAAATACAAATTATATATGGATTAGCTTGAAGCTCTACAGTACAGAATAGATAAGAAAAGAAATGACTAATCCTATGGTGACACTTCTGGAGAAGTCACTTGATCTATTGTAGATGATGTTATTGGAGCAACTTTCCTTTAACTATAGCTGACACAAGCATTATCAAAAAAAGAAAACTAATAATAAATGTAGAATGTGAGATTTGGAACGAAAACAAAACCATGCTAATAGCAAAGGGATATTCGGGCTTACTTAAAATAAATATAAAGAAACATAAACCTGCAAATAAAATGGATAATAATCAATCGAATAAAGCAACTCACTTGCCACAAACTAAAGGCTATAGTTTGGATCCGGAAATAGGACAGGCAATCTCAAATTTCTTCGCTATGCTTCCTACGGGAGAATTGCCGGAAAAGGCTGATTGGCGAATATTAAGAGAAACTATAAATGGATTCTATGCAATTTTAAGTCAAAATTTCCCAATCCACCCAGAGGTTAGTACGAAAGATTTTAATATCAGGACAAGTGCGGGTACGGAGATTAAATTGCGTTGGTATAGTCCTCCAGGAAAAGTGGTTTCTGGATCAGCAATTGTTTATGTGCATGGTGGCGGTAGGGTTTCAGGCTCAGTAGAATCGTATGATCGAATCGTTTCCCATTTTGCTTACAAGTCAGGCGTTCCTTTTCTTTCTGTAGATTATCACCTCTCTCCAGAAGTGCAGGGTGATGTACAAGCAGAAGAAGTTTTCAGTGCCTTGACTTGGTTAAAGAAACAAGCAGTTGATTTAGAGATAGATGAAAATCGAATTGCTATTATGGGCGACAGCGCAGGTGGTGGTATTGCTGCAGCAGTGGCTATTCTTGCACGTGACCGTAAGGTTCAGCTTACTCGTCAAATCTTAATTTATCCCATGCTGGATGACCGTATAATGATTCCTGATGAGCGGCTGCTACCTTTTGCTGTTTGGACCTATGACAACAACGATACGGGATGGACTGCATCACTTGGAGAGGATCGGGGTAAAGATGGTATTTCTGCTATAGCTTCGCCTGGTCGCCTTCTTGAATTTGAAGGTTTGGCATCCGCTTTTATTTCAGTAGGTGATTTGGATATTTTCCGGAATGAGAATTTGGAATATGCCGGTAAATTGGCAAAAGCCGGCGTTCCAATTGAGTTTCATATACATCAAGGGGCACCACACGGTTTTGATTTTATGGCACCAGATGCAGCTGTTTCCAAAAGAGCAATAGAAGACTACATACGTCAGATACAGTCGGTTTAAAGTGTGATTTTCTAATGAACTCAGAGTAAATAAAAAAAAATGCTCTCGAAAAACCTATTAAACAAAACACTTAAAATTAATATTATGAAAATTAAAAACGTCACAGTATTTGGATCTGGTGTATTGGGTGCACAGATTGCTTTTCACGCTGCTTACCACGGTTATCATGTTACATTATTCGATATAAAGGAAGAACTGTTGGAGCAGGCAAAGCTGAAATTCGAACAGTTTAAACCAATGTACCAACAAGATGTAAACGCCACTCTTACAGATTTGGATGCCGCTGTATCAAGAGTAAGCTTTACAGCAGATTTGGCCGTATCGGTAAAAGATGCTGACCTCACCATTGAAGCGATTCCTGAGAGCATTCAAATAAAGAAAGATTTTTATATCAAGCTAAGCCATCTGGCTCCGGCAAAAACAATTTTCTGCACCAATTCATCTACACTGTTGCCAAGTCAGTTTGCTGATGAAACAGGTAGACCGGAGCGATTTTTAGCGCTGCACTTTGCCAATTATTTATGGAAGAATAATGTAGCTGAGATTATGGGACATTCCGGCACAGATCCTGAAATTTTTGGCGAAGTCGTTCAATTTGCCAAAACGATTGGTATGGTTACCATACCGATCTATAAAGAACAGCCCGGTTATGTCATGAACTCACTTCTAGTGCCTTGGTTGATGGCAGGTCTGGATTTATACCGGAATGGTGTTGCCGATGCGGAATTTATTGACAAGACCTGGATGAAAACCTTGGGAGCTGATTTGGGTCCAATGGCTATGGCAGACCTTGTAGGAATGGCCACCGCATATAATGTCACTAAATCATATGCAGAATTAACCGGTGATGAGATATGGGAAAAAAGACGGGATTTCGTGAAAGAAAATTTTATTGATAAAAACAAGCTCGGTATAGCTACAGGGGAAGGTTTTTATAAGTACCCGAATCCGGCATATCAAGATACTGATTTCCTGAAATGAACATTGAAGCCTGATATATGAAAAGAAAAATTCTTTTTGCGATGATAATGGGGATAGTAACAACTGGAACTATCTCCCTTTTAGCCATAGCTATAAACACAGATATACCCTGGCTTTAGGATGTTGGTTTTCGTTAAAACGTTTCATTATTGCCCACTTTTGTATCATAATAGATAGGAGTAATTGACGGAGATTTGTCTCAATAATTAAACGATAAAATATAGGACAATGAAAAAAACAATTTTTATTACAGGTGCATCCCGAGGATTCGGAAAAATTTGGACTGAAGCTTTTCTTAAACGTGGCGATAATGTTGTAGCAACAGTAAGAAATACAGAATCATTAAAAGACTTGGCGTCAGAATATCAGGAAAATTTACTGGTCTTACAATTAGATGTTACGGATAAAAAAGCAGCCTTTGAAGCAATTTCAAAGGCAAAGAACCATTTTGGAGCCATTGATGTATTAATTAATAATGCAGGATACGGACATTTTGGTGCAATCGAGGAATTAACCGAGAATGAGGTGAGAGCTCAAATGGAAACTAACTTATTTGGAGTGTTGTGGTTAACCCAAGCGATTATCCCAATAATGCGGGACCAAAATTCCGGACATATTATCCAAGTTTCGAGTGCATTGGGATTGGTTGCCTTTCCTACAACAGGCATTTATAGCGCTTCCAAATTTGCTGTTGAGGCCATTAGCGAAAGCCTGGCAAGTGAAGTGGCCGGTTTTGGAATCAAAGTGACTCTGGTAGAACCCAACGGATATCTTACTGAATTTAGCACATCCTCCGGAGCTCAAAGTGAGCCTATCGGTTTATATGATGAAATCAGGGCCGCACTTAAAGATGCAAATAGACCGGAAGATTTGGGTGTGTCTGAAGCTACAATTAAAGCCATGTTTAGGCTTATCGATGCGGAACAACCTCCTTTAAGGTTAATTTTGGGACGAGTTGGCTTTCAATGGATAAAACACACCTATGGTGAACGTATGAAAACTTGGGAAGCCTGGCAAGATGTTTCTGAGGCAGCCCAAGGGAATTAAATATCTGTAAACGCAGGCCCCGGTTGGCTGGGGCCTGATTACATCAATTGAATATGAACCACTTCAATACTATTGGCGCCTTCGCTCAGGCTGCCGGCAATAAACCACCGGAACATCCGATGTTCAGTATTTTATATGGTGACAAAAATGATCATTGGGAAGGTCATGTAGAGTTTACAGCAGATTTCTATATCATCGGTTTTAAACAGCTACAGTCAGGAAGTATGTTATATGGCAAAACGAAATATGATCATGATCTCGGAAAAATGTCATTCATCAAACCCCGCCAGTACGTTACGTTTAAGGATATTCGTCTTGAAGAAGCATGTTGCCTTATACTTATTCACGAAGACTATTTATTAGGAACACCATTACACACTGAGATAAAGAAATATCATTACTTTGATTATGATGTTAACGAGGCTTTACATCTAACGCCAAGAGAAGAAAAAACGATTTGGGGGCTAATCCGAACAATGGATAAAGAGTGTCGCAACAATATTGATGATTATAGTAAAGATATCATCATCAGTCATCTGGATATCCTGCTTAAATATGCTCAGCGATTTTACAAACGGCAGTTTATCAATCGTGAGGAATTATCCGGAGCAACATTTACGAAGTTTAATAATATTCTTTCTTCGTATTTTGAAAATAGGGAAAATAATGATTTAGGACTTCCAACTGTCGCGTTATTAGCGCAAAAATTAAATTTAACGCCTCGGTATTTGAGTGATCTGCTTAAACAAGAAACCGGAAAAACTGCTTTGGATCTTATTCATCTTTACTTAATCTCTGAGGCAAAAAACTTACTGAAAGAAGGACAGTTAAATATTAATGAGATTTCTTTCTCACTGGGCTTCGAAAATCCCAATTATTTTTCACGCTTATTTAAGCGGACAGCCGGTGTTTCCCCACATGTTTTTAGGCAGCAAAATTTAAATTAATACTATTTTCAAAATGATAAAAAAGTATAGTTATGGATGCCACCCCACCTGAAGATAGAGTGGGATATAAATAAAAAAGGGTAGATAAAATCTGCCCTTTTTTATTTGCTTGTCCATTTTGTCGGCCGCAACAACGGCGGTTCATTAGAACCCGAAAGCTCGGAATTTTTACCTTATCCTATTTCCCATTTTTTATCTCATGTACCATGATGGGACATATAATTTGTTTCATGTACCAATTTACTTATTTTCATCTCATGTAGTTCATGAGATGAAAAATATTGATCCCTCAAGGTCATTCAATGATTTACCTCTTTTGCCACCACCTGCGGAAAAGGTAGAAACTTTCCTGATTCTTAAGCAGGAAAGTAAAAAGGCTGTGGCTCTAGCTGAATTGAAAGGATTAGCTCGGACTTTACCAAACCAGGGTATTTTGATCAATGACATAGTACTAAAAGAAGCGCAAGCCAGTTCAGAAGTAGAGAATATCAATACTACGCACGATAAGCTCTATCAGGCTTTAGCAGCCAAGTCTATGTCAGTGGGTCCTGCTATCAAGGAAGTCCTTAGATACAGGGAAGCTTTACTATATGGTTTTGAAGAAATCAAAACGAAAGGGTTCCTGAACACCAATGGCATTGCCCGAATCCAAGCCATTTTGGAAGAGAATGAAGCCGGGATCAGGCAGCTACCTGGTACTTCCTTAAAAAACGACCTTACAGGCGAAACCATCTATACGTCTCTGGATGATAAATAATTAATAATCAGGATGATGTAAAACCTGTAGGATTTCATTAATGATGAATTTGAAGAAATGTCACCACTAATCAGGATGGCAATACAGCATTACCAGTTTGAAAGTATTCATCCATTCTATGACGGCAATGGTCGAACCGGAAGGATCATCAAGGCGCTTCACCTTATACTTCACAACCTATCGGGAAGGAGAATATTTTCATAAATCAGCGATTGTACCAACTCTTGAAACAAAATTAGGTATGGAGTTTCCGTGCATTACATTGCCAAGGATCTGAGCATTGTCGATCAGGCGGTTGAGTTGTTCAATGAAATCAAGTCGGCAGACTACCAAGTATCACACTTGGTAAATAATGCCTGTGTTGGCAACTATGGTGATTTTATTGAAACACCACTGGAAGAAGAACTGAGTATGATTCAATTAAACGTTTCCAGTTTGGTGGTATTGACCATGCTTTTTGCGCAAGATATGGTCAGCCGTAAATCTGGTCGAATTATGAATGCAAGCTCAGTTGTTTCATTTTTACCAATGCCTTATTTTTCTGTTTATTCTGCCACCAAAGCATTTGTAAAGGCATTTAGCGAAACTCTTGATGCCGAATTGGAAGGAACCGGCGTTAACATCATCTCGCTGTA
>NZ_JBHUHR010000021.1:137358-173359 GCF_042682445.1 Belliella marina
TACGGTGGATACTGGTTTTACTATAAAAGAAATGCAATCTACCAATCTTCACAAAACCAAGCCGATGCATCCCAAGGAAGTGGCAGTACAAGGTGTAAAGCATCTACTGGAAGGAAATGGAAAAAAAGTTGTAGGCTTTTAAAACTGGTTTAATTCTAAACTCCCAAATTTTGTGCCTGATGATATTATGATGAAGATTAAGAAGGGGGTGGCCAGTCAAAAATAGATAAGTGGTACATAGTAATTAATATAAACACAAATATGAAGATATCCATTGACGGAATTCAGTGGAATGTGTGATATGATCTAAAATTAATAGATGGAGGAGCAATCTGTGACGTTGTTCCTTAAAAATCCCCTATTCCATTAATTACTGGGAAGAAAGTGGATATATGTTAAATAAATTTTCCAATACTCATCATATATCCGAAATGTAATCCTTCGTGATAATTGTTAAATTCAAAGGCGTCCAATATTGAGTTCAAATGAAAGCCTGTTCCTGTCATTCTTTCATTGTATGTAACGAATTTTCCATTGTAAAAATCCGTTTCAGTTTTTTCAATTAGGGATATCAATAAGATTTTAAGTTCCGCCACCTCAACTTCGGTAGTTAGTCCCGTAGGTTTTGTATTAGGTTTATAAAGTCCAAATAATTCGTCCGAAATATATACGTTAAGGTTGGATCCTTTGTAAATCAATGCTTGTTGGGCTACTATTATATGTCCAATATTCCAAATTAGATTGTTATTAAATCCATCGGGTACTTTATTCAGTTGTTCCAATGTATATTTCTCAAAATATTTCAAGTAGAGATTTCGATTTGTTTTCCAAACATTACAAACATTAAATATTGATTCCATTTTGATTTCTTTAGTTGTAATACTCGTCATTTTTAATCTGTGACAATGACAGACTCCCGCAATGCGGAACAGGTTATGAAAAAAGTTCCTTCCAATATTTAGTCCAACTCTTTTATATCTTTTCAGCCGAATGGGAGAGTGTCTCTAAAATTAGTAAATTTAGTTGTGGTAGCTTCCAGATTCACAACTTATTTCTATGAACCATATTCAGGGGATAGACCGTTTTCAACTCTCCTTTTACAGCTTCGTAGAGCAGAGATTAGGAATACCTCCTTACCAGTACTAAATGAATACGCCTTTTCTATCGCAAGTGTTTCGGTTTAAGATTCTGCGCTGCACTTTCAACAATTTCAGTGATTCGTTTTTGTCTTGTTTCACTTGTCTTGGCAAACACAAGCCAAGACAAAATTATCTTTCTTACAGATTTGCTTAAACTCAAAAAGAATTCTTTTGCATTGGGTTTTTCAGCGAATGCCGCATCCAAATCTTGCGGTATAATTAATTCTTCCACTTCGTCCAAAATTGTCCAAGAGCTATTTTCCTTTGCAGTTTTTATGCTTGTAAAGCCTGCTTCTGTCATTAACCCTTGTTCTATAAGTTTTTTGACTTTTTCTTTATTGATTTTCGACCAAGTGCTCTTCGGCTTTCGTTTGCTGAAAAATTGATGTGCTGTTTCTTCATCTATTTTTACTTTCTTACTGTCTATCCAACCAAAGCACAACGCCACATCAACAGCTTCACTCCAAGAGATTGATTTAAATTCTGATTTTTTGTTATAGAAGACAAGCCAAACAGATTGTTTGGACTGATGGTTTTTTTCCAACCATTGTCTCCAATCTGTTCGGCTTTGAGGGCAATATATTTCTATGTCCTTATTATGCATCTTGTTGTTTTAGCCATTTTAAAATTGTTTGGGTAGTTTCCTCCGGCTTTTCTTGCTGTATCCAATGACCACAATCCAGACTGACAACATCCAAATTAGGAACGATATTCTTTAGGTTTTCAGATTTGGGAATCGTGTCCTGCTCACCATATATCATCAGAGTCGGTTGATGAATGATTGGGGTTACGTCTGCCATTAAGTGCCAGTTTCTATCAAGGTTTCTGTACCAATTTATACTTCCTGTAAACCCTGATGATTCGAAGGCAGAAATGAACACAGAAAGTTCGTTGTCGTCCATTAAGGGCTCCCCAAGTGGTTTTTCTGCTCTTGCAAGATTGATCATTAACATCCCTGGCTCAGGAGGAGTAAGAGGTACGTTTTTGCGGAATATGTTACGTAGGAACTGGGATGTGTTTTCATTCATAATAGCATCTGCTACTCCTGGTTGTCTATTGAAGTGAACGAAATAGAAGTCTCCTCCAAATATTGCTTCCATAAACGCTATCCATGGTTTTTCTCCACGCTCTTGATAAGGCAAAGCCAAGTTTATAACCTTATTTACCCGCTCAGGATGCAATAGTGCCAGACTCCAAACGACATTTGCACCCCAATCGTGACCGACAAAGGTAGCATCCTTGTAACCAAAATGGTCGAGTAGTGCAATAAGGTCACCCGTCAAATGTTCAATGTCATAATCAGTTACTTCGGTCGGACGAGATGAGTTACCGTAGCCGCGTTGATTTGGGACAATGACATGATAGCCAGCATCAACAAGAGCCTGTATCTGATAACGCCAAGAAAATGCATGCTCCGGAAAACCATGGCAGAGAAGGATAGGGTTACCTGAATTTTGTTGACCTGCTTCAAATACTTCCAGCACTACACCATTCACTGAAATCAAGGTAGCCTTTGGAAATGCGATTGGATTAAACCCTGTGTTCATTACGTTTGTCATTTTTATTCTTTTAAAGATTGTTAATGAGGCAAACTTATACCTGACTAGTGACAGCCTTATGTCAGGAATCAAAAATAAATTAGTGATAGCTATCAAAATATTCTTGCAGGATTATTTTTTGTGGCAAATTGTAAGTCAGGTAAATGACTGCTTTTTTATTTCCGGTTGTTATTTTGGTCAAATCATCCTCTTACTGAAAGTATGTTGATAAAAGAATCATAAACATCATTTATTCCTGTTTAAGAACAGCTCTGTCGCTTCCTTTTTTCTCGATCTGCTGAGTGGTATCGTAAACTCGCCTATGGTTAAACAGTTGTCTCCGATTTTCTCTATAAGATTAATGTTGACCACATACGAGCGGTGTGCCTGTGTGAAAAATGAAGGTAAAAGAGCATATACTTCCCGTAATGGCTGTAGAACCATTTTAGGCTTAAAATTTGCAAAATGGATAAGCACATAGTTTTGCATGCTCTTCAGAAACATAATTTCCGCAGGTTCAATCCTTAGCCATTCACCCTCACTTTTTATTATCAGACCTGAGCTTGTTTCGGAGAAACTGTTAATCTCTATGAGACCAAAGTAATTTCTTGCTTTCTGGATGGAGCGATGAAAATCTTCCGGGAATATGGGCTTAACCAAATAATCAATAGCGTTTACACGATAGCCTTCCAACGCATACTGGGCATACGCCGTTGTAAAAATGATCAAAGGCAAAAAGCCATCCAACAGCCTCGCCATTTCAATTCCCTTGATGCCGGGCAATTCAATATCCAAGAACATTAAAGACACGTCTTGCTCTTTCAAAAACTGGAGTGCATCGGTGGCGTTGGAGAAGCTGCCGGCTAATTCAAGAAAGTCATATTGTTCTATATAGCTTTGGAGACCTTCTCTTGCTACACGCTCATCCTCTACGATTATACATCTGATTTTCATCTTAATCAAATTTAATATTCAACTGCACCGAAAATACGCTATCTGTTTTGTCAAACTCCAAAACGTGCTTATCGGGATATATCAATTGAAGCCTTTTTGTAACTTGCTCCAAACCTATACCCTGTTGATTTTTTCCGCTATCTATCTTGTTGTCATAAGTATTCTGAACATTCATACAAAGCTGGTTCTCTTTATAATGGATGAATACAGATGTCCACTTGCTGTCTATTGATAGATGCTTAAATGCATTTTCAACAAATGTAGATAATATAAAAGGGGCTATTTTCAAACTGTTGGGTTCAATGGAAATATCTACGTCCACCTTGGCTTCGTCTTTCAGACGGTCTTTTTCAAGCTCTAAGTATGTTTTTAAAAAAGCGATTTCATCGTTGAGTAGAATCGCCTTGTTCTGGGATTCGTACACATAATATCTCAAGATTTTACTGTATTGGGAGAGCAGTTTTAAGGCTTCATTTTTATCTTTCTGAATCAAAAATTGCAGGTTGTTCAGCATGTTAAACGTAAAATGGGGACTTAATTGCTGACGGATACTTTTTACCTCTAACTCGTTTAAGCTGTCTTTGAGCACCTGTGTCGCCTTTAGAGTTTCTATATGATGCCGATATAGTTCAAACGAATATGCAATGCCTGATATTAGAATGGTTGCCATCAGCATTCCAAAAAACTGTGGTAACATCGTTTCCTTGTGCTTATTCCAGTCATGGCTCAAAAAACTGTCAATTGCATAATCTTCTATAGTAAGTATTGTTGAAGCAACGATAGCTGTTATAAAAACCCAAAAGATAAGAGAAGAAATCCGTTTGGTCTGAATGTACTTCTTGATGATTTTTCTTAGCACCACATGCACATAAACGGCGAACGTCCCTGTTATCATCGAGCTGTAGGTAATCGCTTTAGGAAGGTCATATTCATCCACCGCCAATAACTGGAATATGAGGATGGTTGCTATAAATGCCCAAAATAGAACAATCATCAAGCTGCTATTAAGATGTCGCATTTTATTCATAAGACAAACTTACCGGAATAAAATAAGGTCACAATACAGCTCGTCAAGAATACTCAACCTTCGGTCAATCCTTTTAAAAACTGGTAACTAATATGGCTTTCTTTGCGACGTTAATTTTAAACAATATATAAAATGAAAAAAAACCTATTGATCGGTATTTTGCTTATGTCTGTTTTACCTTACGGACTTATGGCACAAGAATCCCGGGAAACATCAAGCACAAAACCAACTCTGGTTGTGAAAGCCAACAACCTCTATCATTTCAGTAAAAAACCACTGAATAGTTTTTATTCACTAGGTGGAGAGGTTGGGGTGTATTTCAACGACAAATTGTATTTTGGCCTTGCACAATACAGCAGTCTGGCTCCCTCCGATATTTGGAAGGACAACCCATACAATCCTGATAGAATCCAGGTTTATGAATATAGTTTTCAGGCTGGTTATAAGTTTGAATTGGCATCTCCTTTCTATATTTATGCGGGTATCCGAAGTGGATATGGTGCGATGCACATGGAATACCGCTACAATAATGGGGTGGATTCTGATGAAACCATGACGAGAGAAAAATCAGGAGGTATTTTTGCCACTCCTGATGCCAAACTTGGCATAAAAGTTCATAAATACGTGAATGTAGAAGCTGGACTAAATTATCGTTACTACATTGGAAGCAAAGATAAATGGGGGCTTTCCACTGATAAGATGAATGGGGTAGGTGCCGTGGTATCAATCGTGGGGAATATCCCTCTATAAAAATATATCTGGGGTAAGTTTTGCGCTTACCCCGTTTTAAAGTGCTTCAAATCACCTGTGTTTGATTGTAACCTGTCTCAGGAAAATCAATGTGAACAGCTCTACTTTTTCTGTCGTTCCACTTCAAAACCAATTGTCCCCAACCAACAAGATAAGCTACGAGGTCGTTGATACTCATTAACGTATTTTTTGAATGTCCTTGCAACTCTTTATTTGTGGTAAAGTCAATTGGAATAGTTGAAAGCTCAGTCGTCAACTTTTTGTAGTCGTCAAGGATTGCTTTTACTAGCCGGTCTTTGTCCGTAGGTATTGCCATTGCTTTTAAATGTCTGATATTTGGGTCGTCCTATTAACTTGAACCTAAAGTACTTTAGACGCAATCTAGCCAAAAACACAGCTATAATGAATAGATATACAAAGATTGGCTCTAAACCAAACCATAGCCGTCCCAATGGGTATTTATGTTTTTTTTTGTGGATTCTGGTTTTTTGGTTCACTTTGTGGATATTCCGAGAGGTTCATTTCGAAAGCTTCTGGGAGAATCTTCCGCATTGCGGGACAAGTTGTGAGAGGATTAGGGATGGATTTCACCTTTACCTTGACTGAACTGATATCCTAGCGGTGAATGATTTAGATAAATTCTGTCTGTTTTTAGTTATATCAAAATCTATTATCATTCCAAAATCCCCAGTTTTTTTGTCTAGATCTGTCCAATAATATTTTTAGCAAGTATGGTTTACACAATAGTAGATGTTTGAGTTCAGCCAATTTTTTCTTATTGGCTAGAAACAATTTATGTTTTTTACGGCTTTTGTAAGGCTTAGGGAAATGTCCAAAATTGCTTTGGACAAAAATAAGAGCATAACCTTTATTCCAAACCTGTTTTACCCTGAATCCAGAACGGTTTTACTTTAAGCTGTTTTCTTGGTATTCCCAAATCTTTCAAAAACAATTTATGAAGTTTTATACACGCATTGCCTTCACCACCTACATAAATCATACTTTCATTGTCAAGGTTTAAATCCCGGCAAAAATTCAATAATTGTAGATCATTTCCCTGTTTGAGAGAAAGAAAGGTAAATGGATGTGAACCGTCAAAATCCGGGAATAACCCTAATTCATCAGTCCCGAAGATAATTCCTTTGATGCTTTGACTTTCTTTGAGATGCTTCCTAAAACAATAATAATGTGCAAGTGTCGTAACGTCTCCAATGAATACTATTTTCTTTTTGGACTCTTCCAGAGTGAATTTTCCAACCGGATTTGAAATGAAAATTGGTGTCCCTATTACCGATTCCTTGGCCCATCTGCTTCCGGGGCCATCTGAATGGGTACATATGGCAAGATCTACTACAGCTTCTTTTTCGCTTTGCTGATAGTTCCAAACTGAATAGGTCCTGACCCGATCACGAAGCTTTCCTGCTTGTTTTGGGTACAAAAGTAACCGGAGATGCTGGCCAGGCTTATAGTTTGTAAAATGGATGTCCCCCTTTATTTTAAAGTGAAAAACCTTGTCGGCTATTTCATTTTTTTCCAATACAATTGCTTCATTCAAAAATAGTTTGGTAAAAACCGTTTCTTCAATGTTCATATATTTTGCCTTCATTTGATTGTTGGCAAAATTATCTGGAAATCTCCTTAAAGTTATTCACCTGAGTTAACTTTTGATTTACTTAACGAACGTTTTCTGATCCTGCTTAAGGATTGGGGTTTAACATTTATGTATGAAGCAATATAATATTGAGGTATCCTCTTAACCAAATCAGGGTACTTTTTAATGAATCGTTCATACTTGGATTCAGGACTTTCAACATAAAAGGAAGTAAGCTTTTCAGTAGCATCCAGAAATAGGTTTTCACTTATTATACGACCTAATTTTTGTCCTTCCAACAGCTTATTGTATAAGATTTGCAAGTCACTAAAAGTGATACACAACATTTCAGTTTCTTCAATACACAAAATAGATTTTTTAGACTCTGATTGTATTAAAAAGCTTTCATAATTACTGACGAATTCATTTTCCCTGCCAAAATCATAAATATGTGGTTCCTCTGTAGCTATAAAGTATGCTACCAAACCTTCTGTTATAAAACCAATTTCTTTACAAATTTTCCCCTCTTTTAGGAAAAAATCTCCCCGCTTGATTTTTTTTTCCTTGAACAAAGACCTGATCAATGTTTTTTCATGATCCTTTAAGTTAATGATCTGGGAAATAGTTCTAATGAGGGCATTTATTCCTTGATTAGGATCATTTGATGTATTATCGGTCATTTATGTGGATTTATTGGTCAAGATGTGAATTTAAGGGATTTACACATCGTTTGGAACGAAAAACCTCAATGTATTTTACATCCTAATTCTGAAATTTCAAGGAAAAAATATTCCTGCAATCCATACTATCATTGAAAGAATATTATACCCCAGTTCATGCGTAACTCTATTCCATTGATAAAATCCCGCATGTTCTATTTTGGAAGCCCCTTTTCTTCCATTTAGTTCTGTTCTGGATTTATCCAAAAGCGAGAGTTTAATGCCATCAAATATAAGCTCCACATAAACAACAAAGGTTCACGGGAATTTCTGTGAAAGGTAAAGGTTCTATTCTTGATTCACATTACCCTCTATCGCTAATTACAGGAAGTTAATTTATATATTTAGTTTATTGTCATTATTTATTTGTTAATGACTCTTTACCCAATCAACCAAATCATACCAAAACTCTTCTGGTTGATTTAACATAGGATTGTGACCGGAATATGGATAAATAATTTTGTGTACATCGGAGGTTCCAATATTGAGTTCAATATCATTTGCTAACCCGGGTGAGCAGACAAAATCATATTTACCCCACATCAAAAGGGTCGGTATTTGAATTTTAAATAATTGATCAGAGTTTGGATTTGCATAAGTTGCATGATTAATTCGTCTTATTTTGGACGCAATCGAATTAGTTTCATTTGACATGAAAGCATATCTTTGAATTTGCTCGAAGTTAAAATCAGACTCAGGTTCAATTACTTCCTCGATAAGAGATTCAGCACTATGCGCAAAGCTGTTAAGCTTTCTTGCATTTTCTATTCCTTCAAAACTATTTTGAGTACACCATTCTACAATTTCACTCCATTTTGAAACATTCCTTCCTGCTGCTAATTCAATATTTCCATAGTGTAACAACAAATTGTGTGTTAAAGAATCGTTCAAACGATAGTTATGGGCACCTCCAATTTGTATCCATCCTTTTACCATTTCTTGATTATCGCCATCTGCTAAAAAATAAGGTGCCAAAAAACCACCCCAACTATGTGCAAACAAATATAATTCTATATCTGAATCATATTTAGTCCGTAAGAGTGTTAGCAACTTTTTTATGTCACTTCTAAATTCTGAAATATGAGTATTACCTCCATTACCTTGAGTGTTTCCTGCAAAGCGTTGATCCCAATAGACCATTGCAAACTCATTTTCTACAATATTTTTTGCAGCCTTATTTCTATAAACTAAGGCATTGCCTCCTGGTCCTCCATGAATAAGAACAATAAATTTTTTGGAATCAACATTTCCTGCAACTGTTATTGGCATAAGTTGATTGCCACTTTTTAAAAAGAAATGGTCTTCTGCCATTCCTGATAGGGTGAAAGATTCCTTTTGACAGCCTGCAAATAATAGGGAAGCCATAACAACTATTGCAACTAAATTAAAATTCTTCATAAATTCATTATTACTGTGTTTATATTATTTCTAAGTCTATTTTTGTTCTCTTTTAAATTTTGGTTTAGCCTCCCAAAAACCTGATAAATTGTAATTAAAACCAAGTTCTATGGTTGGTCTTACAGTTACTAAGCTATTGTAAGGGAACAAAATCAAAAAATTGTATTTAAAATAAAGACTGTAATTTTTTTTGTTTTTCAGGTTGGCATTATAGCCTAGAGCTCCCCCAGCTGAAACAAGTCCAAACCAATTTCCTGCTAAAAATACCTTGTTGACTTCTCCGTTATCTGATACGTTAAAAGTAGCACCATCTACAAAAGTTCGACTTATACCTAAACCAAGCGATGACTCAGTATAATACCCATTACTTTTTTGCCGTCTTGCAACCCACTCTGTCTGTGAAAAATAGTTTGCATGATAATTTATATGATGATACATACCCAGACCGTAAGATAAATAACGCTCTTTGTAAATGGTTTTAGTTCTGTGTTTTCTATGTTTATCTATTTGGGTGAATTTATATGGTCTTTCGATAGCAACTTTAAACCCCGGATGGATTAAGGAACCTAATAGAGATCCACTAATTCCTGTTGCAGGAGCGTAATTATGCTCATTTTTAATATTCTCATCTAAAAGCTCTTGGGCCTGAGCTTGTTTCTGATAAAACAAAATGATAGTAAGCAGGTAAATAAATTTTAATTTGTATTTCATTATTCTTTAATTCGGATATGTTCAAGGTTTGGGTGGTAGTTAGTTACTCCATTAATTTGTCAATTTTCGAAACAACGACTCTAATGGTCCGCTTTTGTTGAATTTCAGCCAATTGGTTGCAAACACAATACATAAAATATAAAACAAGAGGGCGTATCCAACTGAAAACTCTATTGGATATAATCCAATTTTGCCGGGGTTATATGCCACAACTACTGCCACTCCTACAATTACGTGAGCAACATAAAATGTCAATGCCAATTGGCCTGTCTTATTCAATGCGTCAATTATTTTATTGTTTTCATATTTATTTCCAATTAAAATGCATGCAGAAATTGTAGTGAAAGCAATTGCAATACCGTTAAACATATAGATTGGCAAAGGAGGCATCGGGCTTGCCCCGAATATTTCTGTTAATTCTTTTGTGTTTTGTTGACTTCCATCAGAAAGTTGGTTTATCAGCACAAAGGACAAAAATTGAATAGATATAAACGCAAGAGCAGAATATTTAAACAGTCTTTTTACAAATTTAGTGTTTTGCAAATCTTGTTTACCTAGCCAGTAACCAAAAACCATAAAGGCTGCCCAAGGGATGACAGGATGAAAACCATTGAAGAATAAATTTCTTACAAATCCTTTAATGGTCCAAAAGTCCTGGTAGGTTAAAGTGTCGAAATCCCAACCTGTTTCATAGTTCCAAATCATCATCAATAATGGGTAAACTAATATAAGTAATGAACCTGCTAACAAAATAAATCGACCACTACTTTTCAGCAAAGGAAGAACTAGAAGCATATAGATACCATAAAAATGTAAAATATCAGCTGACCAAATAGTGTTAAAACTAATTCCGATTGTAAATAAAAAAAATACTCTCTTTATGATACTTGTTTTAGCAGTTCTCAGTTTTTCAATATTATTGGATACAATGGAATTTTTTGTAATTAAAGCAATTCCAACTCCAGCAAGAACCACGAAAGTCGCTGCTGCTTTTCCTTCGAATATACTTGCAAAAGTTTTTACCCAAAGCGTACCTTCACCCCCAAAAACGACTTTAAAATTCACGATTACCATTCCGATTACCGCCAAAGATCGTGCAGCGTCTATTCCTACTATTCTTTTGTTCAACATACTCTTTTAGATTAAAAATTCACACCTATTTCAATGCTTACCCCCCAGTCTTTATTTATATATTTTGAATTGGATAGACTCCCGAATATTGAAGACCCGATGACAAGTCCCAATTCTTTTGATGGAACCCAAAGAAAACCAATGTTAGTAGTACCTGAAAAATAGAAATTTCGGGATTTATCATTTGTAATTGATTCGCTAAACTCTACTCCTATATTTGGTTCAAGTCCGAGGTTTAAAAAGAATCCCTTCATTATTTGTTCATAACCATTAAAACCTAAGCCGATTGAAATAGTGTTTAATGAGGAAAGCTCGAATTTCTTAAGAGATGTTTCATTTAAACTTCTATTCCCATAACTATATACCAAAGGAATAGTAAATTCATTCAATACGTCTTTTATCTCTTTATAAGTGACACTCCATCCTGTGTAATGTTGGCTAAATGTTTTTTTGAAACTAACAATGTGGATGGTATCTGCTTCTGTTATGTTAATTTCTGTTGGTGTTTGGGAATAGCTTTGAAGAGTAATCAGAGCAAAAAAAATGGTAAGGTAAAAGTGGTTTAAGTTCATAATCTTGCATCTGTTTTTCTTAGTGATGCAAAATTAAATAGGCAAAATGCCATAAAATTTGACCTAAGTCAAATAAGTTTGTTTAGCTCTTATACGACTAAGTGTCTCAAGGGAAATACCAAGATAAGAAGCTATGTGCGTCAATGAGATATGTTTTACAAAGTGAGGATAACTTTTCAACAGTTTATGGTAACGTTGAGTAGCATCGAGAGTTCTGAATTCAAACATCCGTTGTTCAAGCCAGCTTGCGTAAATTTCTGTCATCAATAAATCAAACTCTACGAGTTTAGGGTATTTCTCTTTCAGTTTATTGAATTTATCAAAATGAGTTATCGATAGCGTTACATCAGAGAGACATTCTATATATTCTTTGCTAGGAGATTGAAAAACGTAGCTGTCAAAAACAACAGCTAAATCATCAGGGAAATAAAATTCTGTTGTAATCTCTTTTGTATCATCCAAATAGAATTTCCTGCCAACTCCATCAATAAAGTGATAGCTGAATTTACAAACCTGACCTTCCCTTACAATAATATCTCCTTTTTTAAAATTACAATCGGTTGAAACAGAGTCCAAAGCCAATTGAATTTCATAGTCCAAAGATTTGATAAATTGATCTATCTTTTCTATTTGTGTTTTCATCGTTCAAAAGAGGCTCCGACTTGTGTGTGCCTTGACTGGTGAATATAAGCCAAAAAGTTGACCCCTCCAACGGGTGAAATGTCTGGGTCGACGATTGACGGCATCCCTTAAGCAGTGGGGTATTCCTGATTCTCTGGACAGGCTGTCCCGAAGCCAGAAAAGTGGCTAACAATATTTACATCATTTTAAAGGATAAACTCCTACTCTCCATAAACAGTGGGTAAAGTGGCATCCGAAGACCCTCACATTATTCTGAAGATCAAATCTCTTTGTACCAAAACAATATGGAGTGAAACTATAAACTATCCTTTGAAAGGATCTCCAGAAGCGGCTGTAACAATACATATCAAGTGCAGTACTATGCCAGGTACAATAAGAAAGAAATATCCCAATACCACAAAGAAAAACCACACTATTCCAGTACCAATATCGCCTTTATACATTTGACCGGCTCCAGGAATAATAAAACTTAATAATGCAGCTATACCTGGACTCCATTTCCTTTCGAAGTTTGGAGGCATTATAAAATGAGTGTTTTGCTGGCGAGCAGCCCTAATCTGATTATCAAGGATTTATGTCTGTCAGCATAATTTATTTTTGTTTAGGCTTTTAATCGTTAAGTGAATTAATTCCTTGCTCTTTAAGTTTTTCAAGGTGTTCTTTCATTGTTTTCACTTGTTCGGCTGGATGTCCTTGCCAAACTGTTACTTCTCCAACAACTTTAAAAGGTTCTGTCGAACGAAAAGACTTTGTCGGATTCCCTGGGAATTTCTTATCGGTCAAGTCCGGGTCGTCTTCTATTTCTCCCGTTGGCTCTACCAAATAAATTCTTTCCCGACCGTCTCCAAATGAAAGTTCAGCACCCCAAATTGCAGCATCCAAAGTCGCTGTCAAGAAGATATATTTTGCATTTTTCTTTTGTCCATAATTTGAATTGAAACCAACTTCAATTAAGTCGCCCACTTTCAAGTCTGCCTTTGTCCCGTGAAAGTAGGTTTGGGCGAAAGGTGTTGCACCTTGTCCGTTTGCTTTAAGTTCGTTTTTGTTTTGCTCCATTGTCACTGTTTATTGTTTTGCTGTCTGCTTGTCTTTGGTAATCTGTCTTTTACAATGCCCGTTGTTAGCGGTTCGTTGTTTCTTTCTTTTCAGCCCAAATATATCCTCGTATACTTTTAAATTCTATGTTTTTATATGGCAGTCTTTCTATGGCTTCGATAATCTCAAATCCAGTATCCTTGAGCAATTGAATAATCTTGTCAGTCTGAAAATAATATAAATCAATATCTATATCCACATTTTCAGCCTTATCAAAATGCACGATTTGATTTCCTACGTGAAAAGAAAGTAAAAATTGACCATTGTTTTGCAATACCCTATTTACCTCATTGAGTGCAGTTTTGACTTGTTCATAATCAAAATGGACTATTGAATAGTATGCAATGGCACTTGCAAAGGAGTTGTCTCTATACATTAAATTCAGAAGATTCCCCGTTTCAAATCTTATTTCCGGAAAGAGTTTGATGGCTACTTTAATTATCTCTGGTGAAATATCAACCCCAACAATATTGCTGAGTCCATTATCGTACAAAAATTTGGTAGTAGCACCAGGGCCACAGCCAAAATCTGCACATAGTCCTTTGCTCAAATTTGCCGATGAAAAATCTTTTAATAGGAAACTATCTAGCCTTGTTTTGTATATCTCATCTACCTGTTTTATTGCGTAATTTGCCGCAGTAGTATTATAACATTTTATTACTCTTTCTTCTGGCTGCATTTCAACTATTTTTTAATAAAAACCGGATGTCTTTTGCAACTATTGTTAAGTCGTTATTCAGCTGATGGCCTCCTTGGAGTATTTCGTGAAAAATTGCTCGTGGGAGTTTCTGTTTGTAAATTAGAAAATCATCAAAATTCACTTCTTCATCATCCTTGCAATGATAGAAATGCACTGGAATATCCTTCGGTATCTTATCCGCAAAACCCTTCTGCAACTTAATGCCTTGTTTCCATTCTTCGTCACCACTCCAATATGGAGGGGCGATAAGAAAAAGCCCGTCAATTTTTTTCTTTACTCGGTTTTCCGACAGATATTTTAATAGCATTGATGCACCAAAAGAATGACCTGCCAAAATAATATCATCTTTGACAGAAGAAATCTCATTGCCAATTTGTTTAAGCCATCCAAAATCCGGAAGCGTGTCGTTAAAATGTATTTGGGGATTATGCACCTTATAAGCATCCCCCAATTCTTTTTGAAGAGAATCTGCTAAAGTAATATCCGCTATATAGCCGTCTTCACCTCCTCCGTGAATGAATAAAACTTGTTTTATTTTCATTGTTTTTACTATTATGCGATGCTATTGATTCACAATTCTGACTGATGTGAATTTAATCATTTGATATTCAATATTTTACAAATCAGTCGGTTTTTTATTTATTACTTCCTCAAAATCCCAAACTTTAGCTTATGAATTCAACTTTTTCAAAGTAGGGGGAATGCCTTCTAACGACATACTCCCAGAGTGGGGGACAGGTTATGAAAAAAATCCCTATTAATTTTAGTTCAGCAATTATCCACAACATCAACCCTCGACGGTATTCCCTCTAAAATTAGTAAATTTAGTTGTATTTGCCTGCCCGCCTTAGGAGGGTTTGCAGACCAATGACTTATTTCTATGAACCATATGCAGGAAATAGACCGAAATTCTGATTTTTTGTTATAGAAGACAAGCCAAACAGCCTGTTTTGAAAGATGGTTTTTTTTCTAACCACTTTCTCCAAGCTGCTTGGTTTTGGGTCAAAATATTCCTATTTCTTTTTTCTCCATTTTTAATTTTACTAAAGTAGCTTCCAATTCTACTGTCAATGTTGCAAATAGACCTTTGACTTCAAGCAATGTAGTTGCTTGTTGAATTCGTTTTTCCGTAAGATATTTTATTGGTGTGACACCATAGAGCCTTTTGAATTCCCTGTTCAGATGGGACTTTGTAGAATGTACTGCTATGGGAGATTGATTGTACGATCATCTCCCTGTACATATTATATTGGGTGTTGTTTGTGTATTGCATCATGAATATAGTTCAAGAAACAAATAAACCCAATGGCTGATATATGAAATATTCATGAATACCGTAGAGTTTAAACACTTGATGGAAAGGATTGTAGGAAATGCCAAGCTGTACGGATGGCTGCCTGAATTTTCATGTGATTGATGATGAATCCTCATGGAGTATTCATCTCTTTCTGTGAATTATTGAATCGGTAGGGGTGAATCTATTAAATATAGCATTATCTATCGCAGATTACTTAGAAGCATGTGTAACTATCTTTAAATTTATCCATTATTCAAATATTATGTTACACTACAGGGATATTCTTCAAGGAAATTTTTATCTTTCAGTGTAAATCTTCTTAGTTGAATATCTTTGGTCAGGATGTGATGGAGTGGTTAGGATGGTAAATGGCGCTTAACTTATTGGATGTAATGACTACTGAAATAAAACAGTCGCCCAGTATCGCCAGCTATTGGGAATTTGATCCAATTTCCCAATAGCTGTATTAAAAATCCTTCCAGTTCAAATCTTCTATGTTGGAGATTTGGTAATTGAAGCACTTTCCTGCCCATGAAATTATTAAATTGAAAAAATTGACCTGGCTTAAAACGAAAAATGTGCATGTTTTTAGTGAAGTAACAAAGGGGATCATATCCTTGGTTGCTATTTTCTTTTTTGGCAATGTCCTCTTGACTCACCCCACATTGGCAATGGGGGAGGAGATAAATTTCCGACGTATACAGAATGAAAATGGGTTGTCAAAAAATACTGTATACAGTGTTTTGGAAGACCAGAAAGGGTTTATGTGGTTTGGAAGCTCGGATGGAATTGACAGGTTTGATGGTTATAAATTTAAGGATTACCGGTCGATGCTAATCGCCCAGACTGGTTTGACTAGTACCCATGTTTACAGTATGGTTTCGGACGACCAGGGATATATCTGGTTGGGGATGGAAGAAGGGTTGTGTCGGTTTGATCCTGTTATAGAGCAATTTACCCTCTTTAAAAACATAGAAAGCAAACAAGATCCATCTTTGAGCAACGACTATGTGACTGGCTTGCTCTTAGATCAAGAAGGTCAACTATGGTTGGGGACTCGATATGGCTTGAGTCGCTTTGATAAGGAGAATCTTGAATTTCAAAATTTTAGTATCTCCAGTGAAGGGGAAAAGGATGAGAGAGATAAGCCTCAAGGTCTTTTTCAAGATAGTAAAGGCATCATTTGGTTAGGGGTTCAGAACACACTTAAATTGTTTAACCCAAAAATCGGACAGTTTACAGATTTACCGAAACCTTTTGGGGATATAGATAATCTACATGGAAAACATGTTAGGGTGGTAATACAAGACCAATCAGGCATGTATTGGATAGGTACTGAGCATGCTGGAGTGTTTGTGTATGACGCTATACACCAATCAGTGGAAAATCTCACCACTTCCAATGGTCTGGGGAGTAACATGGTGAGGGATATACACCCTGTAAGTGATAGCGATATTTGGATAGGCACTAGGAATGGATTAAGTGTCTTTAACAAGAAAACAAATGAAATTTCCAATCACGTATATGACAAGTTTAACACAGCAAGCTTGAGCAATAATTCTGTACGTAAAATATGGTCAGACCAACAAAAGAATGTCTGGGTGGCAACCTATTTGGGCGGTATCAATATCCACCATCCCACTGCCAATAATTTCTATACTTTTAGGGAAGAACTCGGACAATCGGGAGGGCTAAATCATCCTGTTGTGGGAAGTGTTGTTGCTGATAGGGATGGTAATTTATGGATAGGCACATCGGGAGGAGGGTTGAACTATTTCGACCGGAGTACAGGGGAATTTAGTTATCATGTACACACTACCGATGGCAACAGTCTAATCAACGACGATGTCAAAGCCCTAGCGTTGGATGATTTGGGTAATTTGTGGATAGGGACTTTTGCCGGGTTAAGCTATCTGGATACAAAGACCAAAAAATTCGAGAATTATCAGAATCCAAAGGATGATCTTAATTTTTTCAGGCACAACATCGTCCAATGCCTTCTCTATTCATCCGATGAGGGGCTTTGGGTTGGGACGAACGGAGGTGGATTGAGCTTGATTGACAAGTCTGGAAAGTTGCAGAAATATTCCCATGACCCCCAAGATCCCAACAGCCTGTTTTTCAATAACATTCAATCCATAGCCAAAGATGATAACGGTGGACTATGGGTCGGTACCTATAAAGGACTGAATTATTTGGATCCAACAAGGAAACATGTAAAGAGAATCTTTCCCCCGAAGGTTGAAGGGAGGTTGGAAGTTACCTCGCTACACTATTCTGAAGGGGTCTTATGGATAGGTTCAAGCAGAGACGTATTGATGGCATATCATATAGAGAAAGATGTATTTTCCTATTTCAACGGAAATGATGGTTTTTCCGGTATCCAAATCAGGAGTATATTGGTAGATTCTGATGGGGATGTTTGGGTAGGATCTGGTAAAGGCCTGTCAAAATTGAATGTATCCAAAAACAAAGATGGCAGTATACAATTGGAGAGGATCACGGGTTTCACGAAAGAAGATGGGCTGCAGGGGAATCAATTCAAAGAAAATTCCTGTTATCGTGCCAGTGATGGTAAACTGTATTTTGGTGGGATAAATGGATTGAATGAATTTATGCCCAGGGAAATTATGGTAAACAAGAAGGAACCCTCTGTGTATATAACTGAATTTTTCGTAAAAAACAAACCTCTTTTGGTAGGAGGTGAAGGGGCACTTTTGGAAAAACATATCAGTGAGACAGAGAAGATTTCTTTGGCTTATGACGAAGCTTATTTTACGGTTGAAGTTGCCGCTTTGAATTATATCAGTTCGAGCAAGAATCAATATGCCTTCAAGCTGGAGGGCTTGAAGCAATATGAGGATTGGAACTACCAAGGAGGACAGAGGACTATTTCGTTTACAGGGCTTGCCCCAGGGGATTATACTTTGAGAATAATAGCCTCAAACAATGATGGTGTATGGAACAATGAGGGAGCCAGGTTGAAAATAGAAGTCCGACCACCATATTGGAAAACTTGGTGGGCCTACCTTTTGTATGCATGCCTGTTGGCGGTTTTGCTGTATATATATTACTATTTTTCAAAAAGTGCCTTTAAGCTGAAACAAGACTTGGCCATCGAGCATTTATACAGGGAGAAGGAAAATGAATTGTACCAAAATAAACTTAGGTTTTTTACCAATATTTCCCACGAAATCAAGACACCACTGACATTGATCCTCACGCCTATTGACAATATCCTAACCCAAAACAAAGAGAATAGCAAGCTTCAGAATCAATTGATGATGATGAAAAGGAATGGAGAACACCTAACCAGACTTATTAAACAGCTTTTGGACTTCAGGAAATTGGAAACAGGCAACATGAAACTGGAAATGAAACGGGAAAACATCGTCCCTTTCCTAAACGAGATATTTATTTCATTTAAGGGGTATGCCTGGCAAAAAAACATGGATTTTGGCTTTCAGACTGACCAGGACGATATCCAAGCTTACATAGACAAAGATAAGCTTGAGAAGATTATCTACAATCTACTCTCCAATGCATTCAAGTATACACCGGAATATGGTATGATTACGATCAAGGTAGGTAGGTCTGAGAGACAAATCAGCCTTGAAGATGGAAGCTTTACAGATGGTGTTGAGATACGGGTTGAAGACAATGGAAAAGGAATCCGGAAAGATGCCCTTGATTCTATATTTGAACGCTTCCGTAGAGCTGGAGAATCTGACATAAGTTCATCAGGTACAGGGATTGGGCTGGCGTTTACCAAGGAGCTGGTACTCCAGCATCATGGACAGATTAATGTGACTAGCAGGGAGGCAGAAAATGGCAGGGCTGGATTCACACGTTTCTCCGTGATAATTCCAACAGGCGGGGATCATTTGCTCCCTGAGCAGATCCACCAAGAATCCAAACCTGTTTATACATATTCGTGTGTGACTGAAGAAGGGTGGACAAGGGAGAAATTTGAAGGGAAAAAGGGATTGATATTGAGTGGTTTTTCGGATGAAAAACCAAAATTGCTAGTGGTGGAAGACAATGAAGACATGAGAACCTTGCTTATAGAATATTTTAGCAAAGATTTCGATGTTTTTTGGGTGGAAGATGGTAAAGATGGTTACGAAATGGCCATAAAAGAGATCCCCGATATCATTATCAGCGATATTATGATGCCGGGGATGGATGGTATTGAGCTATGTGCCATGATTAAAAAAGAAGAGCTGACAAGCCACATACCAATGATTTTGTTGACGGCAAGAACCCCATTGTTATACAAGATAGAAGGCTTGGAAACAGGTGCAGATGATTATATCACAAAGCCATTCAATTTGAATTTATTGGAAGTGAGAGTGTGGAATTTATTGGAATCCAGGATGAAACTTAGGATAAGGTACCAAAAAGAGGTGGTGTTAAAGCCTGAGAATATTGCCATAAACTCAGCGGACGAAAAATTTTTTGAAAAGGTGATGAAATTTATTGGGGAAAACATAGCGGAACCTAAGCTCAACGTAGAAGAGCTTGGGAAATATGTCGGGATGAGCAGGGTGCATTTATATCGAAAAATAAAAGCCAAGACAGGTTATTCAGTCGTTGAATTTATCAGGAGGGCTCGACTTCAGCGTGCAGGACAGCTTTTGTCCGACAATGAACTGAATGTTTTTGAAGTATCTTATATGGTCGGGTTTCTGGATCAAGATTATTTTAGGAAGTGCTTTAAGGAATTTTACGGAATGACTCCCTCAGAATATGGTACTCGAAACAAGCGGTCAGCGGATCTGAAGCCTGGGTATCAAAGTGATCCCTGATTTTTTGATGACAAGGACAGGTTTTCATACTATACCAGATGGATTACAATGTTTTTGTTCCATATGGACCATCTGTAGTTTTTTAAGGTTTTCCGCAAGGCTTAATCTCCCCCCAAGCCTAAACCAAAAAGGTAAATACAATGTGTCCCTCAAAGGATATGGCTGTTTTGATAGAACCTCAAATAGCCATAGATATATACTTTTTGTTCTAAATCTCCAAAAAACCATTCCGGTCTTTCCCTCCTTTTATCGCATGATTTGACAGTAGTATCAAATGTCCTGTGATTTGGTAACTTAAATTCAGTCAAATGTAACATTTGACCTGTAAGTTGGTAGCATTTGACAGGTACATGGCCTATTTGCAATAGGTAAATTTGGTACAGACTTATACAATATGAAGAGATCATTTATAAATTCTAACCATAGAATAATACTTACGGCTGTAGGAGCTTTGATAATCCTTTTAATTCTATATGTGATTAACCTGGCCTTGTAATTACCAACATAATGAACCCATAATTAACCTAAACATATATTATATGGAATTTAAAATTTATCAAATCAGGAAATGGATGTTTCTTATCCCATTTGTAATGCTGAGCCAGCAGCTACTGGCACAAATACCCATTCGAGGAGAAGTGGTTTCATCGGAGGATGATATTGGGATTCCCGGAGTAAATGTAGTAGTGAAAGGGAGTAACATTGGTGCTGTTACCGATATTGATGGCAAGTTCAGCATCGAAGTGAGTGGAGAGAATGATATACTGATCTTTACTTATATAGGATACACTTCCCAAGAGATCTCCGTAGGCAACAGAGAAATGATTACAGTGACATTGGTACCTTCCCCGACTGATCTGGGCGAAGTAGTTGTGGTTGGATATGGTGCAGTACGAAAAAGTGATCTTACTGGATCCGTCTCTTCAGTAAGCTCAGAGCGGCTAAGCTCAGTCCCCTCCACAAATATTTCCGAAATGCTTAGGGGAAAGGCTGCTGGGGTTCAGGTAAATCTGGGCAATGCACGTCCTGGAGGGGAATCCAGTATCCTGATTCGTGGGAGGAACTCTTTGTCTGGAGGGAATTCCCCGCTGTTTATTGTAGATGGCGCTCCGATAAACAATATCAACGATCTGAATCCAAGTGATATTCAGTCTATGGAGGTGTTGAAAGACGCTTCAGCACAAGCGATTTACGGAGCACGGGCATCCAACGGAGTGATTATCATCACCACCAAACGAGGACATTTGGGGAAAACCGTGGTTTCTTATAACGGCTATTATGGAATCCAATCCCTTTGGAAAAACTTTGAGGTTTTTGATGGGGATGGTTTTGCAGATATGAGGAGAGAAGCTTTTAGGGCGGACAATCAACAAGGACAGTTTGAGCCTGACGAAATATCTTTTGATAATGTAATGCTAAGGGTATTGGACAACGGGCAGTTTGTGGATTGGGAGAAACTAGTGATCAGAGATGCACCTATGCAACAGCATGATGTCAGTATAAGAGGAGGGAGTGAAAAGACTAAGTTTTCTGTAAGTACAGGCTACTTCAAGCAAGAAGGTATGATCCCTACTTCGGGTTTTGAAAGAGGGACTATTAGGATCAATGCAGACCATCAGGTCAATAAAAAACTGCTGGTAGGTACCAGCACCTATCTGGCAAGATCTTCGGAAAGGATTGAAACCGGACTTTTGACTACATTGACCATGCCTCCCCTGGCAGAGCCATATGATCAAAATGGAGACCTCCAGCTGGTCGTGACCGAAGATGAAGTTTATACAAACCCCTTGTTTAATCTGTATGAATCTGACAATAGGAGGACAACCAATAGGGTTATTCTCAATCTGTTTGGTGATTATGAAATTATTGAAGGGCTTAAATACAGGCTGAATACCAATGTCAACTACAGAAATAGAACGGATGGAGCTTATCAAAGTACCCGCCATAGATCTGGGCAGAGTTATGGAGGGCAGGCAAGTCTGGCAAGCTTAGAGCGATTTGAGTACCTGATAGAGAATATACTGACTTACGACAAGAACTTCCAGAATGGTAACAGGATGGATGTCACACTTATGCAAAGTTTGAATGGGATAAATCAGGAGCAATTTTCAATAAGGACAAGGGATATAGGCAATGATGTGCTGGGATACGATGGTATTGGAAACGGCGCTATATTGTTCCCTCCGGGGAGATCAGCATTTAGGAGATCCCTGGTTTCCTATATGGCAAGGGGGCGTTATAGTCTGAAAGACAGATATTTGTTCACTGTGACTGGAAGGGTTGATGGAAGTTCGGTGTTTGGGGCAAGGGAAAAATACGGTTTTTTCCCTTCTGTAGCATTTGGATGGAAAATTCATGAGGAACCCTTTTTTAATATTCCTTCAGTCAATGAACTGAAGTTAAGAACAAGCTATGGAGTGATTGGAAATGAGGGGATAAGTCCTTACCAAACTTTGGCGACGACCAATTCCTATGGTTATCATTTTGGCAATGGTGAGTCGATTGTTGGGTTTTTGCCGGGCATAGATGATTTCCCGAATGAAGGCTTGAGATGGGAATCTTCCGCTACCTATAATCTGGGACTTGATTTTGGTTTGTTCCAAAGCAGGGTTTCTGGTGCTCTGGAATACTATGTGATCCGCACCAGTGATTTATTGGTACGGAAGGCAGTGCCTTCAGCTACTGGTTACCAAAGGGTGTGGGACAATCTCGGCAGGACGGAAAACAGAGGTGTAGAGGCTACTATTACCACATTTCTGGTGGACAACAACAAAGTAAGATGGAGTTTGGATGCCAATATCTCTGTCAACCGGAATAAAATCCTGGAAATATTCGGCGAAATGGATGAAGATGGAAACCCAATCAACGATATAGGAAACAATTGGTTTATAGGTCGTCCCATCAACGTATACTATGATTATGTATGGGATGGTATATGGCAGCTTGATGACAATATAGGGGATTCCCACCAGCCTGACGCCTTACCTGGGCATCCCAAAGTGAAGGATCTCAACGGAGATGGACAGATCACTGCCGGGGATGACAGGGAAGTCATAAGGAGAGACCCCAAGTGGTTTGGCAGCATTTCGTCCAACTTTATTTACAAGGGTTTTGAAGTATATGCTGAATTGTTTGCAAGCTATGGAGGTGTTCGACGTAACCCATACTTATATGAATATGAATATGGGGGGACAATGTCTGGAAGGTTGAATGGAATCAGTAGGAACTATTGGACACCGGAGAATCCCACACATGACGCGTTTAGGCCAACAGCTAGCGGTACTATGCGCTATCGATCTGCCACTGCCTTTCAGGATGCTTCTTACCTGAGGTTGAGAACCCTTACACTAGCCTACAACCTCCCCAATGAGTTGCTCTCCCGATGGGGACTTTCCCGGGCTAGAATCTACACTACAGCAACCAACATCTGGACAAAAGCAGATTTTCAGTCATTTAGCCCAGAGGCTGATCCTGGAAGCTACCCAGAACCTAGGGTGTATAGGATGGGCGTGGAATTAAGCTTTTAACTTCAAACTAAGACACTCATGAAAAAATTAATATATCTACTGGGAATAGCAGGAATAATGACTGCTTGTGTGGACTATCTTGAGGAAACCTCTATCACAGACATCACTTCGGATTTGGTATACAAAAATCCAGAAGGATTAAAGAATGCTGTGGTGGCGCTTTATGATATCCAGAGAGATTACTATTCTGACGAAGATGCAGGACTGTCAACGATTAGGGGTACGGATATCAATTGGTCCAGATCTGCACATGATATGGGTGCGGCAAGGTATGACCAGGGCATGTCCCCAAACAATGGTGTGGCCAGGTTTAACTGGAGACTCAACTATAGGATTATTGAACGGGCCAATTCCATCATAGAAGCTGCAGAATCGATTGATATGCTGGATGCTGAAAGAGCTCGCATCATAGCAGAAGCCAAGGTTTTTAGGGCGAGGTCTTATTTTTTTCTTATTCGTTGGTTTGATAACATCATTTTGAATACAGAACCTACCAGAGCCATTGTCACCGAATTTTCTCCAGCACAGTCCAATGCTGTATGGGGACTGATTAGAGAGGATTTAAGCTATGCCATAGAGCATTTGGACTATCAGACCAGCCAACCTGGTCGGATAACCAAAGGGTTGGCAATGCATATGTTGGCAGATGTGGCACTGTGGATTGAAGACTGGGGGCTGGCCGAGCATCTTTCTACCACTCTTATTTCAGAGGGACCTTATCGTTTGTTGGACGATGTGGCTTCCATATTCGACGGAAATTCCCTTAATCATGAAGAAGCTATTTTAGTCATTCAATTTGGGGAAGGAGTCGTTGGTGGTGGAGGCAACGGACACAGGTGGGCACAATATTTTACATCCCAGTATTATAATGTAAGAGGGGTTGTATTGGATCATAACCAAGGTGGTAGGGCATGGGCCAGGACACATCCTAATGATTATCTCCTAGGGCTATACGAAGAGGGGGACAAGCGGATTGATACTTATTATAGAAGGTACTACTTCTTCAATGATCCCGGCACGTTACCCGCAGGAAAAAATCTTGGCGATACTGTTACGGTCGCTGATATTGCCAATCCATACCCCAATATTATGCCTTCTGTGACCAAATATTGGGATAACGAAAGGGATATCAATTCTGCATACAGCTATAAAAACATTATAGCGCACAGGTTGGCAGAGACTTACTTTATCGCAGCAGAAGCACTGATGAGGCAAGGTAAAGCTACCGAAGGCCTAGTCTATATCAATGCAGTCAGAGATAGGGCAGGTTTACTGGATCCGTTGAATGAACTGAATGAAGAGATTTTGTTGGAGGAAAGGGCCAAAGAGCTGGCTTTTGAAGGACATCGTTGGTTTGCTTTAAAGAGAATGGGGGTATTGGTCGATAGGGTGAGGAAATATGGGGGGAATGAAGATGGTGGTTTTACCCATCCAAGGGATAATATCAGGGATTACCATGTACGTAGACCCATCCCACAGGGAGAGTTGGATTTGATGCCCGGCTATCCACAGAATGATGGCTATCAATAGAACAATATGAAATCCAACCAGTGCCTGCTGAAAAATTCAATACAGTATGTTTTGGAATTTCAGCAGGTCCTAATTGGAAAGATATATCTGTTCGATATAAAACATAATACAGTTAACAACCCCAAAATACTTTCAACAATGATAAGACAATTACTTGTGTTATTGCTGTGCCTTTGCACATCTGTAACATTTTCACAAAACCTATTGCAAAACGGTGACTTTGAGGTCTGGACGGATCCAGACGAATTCCCGGATGGGTGGGGTACCGTAAAAAGTTCCTCCAGTGTTCTTTGGTACGCCCAAGCTCCGGAGGCGTACTCAGGTAATCACGCACTTTGGTTGATACAACCCTCAACAAATAATGATCATCACAGACGGTTTTCTTCACCGTTGATTGAAGTTGAGCCTGGCGAGTACATTATTGAATTCTATTCAAAAGGTAAGGGCAAGATCAGGTGGATAAATTTCACTAGGGAATCCGAAGTGCCTGGCAGCAACAATAGGGTGTTGGCTACAGGCAGCTTTTTTGGGCAAAATCTGGACAATGATGGTTGGGTGAAATATACGTCACGGCTTGATTTTCCTGATGAATATTCAGATTGGCCCAATGTCCGGATGCATATCAGTTTCAACAGTACTGCCGAATCGTCGGATGTGGACAACGGGTTTTTTCTGGATATGGTAACCGTAACAAAAGTTGAACCTCCGGCATCCATGACTGGCACCTTTTATATCGATGATGCCAACGGTAATGATGCGCATGATGGTACCTCGCCAGAAACAGCCTGGCAGTCGCTGGAAAAGGTGAACAATACCGTGTTTGGGCCAGGAGCAAATATTTTATTTAAATCCGGTGGGATTTGGTTTGGACAGCTGAGTCCACAAGGTTCGGGAGATGCGAATAGTCCCATCGTAATAGATCAATACGGGGTTGGAGATAAGCCCATTATTGATGGAGATGGGTTGGATGGAGCTGGGGTGCTGTCCTTGTACAACCAGTCTTATTGGGAAATCAACAATCTGGAGATCACCAATGAGGCTCCCGAAGCCGGTGACAGGAGGGGGGTAGAGGTCAAGGCAGGAAACTATGGTGTGTCCACCCATATCCACCTCAAAAACCTGCATATCCACCACATCACAGGTACAGTTGGCAATGACCTCATAGCCAAGCTGTCTTCTGGTATCTATATAGCTACCGTTGCCGATGACTTGGTTGATACCCGTTTTCATGATGTTCTGGTAGAAGGTTGCCATATACATGATATTGACAATCAGGGGATCGTGACCAATAATGAAGTGAAGCATTCCGATTACCCTGGAGAAGCGGACTGGATGAGACGTCGGTTCACAGATGTCAGGATACGTAACAACACCATCCACCATATCTCCAAAAATGCCATTATTGCCCGCATGATGGAAGGGGGGGTAGTAGAATACAACCTTTGTTATGAAACAGCCACCAAGATTACTGGGAACACCATTTTCTCACGGAGTAGTAGGGGTACAGTGTTCCAGTTCAATGAAGGATACCTAAACCGCTCTCCAGATTATGATGGTAGTCTGTACGATCCCGACCTGAATAGTCCTGAGACTGTTTGGCAATACAGTTATAGCCATGACAATGCACATGGGCTGGTCTGGTTCTGTACATCTGCTCCGGACAATGATGTCATTGTTCGTTACAATATCAGCCAAAATGACAAAGGATCTATCTTTTGTGTGAATTTTGATAATCACAGTGCCTATATCTACAACAACGTGGTATATATCCCCGAACACCTTTCGCCGACGATCATCAACGAAAGAAGGAATGCGGATAAGTCATATTATTTTTATAACAATATCATTTACAACCAGAGCACTACAGCCAGCTATAACTGGTTCAATGCAAAAAGGGAGTTTTCCAATAATATATTCTACGGAGAACACCCTGATGGAGAGCCTTTTGATCCTTTTAAGATTACTGAAGATCCTTTGTTCATAGCTCCTGGAACAGGTGGGATAGGATTGAATACGGTAGATGGGTACAAACTACAGTCAAATTCCCCAGCCATGGGTAAGGGGCGACATGTAGTTGATAATGGGGGAAGGGATTATTTCGGTAATGTAGTCAGTGATACCCTCAAGACAGATATAGGCTTTCATCAACTATCTGCTATCCCCGATGACGGTTCCTATGTCATCCATGATCGAATTATGGTTATGGAGGACGCTTTTGTACGCGGAGGGGATTCTGGAGACGAAAATTATGGGGAAGAAGAAGAGCTCCTGGTCAAAATTTCCCCTACGAATGACTCATTCAGTAGGAAGTCATTCATGAAGTTTGGACTTTCGGGATTTGATACTACCGATAATATTGCGGGCGTTCAGCTGGTTTTTCATGCCAGGGTTAGTGATGGGGCTCCGTTTCCGATACAAGTTTATGAAACAGGGAATTCTTGGAACGAAGAGGATATTTCATGGAACACCGCACCCCAATTCGGAGACTTCGTGGGAGACGTCCATATCTCTGGCAACACCTTCAGTACCTATGCTATAGATGTCACTTCCAATTTTATGGAAGCATTGGCCGCAGACAAGATACTTTCTTTTGGGTTATATGACGATGCACAGACCAATTACCTAGCACGGATTGTCAGTAAAGAAGGGGGAGGAATGCAGCCATTTTTGTCCGTGACCAGAACCGAAAACGACTCTACAGATATGGATATCTATATCCTTATTGGACAGTCAAACATGGCTGGTCGTGGAGATATGGATGTACTGGATGGAGAGGTTTTGGAAAATGTATATCTACTCAATGGAGATACTTGGGAGGTTGCTTCCAATCCCTTGAACCGATATAGTACAGTCAGGAAAAGTTTGTCTATGCAGCAACTTGGCCCTGGATATACTTTCGGAAGAAAACTGGCAGAATATACTGGGAAAAGAATTGGGTTGGTAGTGAATGCACGGGGAGGGAGTTCCATACAAAGTTGGCAAAAAGGCTATGTTGGGGCAGAAGACTATGACCTGTACGAGCGGGCGGTAAGCCAAGCACTAAAAGCCATGCGTACCGGAAACCTTAAGGGCATCATCTGGCATCAAGGTGAAGCCAACCGCTCGATGGGAACGGCCTACCTAGATCAACTTGGGCAACTTGTCGAAGATTTGAGGGGAGATTTAGGGGCAGATCTGGTTCTGGTTGCCGGACAAATTGGTCAATGGAGAGACAATTCCGAAAATTTCAACACAGTTATCGATGGAATCGAAACAGAGATCACGAATGCGTTTTCAGTAAAATCAGATGGACTAACTCCTTTGAATGGAGATTTATCAGATCCCCATTTTGATGGGATCAGTCAGCGTGTTTTGGGTGGACGCTATGCGGATATGATACTTGAAAAAGTATATGGGAAAGAAATAAGCCCAGTTACAGTGTATACCGAATGTGGCTTTGGTGGCTATTCGGCAAAACTGGATACTGGTATATATACCTTGAGAAAACTGGAACAAATGGGGATCCTTGGAAATTCGGTTAAGGGGATGGAAGTTCAGTCCAATTTTGAAGTGAGGTTGCATACAGGGGATGGTGGAGAAGCGTATTTGAGTATCATGGAAGATACAGGATGTTTGGATGGAAGTAGCTATGATGGGAATCTGGATTTTGTGGAGGTCTTATTTCTGGAGATGGATACCATTCCTCCTGTAATTGGGGCAATCCATGATATTTCGGTAGAATCTACAATCGACGAATGTGGTGTATTTCTGAACCTTGAAGAACCGGAAGCAAGTGACAACAGACCAGGGGTAGGTATTTCCGGCAGAAGGGATGACGGTCTGGCTTTGGACGATGTTTTCCCTGTAGGTATTAGCCAGGTCATATGGACGGCAATAGATGCTGCAGGAAACACCACCGAAGCAATCCAGCAAATAGAAGTGTTGGACAAGCAAAACCCTTTGCTGGAGCTGAAAGAACAGATTTCCCTTTGGCCTCCCAATGGGAAAACCTATTCGTACACTTTGGATGACTTTATTGCTTCCAATACTGACAATTGCGGGATTCCAGATGCATACATTTATAAAATAACATCGGATGAGATGGTGTCGGAGAGCAATTTTTTTATCCATCAGGATTGTAAGGGTATGAGTCTTATCGCTGACAGGGATGACGATGGTAACGGCAGGGTTTATCAAATCCATATCAGGTCTGAAGATACTTCCGGAAATGTGACAGAGAGGGAGTTTGAGGTTGCTGTGCCAATCAGTAAAAATGGGATTGTGTTGGCCGAGGAACCGGTGACAGTTGTGGAATCGGGATGTACCGGAGGAGTATCAACCATTCCTGTGAATCAGACATCCTACAGCTCGATCATATTCCCGAACCCCACTCAGGGGGATGCTACATTGGAAATCAGGAAAAACAAAAGGGCGCAGCTTATGGAATTCAAGGTTCATGACGGTTACCATCTTGTATGGGAAATGAGCACAACGGTGCCGGAAGGGGACTCTTTCCATCTGTTGAAAACCAGTGGATTAAAAAAAGGTGCTTACATCGTACAGGTACTTTCCCCTGAGGGGGTGGTTACCCATAAACTCATTGTAAGAAAATAAAAGGGGTAAGCAAAATCCATAACTATAGACTAGGCGGTAGCCAGATGGCTACCGTCTTCTCTATTTATGATCGAAGCAATGGAAAAAACATCATCAACAATATTCCCAAACACATTCAGATGTGTGATAGTACTGCTTTTTTTTACCCATGGGCTTTGTATGAGCCAGACAAGACCGATAGACCTAGCGATGTATGAAGCATCTCTCCATCAGCAACCGGATCAGGTGGGTTTTCAGCAAACAGACGATGTTTTTGGGGAAGCTTGCATTGTCCTTGTAAATGGAAGATGTGTAACTCAACGGGAAATGGTCCGGGAGATGAGACGGGAGCGAACTGGTGTAATCAAAGAAATTAGGGCAAGGAAAGGACGTTTGACCAATGTGGACAAGGATTTTTGGGAGTCCGAACAGGGAGGGTTGGTGCCATTCGATATCCTCAAAGAAAAGGCCCTTGAAAATATGGTCGGGATAAAGATCAAGGAGGAAATGATGCTCGAATATGGGATCATGGTCGAGAAAACCTACATGGAGTTTTTGGATACTTTGGATAGTGTCAATGAATGGAGGTTGGCTTCTTCTGGGAACGGAACAGTGATATACGGACCTGTAGAGTACACTGAGACAGGATATTTTGATTACCTATTTACAAACAGATTGATAACTTTGCAGGAAGCGATGGTCGGAAAAACAATCAAAGTTACCCAAACCAATCTGGAAAAACATTTTGAAACGATCAAAGAATCGATATATGGAAGTGGGTATGGGAAGGTGGAAGATCATCTGAATTTTGTCAGGACGCACTATATAGAACATCAGTTTGAATTGATTTTTGAGCGCAGAAAAAAATCTTCATCTGTGAAAATTGATGAAGATGGTTGGAGCCAGCTGTCTGTTTCTATTTTATCTCCACCTTGACTTTCCTGAAGCACTGATTTGTTTTTATGTGGTATAGTTCTTGAAAATTATTTAGCCGAAAATCATCGTTTTTGGCTTAAACAGAGCTGGATCGAGCATTAAGAGAATATTCTGAGCATTAGAATGAAAGCTGGGAGAATTATAAATTCAGGGAGGTAAGTTCAAAAATGGAAGGATGAGGCAACATCTCGAAAAGTGTCCCCAAAAAACCATCCATTGCCATGCAAAAGCTAACTTAGAACGATGGGCTATGAAAATTTTCATGTATTTTAGGTTTACAGCTTTTTCATCAATTCCTCTAATGTTTTGGCGTTTCCTCCTTCTTGTTTGGCAGCTTCTAAAGCTTTTTCAGCTGCTTCTTTGGTTTCTTTTTTGTTGCCTGATTTGTAAAGTAGAAATGCGTAGGTATTTAAATAGGTAAATTCTGGGTTTTTATCTGTAACTTCTTCCATCCACTCAATGCACTTGGCAATCACTTGTTGGTCATCACAATTTTTATAAACGTCCCAGCAAACATAATTTATTTCCCCCTCATCAATGTCACCTTTGTTTTTCCGTTCTTCATAAAGTTTAAACACATCGCCCCATTTGTTTTGAGCTTTCAATCGGTCTATTTCACGTGAAGGTAAAATATCGTCCACCCAACCTTGACTTAAAGCACGTTTGGTAAAAGCCACAGCATTGTCATATTTCTCGTCATTATTTTCGGAAATCGCTTCTTTGAACTTAGCTGATGTGAGAAACCAAAGCAATATTTCAACATCTTGTTCTCCGTAAAGGTCAAAATACTTTTGTTTATTCTCCAAAATGATATCGCCTATGTTTGACGGAGCGTTATGACCAAAGTAGAATAATGTTGTAAAGTCCTCTTCATTAAAGAAATTTTGTTTGCTATTGATGAAATCAACAATATCGGAAGTTTTAGGTTTGGTGTTGGTTCTATTGACATAATCGATATAAAACTTTGGATACTTAGTTTCATCTATGGTATTTGAATATCCTTTTAGGTATTTGTTTTCGTTATTCAAATCAATGCTTTGATCTGTAAAGTCCAAAACCATTTCACTCAATGTCTCAAAATCATTTCCCGGAAATCCATACTTTCTGTTTACCACATACCCTTTTCGGTTCAGAACAATTGCTGTTGGATAGCTACTTACGTGGTGTTTTTTAGAGAGATGGAAAATCGTGTCGTTTTCGGCATCATATTTCAGCAAAATAAAATCTTTCGCAAGAATTTGTTTGATTGAGTCGTTTTGAAAAACAAGTTTGTCCAACTGCTCACAAGGTGCACACCAAGTTGTGTAAAAGTCAATAAATAGGAGTTTGTTCTGTGCTGATGCAAGTTCGGTTGCCTTGGCAAAGTCTTGGTCAATAATTTCTAATTCGTAATTTACCGTTTCGGTCTTTGATTTGTCCGCACAGCCGAAGGCTACTAATGCGATCAGGAATATTTGAAATACTTTCATTATGATTTAGTTTTATAATTTATTGCTTCTTTTCGGGATTTTATTTTTAGTTTGGAGTAAATACTGCTTACGTGGGATTTTACGGTAGTCAACTCAATATTACATTCATCCGATATTTCTTTGTTGCTCAATCCATTTCTTATTAAATCGAAGATTTTCCGTTCTTGAATGCTTAATTGTTTGATTTTTTGGTTCTTCCGTATAAAATAAATCAAAACACTTAATGAAAGAACACAAATAACACCCACTAAAAAAATGATGTATTTTGTACTTTTTTTATGTGTGAAACTATTCTTATAAGTTGGGATTTTTTGTCGAAATGAGTTAAAATATGAACTGTTTTCGTTTTTCCATTTTGATAAATAGGTATCGTAAAATTCCCTGTTTATTATATTTTCTTCTTGAAAATCAGTTTGATATACAGCATAAAGCGAAACCAAAGGATTGTTGCAGGTATCTGCGACAATTTTCAGCTTTTCTGAAACCACCTCTTTTATAAATTCCTTTTCTATAACTGAATTTTCATAGTCAATGGAATTTGGATAATTGGATAATTTTTTAATGTGGTCAAATGTCTTCATATAGTCGGCTCCTTCAATTCTTGTGTTCGAGAATATTGGTATGCCTTCTGTATTAAATAATTCTATTTCAGAATCTCGTTTTGCTATTAGGAATATGAAGTTTTCGTCTATGCTACCAATGACCAGTGAGTTTGGCGAAACACCTTTTTTAACGATATGTAAACGCAAGAAAGACCATTCAAGTGGTATCTTGTCCAAGTCAATTTTGAAATCGCCCAGACTGTCAATGTCCGCACTTGTAATTATTAAATCATTGGAGACAGCGTATTCTTTCTCGAATGTTTTAATATATGATACATATATTTTTCTTTCCCAAGAATCATCTAATATCAAATTTCCAGAGATTTGACCAACATTTTCAGAAAATGCATTGACTTGACTGAACAAGATTAAAAAGAGAATAGCTATTGTGTTTATTATTATTCTATTCATCCACAGTAGGTTTTATATATTGGGCAACAGACATAGCCACATTACCATTAGATTTTTGGGATGAGATTTTTACTTGCCATTCCCCAGCCCCTGCATTTGAGATTGTTTTATCAAGAGCGCCTGATGTATATTCAAGCTCTCCTTTGCCTTTATTTGGACTTGGTTTGGCCTTTAAGGATAGCTCTCCCTCTTTAATTCCTTCAGGATTGAAAATTTCAATTAAGGCATTTCCTGAACTTATGTGTGCTCTGATTCCGATGTACAAAGTCGTTTTGGATGTGACTTTAAAAACTATTGGTTTGCTATTGCTTGATTCATTTGAGAGTGTTATGTTTTTAGTCAAGATGTTTTCGGAATTATTTCTCCATTCTTGAGATTTCTTTCTTTGTTCATCGGCCTTTAACCTTTGTATTTCAGCTAATTTTCTTTGTTCATCAGCTTTTGCTCTTTGGATCTCGGCTATTTTTCTTTGCTCATCTGCTTTTGCTCTTTCAATTCCCGCTTGTTTTCTTAATTCTTCAGCTTTTTTTCTTTCTATGGCATCACTTGCTCTTTGCTCATCTGCTTTTGCCCTTTGAATTTCGGCCAATTTTCTTTGTTCATCAGCTTTTGCCCTTTGAATTTCGGCAAGTTTTCTTTGTTCATCAGCTTTTGCTCTTTCAATTTCAGCTTGTTTTCTTAATTCCTCTGCTTTTTTTCTTTCTATGGCTGCTAATGCTCTTTGTTCTTCCGCATTTTTTCTTTGGATTTCTGCTATTCTAAGCTTTTCCTTGACTTGGGCTATAAATTCCTCTTTTTGGTTTTCATATTCAATTAGACTTTTTTTAAGTTCTTCATCTGTTAACCCTTTTGCTTTTAATTGCTTAATGTATGCTGCCCTATGAATATCCCAACTCTCTTTGGGGGTAAAACCATCATAAATATTTGGAGGGTTAGGAGGATTTGGGGGATAGATATAGTTGACTGCCAACGAATCCATTTTTACTTGACTGAATACAAAGGTGCTGCTGACAAGTAAAACAAATAATAGAAATATGCTCTTTTTCATATCAATAAATTTAATGCTTAATAATTTATTTGAGGTCAAATTTAATTTGTGGATTTAAAGATTCGTGCAAAATATGGGTAGGAAAAAAGTATGAGCGAGGTATGAAATATTGAACTTTACCGATTATTGGCTATTTATTCAGTTAATTTTATACCGTTGTACTTATTTAGGATTACGAGATTCCCCTTTACCTTTTAGACTAAAGGGTCGTTGTTATTTGTCAAGCCGTATCATACACGTTACTTCTTCTTTAATTTGAGTTTCAAAAACAACAATATGCTTGAAATGATCTTTGGTCTTGTTTTTAGCTACTGTATAAAGCCATGCAGTCGGATTTTTGGGAATTCCGCTGATTGCCGACTGTTCTGATGCTTTTAGAAAAGTGTTGCCAGGGCGAGGCAAGCAAAAGTACCTATCAATCCCAAAGAATAATAGGTGTTATTTAAAAACTTATTTGCAACTTTGTTGCGTTAATGAAATTATGCTTACCTTTAGCCACATCAAACTAGTAGTATAAAATTGTAAAAATATGGTAGAAGTTTTCATTACAGATATCCAAGGCAAAATTCAGTCAGATCAAGTTGTATGCTCAATCCGGGATTGCTATCCTGAATTAAAAATTAACATTGACCTTAACGAAACTGAAAAATCATATCCTTGTGGACATACTGTTTTAAGGGTTGAAGGCAACACTATCAATCCTGGTAAAATCTTGACCACAGTAAGGGATTTGGGGTATCGTTGTGTAGTTATGGAAAATAAAATTTGCGTATAACAAAAAGTCAATGGCTGAATTCTGGGAAGAAGCATTTAAAGGTAAACAGGAAATGTGGGGTTTATCCCCGGCAAAATCAGCTGTTATAACAAATGATTTTTTTGTTAAAGAAGGAGTAAAGGTTGTTCTTATTCCAGGCATTGGCTACGGACGGAATGCCCAAATTTTCAGGGACAATGGAATGACCGTAACCGGAATCGAGATTTCCCGGACAGCCATTGATTTAGCTCAAAAGCATTTTGGCAAAGATCTGACCATTTACCATGGCTCTGTATCTGAAATGCCTTTTGACAACCAATTGTTTGGCGGAATATTTTGTTATGCACTAATTCACTTGCTGGATAAAGCCGAGAGGATAAAGCTCATCCAAGACTGCTATAACCAACTTTCAGGAAACGGGGTGATGGTTTTTACGGCTATTACAAAAGATGCCCAAACCTATGGGCAAGGAAAGCCCATAGGTAAAGACAGGTTTGAAATGTTTGGGGGGATTAAAATGTTCTTTTATGATACAGAAACCATAGAAGAAGAATTTGGCAAAGCTGGACTTATTGAAATTACAGATATAAGGGAGGATTACCCTTTCCATTTCATAAAATGCAAAAAGACCAGATAGCCCTGATATGAAATTCTTCGAGATTGTCCTGTTGTTTTAGTTAGGCTATTAAATACCAGAAATCAAGCTCCATTGTTTTCTCGTCTGCAATTTCCAACAATTGTTTGCAAAATGGATTATTAAAATACCCAAAACAAATTTCTTTGGTTTTTCCCAAGGTTTCCCCGATTGTTATCTCTGAAAATCTATTTCCTTTTATTGAGCCAATGAAATGTGCCTTGGTGTTTTCAAAAGTATCTAAATACTCTTTCTCTATACCCTCTGATATTGTCAATAATTTGAGATTATCGCTTTCGTTTTTGAGTGCGAAAGTACCACATTCAACACATGAAAAATGGTCGGGAACTTGAAAATCGTCTTTCAATATTTTATGGAATGTCATTTTGACACTTTGCTCATCAATTAAACTGAAAAAATCCTGTGCTTCTTGAAGTTGCATCATA
>NZ_JBHUHR010000022.1:0-328832 GCF_042682445.1 Belliella marina
GGATCGACCTTTACTACTTCAGACCTGACTGGTCCACAGGGAGAGCAGGGCGAGACAGGTTTCTCTTCGGAGGCGATGCCTGGTCAGACCGGTGCTCCTGGTACCCCTGGTGATGCTGGTGATCCCGGCGCTCCTGGTGAAGGAGTGACCATAGTCCACAACGCAGACGGTGTGTGGGTATATGATCCTACCACTGAGACTTGGACGAATATCAATGGTCCTGCGGGAGCAGATGGAGCAGATGGAGCGGATGGCCTATCGGCGTATGAACTTTGGTTGGTTGACAATCCGGGTGGTACAGAACAGGATTTCTTGGACAGCTTGGTTGGTCCGGTAGGTCCACAGGGCGAGCAGGGCGAGACAGGTTTCTCTTCGGAGTCGATGCCTGGCCAGACGGGTGCTCCTGGTACTCCTGGTGATGCTGGTGATCCCGGCGCTCCTGGTGAAGGAGTGACCATAGTCCACAACGCAGACGGTGTGTGGGTATATGATCCTACCACCGAGACTTGGACGAATATCAATGGCCCAGAAGGGGTAGACGGAGTGGATGGAATTGACGGACAGGATGGAGCCGACGGAGCTGACGGTCTTTCAGCCTACGAGATTTGGATAAACGAAGGCAATACAGGAACCGAGCAAGAATTCTTGGATGGACTTCAGGGAGCTGCAGGTGCTGACGGAGCGGATGGAGCCGATGGTCTTTCTGCCTACGAAATTTGGTTGAGCGAGGGTAATACCGGAACTGAGCAGGATTTTATTGATTCACTTCAAGGAGTGGATGGGGCAGACGGACTTTCTGCTTATGAGGTTTGGATAAATGAAGGCAATACAGGAACTGAGCAAGAGTTCTTGGACGGCTTGGTTGGTCCAGCAGGGGTAGACGGAGTGGATGGAATTGATGGACAGGACGGATCCGATGGTCTTTCAGCCTACGAGATTTGGATAAATGAAGGCAATACAGGAACCGAGCAAGAGTTCCTGGATAGCCTTCAAGGAGCTGCAGGTGCCGACGGAGCAGATGGCGCAGACGGACTTTCTGCTTACGAGATTTGGATAAACGAAGGTAATACAGGAACCGAGCAGGACTTTATCGACTCCCTTCAGGGTGCAGATGGGGCAGATGGACTTTCTGCCTACGAGATTTGGATAAATGAAGGCAATACAGGGACTGAGCAAGAGTTCTTGGACGGCTTGGTTGGCCCGGCAGGGGCAGATGGAATTGATGGAGTTGATGGTCAGGACGGAGCCGATGGGGCAGACGGACTTTCTGCTTATGAGGTTTGGATAAATGAAGGCAATACAGGAACCGAGCAAGAGTTTTTGGACAGTTTGGTTGGTCCGGCAGGACCACAAGGTGAAGAAGGTGCTCCAGGGCCAGAAGGACCTACAGGAGCACAAGGAATACAAGGAGATCCGGGGCCACAAGGACCAGCAGGAGCTAATGGAGCAGACGGCGCAGATGGACAGTCAGCGTATGAACTTTGGTTGATTGACAATCCGGGCGGTACAGAACAGGACTTTTTGGACAGCTTGGTTGGTCCCACAGGAGAGACAGGAGGACAAGGAGACCCGGGACCACAAGGTGATCCAGGACCACAAGGGCCAGCAGGGCCAATGGGTCCAGCAGGAGCTGATGGACAAGGTGGTGTGACTACAGCGGGAACGGGTATTGATGTAACGGGTGATGGAACAGCCATTGATCCTTATGTGATAACGAATACCTCGCCTAATACTGATGAACAGACATTAACCCTGGATAATGGGGATTTGTCGATAAGCAATGGCAATACAGTTCCATTGATTTCCATAGATCCGGATAATGCTATTACCGTAGGAACAGACGGGGCTTTGTTTGCTCCACAAGCAGATTCCATTAACATCTACAACTCCAATGGTCTTTTAACAGGAACGGAGACGATAAGAACTTTGGGTTTGAACAGTAAACAGTTGAGATTCAACGGAAATGACCGGAGAACCTGGTGGGATGCCGATGGAAGAATTCATCAGACAGCTACCAACACTGATATGGATGCAGCTATGGGTTTTCATAACGGAAGTTCTAGTTTATGGATACAGCAATGGAATGCTAGCACTTCTTCAATAACTGCTACCGGTAGTTCCACAGAGTTATCATTGGGAACACATGTCACTGATGTTTCTGCTCCGATATCATTCAGTACGAGTGCGGGAGGCGGAGCTCTTGGTACTGAAAAAATGCGTATAACAGGTGAGGGAGAGATATTGTTTAACAACTACCCCAACACCCGTGACGATAGCGGAGACACTGCAGTAGAAAACATCCTCTACACCGATGAAAACGGCAATATGCTTTCTGCTCCAATGGGTTCCTTATTGCAAGAGCCTTGGTTCAGTGCGGCTACCAACACAGGAGCTACGACCAATACCGAAGACATATACCACTTTGGGTATGTAGGTATTGGTACAGAAAATCCGGATAGAGGGTTGCTGATCGAAAACAACAATGTCAATGACAACAAGGATGATATCATGATCAGAACATTTAGTGGTGCTAATTCACACACGCCTTCCCTCAATATGCGTAGGGCTGCGGGCACCTTGGATGTTCCAGAAAATCTGACTGCTGGCAGTAGTATAGGTGCATTGACATTCACTTCTTTTCACAATGGATCTTTTGGTGATTGGCATCAGACGGGGCTGAGGGCATATTATATGGGTGATGGAGCAACTAGCCTGACATCCCTGGAGTTTCGTACCTCTGAAGAGAGCCAGGTGTTTATCCAAGCTAATGGGGGGATAATGTATACCAAGTACCCCAACAGTAGAGATGATAGCGGAACAACTCCCGTAGAAAACATCCTCTACACCGATGAAAATGGCAATATGCTTTCTGCGGATATTTCAGCACTTGCGCCCCAAGCAGTTCATTACCGACTTACCAGCCAAAACACAGGTAAGGAATGGATCGACGAAGAGCCTGTTTTTGAGGTGGTTGGAGATATTACCTTGGCAACCAACTCCAATGTAGTGGATCTCTCAGGAAGTGATATTCCTACCGGAGCTATTGTGATAGGTGTCAGATTTATAAGCAAGACCACAGGATCTATCAGTACCAACATCATAGAATATGACCAGACTAATAGAACCTTGATACTCGGGACTGCTGGGTCTATGACAACCCTACATCCTGCAGGTGATTACCATATCATCGTGGAGTACTTTGTGCCAACACCTTAAAAAAAGATTGAAGCTGGATATGGGAAGATGCCTTCCCGAATTGCACACAATTGGGGGAGTGGGAAAGTGTATACTTTCCCACTATCATCCCGAATTACAAGGGGACATCCTAAGGGAAGTGCTTAAACAATCAGGTAATTGATTGGAAATGATAGAAAAACACAACATACAACCGACTTGCATATCCATAAAGAAGGCGAAAGCAATTGCTTTCAGAGCTGTGTTGTTGTTAGGCGTAGTTCAGAAAAAGACAAAGCTTAATGAAAAATAGCTATAAATCACAAGTAAGGCTGTTGATCGGTATTTTTCTATCGGTACTGTTTTTATGTTCGCAGCATTTAAGTGCACAAACACGCTTGTCAGAGAGTTTTAATTACGCTCAGGGGACAACGCTGTCAAATACCGGTTGGGTAACTATTACAGGCACTCCGCTTATCACAGTAGTAGATGGCAATCTGACCTACCCCAATACGATTGCTGCTAATATGGGAAATAAAATAGCCTTGGGTCCTGGTGGGCAGAATGTCTATAAAAGCTTTATTTCTATACCCGTAAACGCAGATGGTCTGGCAGCTTATGCTTCTATGGTCGTAAATGTTTCGGCAGCACAAACTGGAAATTACTTTTTTGCTTTGGGAAGTACAGCTTCTGCCCATAATGCCCGGATATATATACAGGCCAATGGTTCAGGTTATAGCTTTGGGATAGGAAAAACAGCAGCAGCAGCTGATTATGAAACTACGGTAAGACCCTTTGGGGAGAATGTTCTACTGGTGCTCAAATATGAGGCTTTTACGGGAACCAGCAATGACATAATCAGATTATATGTAAATCCGCCTTTATCGGTAGAGTCCCCGGCAACAGCGGTTATCAGTATAGCACCGGCCATAGCAGATGTAGCATCACTTAATCATGCTTTTCTTGTGCAAGCAGCAGCAGCCAGTGGGCCAACACTGGAAGTGGACGGAATCAATATAGGAGACACCTGGAGCAGTGTTACATCTGCCATATTTGACTATGGGGATGTGCCAGATTCTTATGAGTTTTCTAAGGACGGGGTTTATATGCCTGCAGCCCACATGCGTATTTCAGGTCTTTCACTGGGGAGCATTCTCCCTAACCGGGAGCTTGCACCCCATAGTGTAGCACCGGGAGAAGACAATAACGGGACCAATGGAGACGGAGCAGAAGAAGATGCCATAGATCCTGCTACCGTTCAGATAAGAAAAGGTGCTGCTTTTGTTTTGGATGTTCCGGTAACCAATACATCAGGAACAAAGTACCTGTATGGCTGGATCGACTTCAACAATGACGGAAAATTTGAAGCTGGAGAGTTTGTAACAGCTTCCTTTAGTACGGCAGGAACAAGCACACAGACGCTTACCTGGACAGGACTTCAAACTGCGGAAATACCCGATGGAGTCGAGAAACTGTATATGAGGTTACGGCTTTCTGATAGGATTTTGAATGACTTTACCACCGCAGCAGGGGGAGGTGCCGATATGGATGAACGGAGCATCGGCTTCGGGGCAATTTCAACAACCAATGTCAATGACCACGGAACCATCCCCAACGGAGAGGTGGAGGACTACCAGATAGAAGTAGTCAACACGTTTGATTACGGAGACCTTCCGGTTTCCTTTGAAAATGATAAAGATGATAATTACCTTCCTGCTGTACACGCACCCTTGGAAGGTTTCAGCATAGGGGACTTGTTGGATGTGGAAACAACCCCGGCATCTGTGACGGCACCCGCTGAGAACAATATTGCCGGAGATAATGCGGTAGGAGAAGCAGATGAAGACGGAATTACCGAGTTCGTGAGTGTGAGCAGAGGGGTTGCCTATAGTATTTCGGTACCTGTAAATATTCCGGCAACACTCACAGGGACCAAATATTTATATGGTTGGTTAGACCTGAACGGAGACGGACGTTTCCAGCTGGGTGAAGTGGCAACAGCCACAACAACTTTGACAGGGAATTCATATATTACCCTTACTTGGACTGCTGCCCAGACCACATCCATTGCACTGGGAACAACCCATATCTATACGAGGTTGAGGCTCTCTAATTTGCAATTACTGGATTTTACCACAGCTGCTTCAGGAGGAGCTATCATTGACGAAAGAAGTGTTGGAAACGGAGCTACGGCTACCGGCAATCCGGCTAATAATCCGATAGTCGCTTTTGGTGAGGTAGAGGATTACCAATTGCCTGTTGATTTTTATGATTTTGGGGATTTACCGGTAAGTTACGAACTGAATAATGCCAGTGATTCCTATCCCGCAAGACAGATTGCCAATTCTTCCTATACAATAGGACAATTGGTTGAGCACGAATCTGCCCCGTTTAGCGTGCTGCCGGGAGAAGATAACAATGGTACCAATGGGGATGGTTTAGAGGAAGACGGTTTGATTACCCTGCCTTTGATTACAAGGGGAGCTCCTTTCAACTTTTCTGTGCCTGTGACCGTAGCGGCCGGCTCAAGCGTTATTGCCTGGGTCGATTTCAACAATGACGGTAAGTTTCAGGCAAATGAGGTGGCTTATACAGCAGTTTCCGGAACCGGAACCGGCTATCAGACAGTATCCACGGGAACAACAGCAGTCACTTTTTGGTTCAGAGGAGCACAGACAGCTCTTATTCCTCCAGGAACGGAGCATTTGTATGTGCGTATCAGACTGACACAGACAGCCGGAGCGGATAATGCTGCTACAACAGACATTGATGAACGGTCTATTGCTGATGGGGCCAATACAGGAATATATACGCTTCCACGCTTTGGAGAGGTAGAGGATTATCGTTTTGAAGTAGCGGACGAACTTTATGACTTTGGTGATGCTCCTGAAAGTTACGAAATGGATAAGGATGGAACAGCACCCGCAAATTTCAAGCCGGCAAGGAACTATCCTACCAATGCTTTACATCTCGGGAATTCTTTTGATTTAGAATCAGGACCGGCTTCTGTAGCCCCGGGTGCAGATAATAACGGAACTAACGGTGACGGAATCACTGATGATGGGCTGGCATCTAACCAGTTATTCATCAAATCCGGAGCACTCAATTCCTTTGTGGTTTCCGTAACCAATAATACAGGTGCTGCCGCTACATTATATGGGTGGATAGACTTGAACAACAACGGAAGGTTTGAGGCTGGAGAAGTTCAGACTGTATCGGTTGCCAACGGAGCAACTTCTGCAACATTAAACTTCACTGCCGCACAAATCAATTCGATAGACGCTGCAACTCAGAAACTCTATATGCGATTGAGGCTGATACAACCCGAAACAGGGGTAACCATCGCTGACTTCACAACTGCAGCTCAGGGAGGTGCCGTGGTAGATGAACGCTCCATAGCAGATGGGTTGATTACCGGAGAATACGGATCGGTATCCCGTGGAGAAGTAGAGGATTATCAATTGACCGTGATCCGTGATTATGGCGATGTACCTTCCAGCTATGAAAACGGAAATCCGGCTTATCACACAAATACAATTGTTCCTGAACTTATGATAGGGGAAACAGTAGATTATGAATTGGCTCCGAACAGTGTGGCTCCGGGTGTAGACAACAACGGACTGAATGGTGACGGCGAGGATGAAGACGGAATTTCTGTCCCTCAAACAATTACCAGTGGTGCTCCTTTCTCGATAGTTGTTCCGATAAATACTACCGTTACAGGTACCAAGCAACTGTATGGCTGGATTGACTTCAATGGTGACGGATTCTTTAATGGAAATGAAGCAGCCCTTGCTTCCGGTAGTGTTACAGCCGGTACTACAGGCTATTTTACACTCACGTGGAACAATACCGAGGTGTCCCCGGCAGTGCTTGCAGAAGGGAAAACGTATGTGAGGCTCAGATTGTCAGGAGCTGCATTGACCAATACCAACAGTGGAAATACTACGTTGATTGATACTCGAAGCTATGGCGGAAGCAATGCTGTAGGAGAAATAGAAGATTATCAATTTCTGGTAAGTGATTTATATGATTACGGAGATGCTCCCATTACTTATGATATGAATAAGTTTGGCACCGATCCGGAACACTACCTGCCTGCAAGACAGGCACCATCTCCTTTGTTAAGGCTAGGTGAATTGGTAGAAGCAGAATCCGCACCAAACTCCGTGGCTGACGGTGCTGATAACAACGGAACTAATGGAGACGGAGCAGAAGAAGATGCGATTGCCCTAATGCCGGTTCACAGAGGAACGATCTATTATTCACGTGTGAGCGTCATGAATAATACAGGTTCAAATAAGACCTTATATGGCTGGATAGACTTTAATAATGATGGGCGTTTTCAGGCATCAGAAGTAGCAACAGTTACAGTGCCGAGCAATGCAGAACAGCAGACTGTTACCCTGTCGTGGACAGCTGTCAATACCAACACTATCCCCGTAGGGGTTGAGAACGTCTATATGCGTTTGCGCATTTCAGCCGGAACATTGAGCGATTGGACAACAGCAGCTTCGTTTGGTGCTGTAGTGGACGAACGGGCTATAGGTGACGGTCTTGCAGGAACAGCTGCCGCGACACCTTATGGAGTGGCACAGATTGGGGAAATTGAAGATTACAGGCTGCCTGTAGTAACTATATATGATTATGGAGACTTACCGGACAGCTATGATACCAACCGAAATGATATAGTGGCTCCGGCAAGGCAGGCCATCAGCAGCGGATTGTATATAGGAGACAACCCTGCCGATGCCGAAGCGGCCAAACTGACCTCGGCAGATGCACTGGGCGATGACCAGGACGGAATTGATGACGAGGACGGGCTGGACTTGGATATTTCTCCTATTTATGCAGGAGGCGGAGCCGGATATACGGCACGTGTAAAAGTTACAAATTTCACAGGAGCAGCGAGAACACTTTATGGTTGGATTGACTTTAACAACGACGGCCGTTTTCAGGCAACTGAAGTGGCAACAGTTAGTGTGCCTAATAACACAGACGGAGGCTTGGTAACCCTTACATGGAGCAACCCACAGTCGGTTTTCGACTCGGCTTTGACCGAACTGAATATACGCCTGCGTATATCACAAGGAACATTAACCGATTTCATAACAGGTGCCCCGGGTGCTTTGGTGGATGAAAGGGCATTGGCAGATGGACTCAATACAGGAGAATATGCCGCATCACCGGTGATATTTAACGGTGAGGTGGAAGACCATAAGATTCCGGTATCCACTGACCTTGATTATGGCGATGTGCCGGAATCTTATGAATATAATAATTCAGGAGTAATCTTACCGGCCCGCCATTTGCCAAATGAAGCACTACTTATAGGGAATACGGTGGATACCGAGCCTGGTCCGCAGAGTGTGGCTCCGGGCGCCGATAATAACGGAGCCAATGGGGACGGACTGGATGAAGATGGAGTGGTATTCCCTTTACCTACGCTGATATCAGGATCTGAATATAGCGTACTTGTAAATGTGACCAATAACCTCACGACCGCTGCTACACTTCATGCCTGGATAGATATGGACGGTAACGGAAGATTTACTTCTGATGAATATACCTCTGTTTTGCTATCCGCAAATTCCGGAAGTCAGACAGCTCAGCTCTATTGGTATACTACATCGTACACCGGTACGGCTGCCAACACCTATATGAGAATTCGTCTGACAAGTGCAGCACTTGCTGACAATCCATCTACAGCAGATGTGGATGAAAGATCTATTGGTGACGGGCTCAGTACAGGTGTAAATGCAACTTATCCTATTAATGGTGAAGTAGAGGATTATTCAATTCCTGTAGATTTGGGAGCAACACAAGGTGAACCCCAGCCATGTGATGCTGAAGATGACCGTTTAGGACTTATGGATCCTATACAGGCACTTTTTCATGCAACTATTGCTAAAACAGCAAATGGAGATTGGCTGGTATTTGGAGCTAATACACATGGAAGTGGTACCCATCAGATGACACCGGCTAAACTTGAATCAGGATTCAATGGCTATAATTTCCAAGGGAATCCATTAATGGCAACAGGTGCAAGTATATACGGTCTTGATTTTACTCATCAGTATTGCCTTTTGACTACTACCGGATTATATGTTTGGGGAACTTCAGGAATCGTGATTCCAGGCGTCTCCAATGCTATGAGCCAGTTACCACTGCCATTGGGGGTGAGTCCTGCCGATGTACAAATGATAGATGCGGGGCGTGGTGTTTCAATAGGTTCTCTAATGTTATTGACCAAAACAGGGGAGATATGGGTATATTCAAATGTAATCGGGAGTGATGTCCAGGGAGACGGAAGTATTGTAGCAGCTGGTTGGCATCAGGTGATGTTGAATGTTACAACACCACTTACCGGAATGAAAGATGTTCGTACTTCAGGTGCAGCAGCAATTGCTACGGATGGCAACAGTTTTTATACCTGGGGTTCTGATGTGTTTTTAGGGGATGGTTTACAAGCATCTAATAAGAGTTATGCAACCCAAATGGTTACACCAACAGGTATAACATTGCCGATAAAGCAGCAAAGCATCAACCACAGAAATAATACAGCATATTATCTACGGGATGGAGAAGGGAAAGTATTTGTTTTGGGAGCAAATGAAGATGGTCAGCTGGGGCTTGGCAATACTTCCAATACCCAAAACTGGCTTACTATTACCCAAATGAATGAGGAGCCGGATGCTCCGGGTAACCAACCGGATGTTACCAAACCCATTAAAAAAGTAATCTGGATTTCTGCGAATAACCATGATTCGTGGGCTCCAATTTTTGGTCTGATCACAGAGGAACACAGGGCATACACAACGGGAAACAACGATGGGGTTAAATCGGGGACCGTGGGTCCAACAACCCGTTATTTGCCAACTGCTGTTACCATCGGGAATGGAGCACAAATGATGGAAGGGAAAATGATTTATTTAGAAGTCGGAGGTCATATTTCTATATTGATTAAAGACAGGAACGACCGCTATGGCTATGTAGGGCATACTGTTGAGGGAAGTGATGGTTGTGGTGGTTGTACGAATAGCCCTGCGGAATTCAATTTCTCCGGTCCCCCATCAACAGGACCAGTTTGTGGAAACACAGCTTTTGATTATGGAGATCTGGACGATCGCTATAACTTAGGGGATGGTGCTAGCCATGAGATCAAATTTAGCCAAAATGACAATCCATTGAAGTTAGGTAGCATAGCAGCAGATAGTGAAGACTGGGCACAGTTCACCATAACCGGAAGTGGGAATGATGCCATGGGAGATGATGATGATGAGCAAGGAGATGATGAAGATGCTCTCACAGCTGGAAGTTTGCCTATAAAAGTACCGGGAGTTCCCTATACTTTGGAGATTCCTCTGACCAATAACACTGGGGAAACTGCATATCTCTACGGTTTTATTGATTGGAATGACAATGGTAGGTTTGATCCATATGAAGCTGTTGTTGAAGAGGTACCATCTTCAGAAACGCCACAGACAATTACACTTACCTGGGCAGATGATATACTTATAGATTGCCAAGAAGGGGAAGTAGTAAGGGGGTTCGTTCGATTGAGATTGACCACGGCACTACTGGAAGATGACGCAGATACTCCCGAAGATGAACGCAGCTTCCTGGCCGCACCAGATGGAGAGGTTGAGGATTATTATTTAGATTGGGAACCAGACTGTTCTGTTTGTACTATGCCAGGAGCGGGAGGAACTCCGGACGGTTATACTGTGGTGGGAGTAACTACTCATACAGAACTCACAAGCAACTGGCCAGCTACTGTACCTAACGGTTGGTTGGCTATTGAATCTGCGACCAAAGGGTTTGTGATTACTAGGGTACAAAACGATGCAGTGATTACTGACCCTAAATCAGGAATGTTGATCTATGATATTGATGCAGACTGTGTCAAATTGTTTAGAGATGGTGAATGGAACTGTATTGAGCAAACGTGTATTAGTGTAGATTAGTTGAATGTAGAAGAGGACGGAGGTTATATCACATAACCGTAATCTGTCATATAAACAGTAAAAATGAACTTATGAAAAAAATTATCTTTAGTATAGTTCTCTTCACCATGGCATCTTATGCCATGGGCCAAGTCGCTGTTAGCAAATTAACTGTTGATGGCAACAGTACATTGTTGGACTTTTATGATCAAGCGGACAATTTCCGCGGGATTATCCTTCCGGCAGTAGATGTTGTTCCTCTAACACCAGTAAACGGGACATTTTTGTTTGATAGATCAGACAAGAAGTTGAAAATGTATGAAGGGGGTGTCTGGGTGGATTTGTCAGGCGAAGGACACGACGCTGGTATCATAACAAATAATTCACTTGAGACAGGAAAGAAAACCGTTATGGGAGATACCGAGTCCGCAGCGGATGGGGCTCTGGTTTTGGAGTCTCCCGACAAAGCAATGATACTGCCGCACATAGCCAATCCTCATACCACTGTAAAAAGCCCTTATCCAGGTATGATGTGTTTCGATACAGTCAGTAATGCGCTGGCTATCTTTGACGGATTAGTGTGGAACTACTGGAAGTAAAAAGGTGATTTGAGGTATTTGAACACTAGTTCGAACGAACCTACTGATATATAAAGTTTAAACTAAGTAATAAATAGACACCAACTAAGGTAATCAATGAATAATTCCTTGCCTTGTCAGCAGGGATTTATCCGATCATTAAAAATAAATAATAATGATATGAAAATACGATTTAAGTTATTGGTAAAATTTTGTTGTATGTCATTAATGACAATGTTGTCCATTATTGCTTTTGGGCAACAGGGCGAATCACTCCGATTTGGACAGCAAAACAAACCGCACCAACACAGTGAAAGTTGCGGTCACGTAAAAGATAATAATCCTGTTCGTGTAATGGAAGGAAAAGGGTATAACAGCCTTGAGGATGGTGTCAGAAACCAAATGAGGTTTTCCGGAACCGGCGGGACTGAGGTATCACTCAGGGATAATGAGGTTATCGTGCACAAAACGGGCGTATATAAAATCAGTGTGTCAACCGATATAGACAAGGACGATATTATACAAAAAAGAGTGAATTATGAAGTTGTCGTCAACGGTAAGGAAGCATTTCAGACAAATTCTCACACTTTTCCGTCAACCGGAGTATATAGCTTTCAGGTACAATTGAAGGAAAATGACAGATTATGTTTTAATCTGGTTAAAATTATGGATGAAGAAGATAACATATCCCAAAACAAATTAACAGTTCAGTTCACTGATCCTGCCCTTATTTCATACGGGGGGGATCAGTGATGGGTTGGATGTGGGGAAATATTTTTGTCCACTTAATAGGATACTATGGACTCCCTAAATGCAGTCATATAACGGCACGGCAAATTATTTAAATAAGATTATGATGAAAAAACAGGTATTATTATTAGCCGCATTACTCAGTTCGGCCATTGCCTACTCTCAGACAGGAATAAATACGGTAACTCCCAAAACCACTTTGGATGTAGAAGGAAAACCCGCAGATATCACTTCGTTGGACGGTATCATCGCACCTAGAATTGCCGGTGACCAACTGAGAGCCAAGACCTATACCACAGACCAAGAGGGGGCTTTGGTATATGTAATAGCAGCAGATACCGCTCCGGCAGGGCAAACGATAGATGTGACTGCGTCCGGTTACTATTATTTCAACGGAACTAAATGGGTAAGTACGGAAGGGGAATATCTTAATATCTACAACGCCAACGGTACGCTTACTGCAAACAGGACCGTAACACAAGATGAAAACTTTCTCAGATTTTCAAACGTACAGCAAACTACGTTTTTTAATACCGCAGGTACTGGAATGAGGCAAGATGCCGGAAGCGGCAACAGGGCTTCAATAACCTTCTCCCATGGCGGAGCAAATTCACTGTTTCTTTATACTGATAATAATTCTGCTGCGCAAATGCTTGCTGGCGGTAATTCTACCAGTCTCAATATTGGAACCAATAATACGACCAATGCCGCACCTATTAATTTTACAACAAGTTCTGGTGGAGCGCCAGGCTCTCAAAGAGCCCAGATAGCAGGAGATGGCAGATTTAACATTATTAATACACTGAGTGTAGGCTATGCTGGGCAGCAAACTTTTTCAGGAACGGAAAGGCTAAAGGTAAACGGAAGAGTAGCAATAGGTATCGGTATTCCTACAGAACAACTTCATATCAATGGAGGAAATGTAAGGATACAAGGTTTACCATTGAATGGAGCAACCAATGCTACAAACACTACGCCCGGCGGTAGTGCATCACCCTCTCAAGACCAGACTTTTGAAGCTACCCGAACATTGGTAGCGGATAATAATGGTGTCGTAGGATATGTACAAGGAGTACCTTCAGATGCTGGAACATCAAAAGTACTTGTAGTTGCCAACGCACCGGGAACACAGAATGTGGCAGGACAAGTTATCCCAAATGCTGCCATTGGGCAATTTACTGTGGAAAGTCTTGATATTTATGATTCCTGGACCAATAATGTTTTTACTGTTCCGACTGGTATGGGAGGGGTTTACATTATAGTCATGCAAAGTTCTAACACACATACAAGCACTGGGACTGCAACCCCCACATGGCATACCATGGCCTACTATGAAAGAAGTACAAATGGAGGAGTAAGTTGGAGTACAATGATAAAACATACCTATTCCAACCTGGCAGGTACCATTGTGGACAATGGAAATACGTTGTATTGGACAGGATTTCTGAATGTAGGAGATCAGGTAAGGGTTCGTTTCAGTTGTAATGCCATTACGGATAACATTGTGGACTACGCTGGGCTTTCCATTACAAAGCTGGCCCAATAATATTTAACTCTTTTCATTTAAAGATAAAAACGTGGCGGTAAACCAAGCTGGTTTTATGACTGGTTTAATAGATTTAACCTGGGGAATTTCGTCCGAATATAAAAAGTATGAATGGCGTGAGTCAATAGGTGGATGTAAAATTATAGTCAAAACCTGCCCCGACTAGTCGGGGTGATCACTAAAAAAACAATTATAAACACATGAAATCGAGCATGACTAAAAAGTCAAACACTGGGGGATTATGCATGCGAGATTCTATATGGCCTTTAAAAGACAAATTATAATCTTATGAAAATACCTGTTTTATTACTACTTGGGATCTGCTTCAGTTGTACTGTGGGTTATGGTCAAACTGCCATCGAAAAATTAAACGTAGATGGCAGTGGTGTATTGGACTTTGCTTCTGGCACCACCAAGGGGATTATTCTACCTGCTGTAGAAATCTTGCCTGCCACACCGGCGAACGGGACATTTTTGTATGACAAAAATGCCCAAATGGTAAAAATGTATTCAAATGGTGTCTGGATTAACCTTTCTGATGAGGGAAACAACAGTGCCGTGTTGCCTTATTCTGGTGCAGCTGCAGGCACGCAGACAGTGATAGGAGACACGAGTACAGCTGTTGATGGTGTGTTGGTGTTGGAAGCGACGGATAAGGCATTGGTGTTGCCCAAAGTGGCTTCCCCCCATTTGAATGTACCCAGTCCATACCCGGGAATGATATGCTATGATACTGATGCCAAGGCTTTGGCTGTCTATGATGGCTTGGTTTGGAGTTATTGGAAGTAGGGAAATCCAGAATAAGAAAGAAACGTATGCATCAGTCATTCTTGCATACGAAAATGTAGCTTCCTATAGATAAATTATGCGTTTAAAGTGAATTGTCCTGAAGAGGGAATTAAAAATTGTTTAGCATGAAAAAATTATACAACTTGAAAATTGGATTTGTTACAGCGCTGTTTTTTTCCGTGCTAACTTCGGCTTTCGGGCAGTCCCCCGGGGGTGTATCCACCGGTTTGGCCGCTTGGTACAAGGGGGATGTAGGATTGGCGGGAACTTTCTGGGCAGACCAATCAGGCAATGCTTATAACCTGGAAAGAACCTCAGCACCCGTTGGCGAGTCTTTGATCAACTTCAATCCGGTAGCTTCTTTTGGCGGGGTTACTGCTCACCAGTTCAACAATCTCACACCCAAGATCCTTTGGCCGGTAGGAAATACCACCCCCACTACATACTACTATGTTGCTAAAAACAATGCAGCTACTGCCAACAGAGCAGTATTTGGTATCGGCGCATCCAATGATGCTACAGGCTTTCACAGTGGTCAACAGGCTACCACCGGAACCATTGCAACTCGAGGTGTTGTGACATTTGCAAACAATACAGGCACTGCCATGGTTCCTGCTCCGCCTAATTGGGATATCACACAACCGAACCAAGGCTTGAATTTGGTAAGGACAGGGTATGATGGAGGAGGTGCTACCGGTAGGAATTATATCGCTGCCCAAAGCCTGGCGGAGGTCATCAATGCAACCAATGTAAGCCCGACATATGCCAATAATGCGGCCTTTAGGATAGGCTCTTCAGGGGCAAATAGTGTTTTCTGGAGCGGGGATGTGGCAGAAGTGGTAGTTTTTTCCGGGAAGCACGATCCTGCAGAATACAACAAAGTAGAAACGTATCTTGCGCTAAAGTATGGCATTTCCAAGCAAGGCGACTATGTCGATGCCAATGACAATGTTCTTTATAGTGACGCTACTTACAACAACAATATTTCCGGAATAGGAAGGGATGATGCATCAGGATTGCACCAAAAGCAAGCGATGTCCCAAAATACAGGAAATCAAGTGTTGATAAGCAATGGGAGCAGTTTGTTTGATACCAATGCAGGCAATACAAATGATCTTGTTGATGGTCAGTTTTTGGTATGGGGAGATAATGGGTTGCAAAAGCAATTAGCAGAATCACTAACACACAATGCTCCGGGTGGCGAAACCAACTTTCGTTTTGGAGCCATTTGGAAAGCACAAAATACCAACGGAGTAGGACAAGTAACCGTGGCCTGGCCTGCGGGGATTACTAATTTACACCTGGTACGATCTACGGATGCAACAATAGACGCAACGGACGAATTTATTCCGATGACGAATGTGGTTACAGTTAATGGCGTTGATTATAATACAGCAACAGTCACTTTCAATGATGGAGACTATTTCACCTTTGCCGGATATATGATGGCTCCGGGTGGCGTTGCCGGACAGGGTTTTTGGGTGAGATCAGATATGGCAGGAGATATTGCTACTGCCTGGCAAGACCATTCGACAAATGCAGACGACATCCCTGCCTTGGGTACCTGGGCATTGTCTACTGCCGATGGAGCACATAACTTCCATCCATATACCACAGATTATACAACTTCGAAGAATTTCTATAATAGCAATACCTTGTTGAATCCGGGTGGTGGAGATAATACCACGTCATATTCTATGTTCTCTTCGGTAAGACCCACTTCAACCGGAACAGGTCGTATCACTGGTATGGGTACTACTGGCGGTACAACGTATGGGTCAAACCCATCTCTTGCATCATCGGCCGGAACCCCACGCTTTTATGATTTTGATGCGACAACAACCTCAGAGGTATTCAGTACACCGTTTACGATTAACACAACCAATCTTTTCTCCGCCGTGGCAGACAACTCCATCGCCAACGGAGGTGGGTCAAGCTTCTCAGGAGGTGAACTTACCTTGGGGTTAAACGGTGCCTATGAAGGCTTTACATACAATAATTCCAACCTGTTTCAGTTTAACGGCCCTTATTTAAGAGTAGGCTATAGTACGTTTGGAACAGGAGCCGGCGTTTTCCCTGGCGATATCATGGAAGTGATTTGGTATAGCCGGGCACTTACTCCTAACGAACAATCGAGGGTAAACTCGTACTTAGCTATCAAGAACGGTGTTACCTTGAGCGAAGACTATTTGAATTCAGATTCAGATGTGGTATTCAGCCTTACAGCCAACACGGGCTATACAGAAAACATCTTTGGTCTCGGGTTCAATGCCGTCAGCGGGTTGACCCAGCGTCAGGCCAAAAGTATCAATGAAGGTCAAGAACTAATTATCGGAGCAGGAAATTCCCTTTTTGACAACAATGCCGACAATACCAATGATCTTACAGAAGGACAATTCCTAATGACAGGTGATAATGGCTTGATGCAGGGATTGAGTGTTCCATTGGCTTATTTGGCAGGAAGCAATGGTGAGACCAATTTCCGCTTTGAATCCATTTGGAAGGTGCAAAACACAGCTAATGTTGGCACAGTAACTGTTGCTTGGCCGGTGGGAGTTGGCAATATGTATTTGGTTCGGTCAATAGATGAAACATTTGATGATTCAGATGACTTTATCCCAATGGACGATGTGGTAAGCATCAATGGGCAGGGTTACAATACCGCAACCATTACATTCAGTGATGGAGATTTCTTCACTTTTGCTGGATATACACATGCACCGGGTGGAGTTGGGGCAGGCCTTGAAGCTTGGCACAGGGCAGATGCATTTGTCTATACCGACGCAGGTGTAACTCTGGCAGCTTCTGGTCAGACAATTGAGCAATGGAGTGAATTCAACAGCTCCGGGATTGACTTTAGTCAGCCAACGGCAGCCCGAAGACCAATTTATACCCCAGAAGTAATGCTCAATTTCAATCCGTCTGTGAGGTTTACCCGTTCGTCGGTTCAATGGTTGTCATATACTTTCCCTATCTCTACACCAAAAACTGAAGGGACCTTATATTTTACAGGCAGGGATAATACTGTTGGTTATGGCTCAGGAATTCTTGGTATGGATGTTACCATGGATTATCCTGGTTGGCATAGAATGGCCGGGAATAATTACTTAATCTACCACAACAATTTCACTCCGGAATTGTCAAACCCCATCGCAAGTGAAATTCCAAATATTATGGGAGCTTCATGGTTAAATGGGGCAGGAAGCACCGCTTCAAACTTGTTGTTTAGCACGAGATACAACGGCTTTGTAGAAACTTTTAATACGGTAAGTAATATTAGTTTAAGCACCAATCATTATAGAATTGGTCAAGATACTAACTATGGGGCTTATGACGGGAATATAGGTGAAACCGTATATTATAGTAGAGATTTGGATGGGAATGAGAAAGATAGGGTAGATAGTTATATGGGGATCAAGTATGGTGTGACCTTGCGGGAGGATGATTTTGAAACAGGCACCTTCAACTATCTGTCTTCTTCAAGTACTGTAATTTGGGATGGTACTAATAATGCCACATATCACAACAATGTATTTGGTATCGCCAATGATTTTGCTTCGGCATTGCATCAAAAGCAATCAAAAAGTGCCAACCCAAGTCAGAGACTGATAATCGGAGCAGGAACGTCTTTGGCTGAAAGCAATTTGGAAAACACTAACTCATTGACAGACGGACAGTTCTTGATAGTAGGTGATAATAACGAAAGACAAAGCTTGATCATCCCACTGGTTTATACAGCAGGTACTAACGGTGAAACAAATTTGCGTTTTGAAGCTGTTTGGAAAGTACAAAATACAAATAATGTAGGCACGGTTACGTTAGCTTGGCCGGTAGGATTGTCAAATATGTATCTAGTGCGTTCAACAGACGAAATATTTGATGATACAGATGATTTTGTCCCAATGGAAGATGTGATAAGCATCAATGGACAGGATTACAATACTGCAAGCATTACATTCAATGATGGAGACTACTTCACTTTTGCGGCCTATGGAGTTGGTCCAGGTGGGGTTGTCAATAATCTGTCTTATTGGTACAGAGCTGATATTGATGCTGAAAACACTGGTGTTGGCTCTGATGTTACTTCTTGGACAGATGTATTTACAGGAACTGTAGTTTCTCAATTGGGAACTAACGCCTTTCCAAAGTTTATAGAAGGAGACGTCGACTATTTTAACTTTAATGCTGGTATCAACTTTACTGCGGGCAATCAAAGTTTAGGAAATATTAATGTTCAAACAATATATGATTTAGAGTTTGACATTATAACATTGACTAAAGAAGGTATTATAAATCCCGGAAGTAATGGTAGAATATTTAGCTCATTAGTGGATAATAATTTACCTGCTGGAAGTATTTCCAGGTGGGATGGTATTGGTCTGAATGCAGACCAAAGATTAGAAAGGGTTAACAACAGCTATGGTGCACGCTATTTAGCAAACCCGGGGGGTATTACTTATTCGACTACCATTCCGAGTATTATGTACCAAACTTTTACAGATTTAACACTTTCAAAAGGACTCAACGGAAATACAAATGGTGCCAATGGAACACATGGTGCCAGAGGTTTTATGAACGGGGGTCACGCTTTTGGTGATACCCGCTTCTCCAGTAATGGAAGTGATAATGGTGGATTTACAGGACACCTTGGTGAAACCATTATCTATGGTCATGGCAATTTAACTGAAACGGAAAGAAGAAGGGTGGACTCATATCTTGCTATTAAGTATGGTATCACACTTTCTCGATTAGAATCGCTGAATTACTTATCCTCAACGGAAGAAACGGTCTGGGATGGTGTGAATAGTACTGAATTCAACAACAACGTCTTTGGTATCGCACGTGATGATATTGGTTTACTCAGCCAAAAGGTTTCAACTTCGGTTAATCCTGCTGCAAAGGGCATGTTGATTGTGGCGACCACTAATGACTTCACCGCTCCGAATACCAACACGGAAAGAACAGCGTTCGGTGAAGACCACACATTTATTATGTTTGGCGACAATGCCGTTACTGGGGAAACCGAGGCCGATACAGATCCCTGTACAGGACTTCCATTGGATCCTGCCATTACGAGAGCCAATAAGGTGTGGCGCGTAGAGACCACAGGTAATCCTGAACCAATTTGGTTGCAGGCTGATCTGAATGACTATACCTTCAATTCCAGTATAGAAATATGGGTAGCCGATGATGAAAATTTCAGCACTAACCTTGTCAGATTGCCAGCGGCTTCTTATACAGGAGGTACAGCTTCTTTCAACTTCCTGTTTACCGAAGGGGTTAAGTATATGACCTTTGCTGGGATAGTTTCCCCAAGTGATTGTGACGTATGTACAGGAGGGACCTTTGTGTTCAAAACCGGTGCGAGTTGGAATACCGCATTAGAGCGCCAGAACAATGTAATGGATCCGGAAACCATCGGTTCCACCGATTTGGGCGATTTAATCGTGAATATGTCGGCAGATTTCCCTGCGGGAATAGAATATCGTCCAAATGCTTACCCTCGTCGCTATGGTAGATGGTTCTTGTCCAGAAGAAGGGACAACCAAAATGTGGAGGTAAGTCATAATATAAGCCTAAACCAAACTGTGGCAGGTGCGAGTTTCCAGATATCCAATATCAATACCTACCTGAACAATGCCAATAAGTTTACCGTCATAGGCTATGATTGTGATGACAATGTGGTGATGCCAAAAATTACAAACGCTGCAAATCCTTCCAACGCAACTACCTATGAAATCCAGGGGAATCAAGTGATTGGGACCAAGCGTTATAGGGGACTTACCTTCCTGCACTCCACAGCCAATGTGCGTTTCAACAGACCGATAGAACGTATTGAAATCATTTTTGATGTGGAGCGGGTCAATGCCCGACAAACCCTCAGATCTTTGGATATAGGAGACATTAGCTTTGAGTGTGCTATTCCGCTACCACCAACTGTGGATAATGTGACGATGATACAGGACTTCACACAAAGCGAAGACGTGCCTAGCTGTATTGAGACAACTATGCGTATGCGTTTTATCAACAGTAATTGTGATACAAGAACCTTGGATATTTCCCAGTCGCTGCCTTCTGGATTGGAGTTTGTGGATGATACTTACAATGATTCGGAATTTGGTTCACCGACACCGTATACCTTTGATGCCAATACCTTTACACTCAATGGGCTGGAGTTGCCATCTGGAACTACCTTCCTTTATATCAATGTCAGAAGCACGGATGGTACTACGACAGTGTATAATACATCCAGTGATTATACAGTAACAGAAACAAGCAATTCATATAGTAGTATCAACCCGGCAGCAGGAGAATTCAGCACAGTCGGCTTTGTGGCAAGCAACTTTACGGAACCAGATTTGGATTTACTCTATGAAGTGGATGCTACTTGTGTGGATGAAGGAGGTCAAGTGACTTATACTTTGAACTTTGACAACCATGATCCAGAAATCACAGGGGCAAGCCTTAAAGTTTACTATGATATAGGTCAGGAGATTGTTTCTGTTGATTTCAATAATGGTACATCAGGAACACTTGGATTTGATCCAGTTGGGGATTCTTATATAGAAATAGATGATTTGGTTATTCCAGCTGGTCAAAGTTCCATTACGGTGGTCCTGGATATTACCAATGAAATATTTACTGATGAGGATTTTGTCTCCAGTGTATTTGAATTGATTGTTGACCCTGATAATCCTTGTGCAGAGGAGTTGCCAATGACTTCCAATGAGGTGGTTTTGGGTGCTTGTACTTGTATCGAACCACCTAGTGACTGTGATGTGTGTACAGGAGGTACCTTTGTATTCAAGACTGGGAACAGCTGGAATACCTCATTGGAACGCATAAACAACGTGATGGATCCAGAAATCATCGGAACTACCGACCAAGGCGATTTGATTGTGGATATGTCGGCGGATTTCCCTGCTGGAATAGAATATCGCCCAGATTCTCACCCTCGTCCTTATGGCAGATGGTTCTTGTCCAGAAGAAGGGACAATCAGAATGTGGAAGTAGTCCACAGCATCAACCTCAACCAGACGGTGGCTGGTGCGAGCTTCCAAATTTCCAACATCAATACTTATCTGAGGAATGCCAGTAAGTTTACCATTATAGGTTACGACTGCGATGACATTGAGGTATTGCCAAAAATTACCAATGCGGCCAATCCGAGCAGTAGAACCACTTATGAGATTCAGGGGAATCAAGTGATTGGTAATAAGCGTTATAGAGGGCTTTCGTACCTGCATTCGACCGCAAATGTACACTTCGAAAGGGCAATTGAACGTATTGAGATTGTCTTTGATGTGGAAAGAGTCAATGCACGACAGACACTTCGTTCGTTGGATATTGGGGATATTACTTTCGAGTGTTTGATCTCTCTTCCACCAAATGCGGATAATGTGTACATGGTACAGGATTTCGCTAACAGTGAAGATGTGCCAACTTGTCTTGAGACTACGATGCGTATGCGCTTTATCAACAATAATTGCGAACCTCAAACGATCGATATCACACAAACCTTACCTTCGGGACTGGAGTTTGTAGAAGATACCTATAACGATTCTGAGTTCGAAACACCTCCAGCATATACATACAATGCCAATACCTTTACCTTGAATGGACTGGAATTGATGCCTGGTACCAATTACCTGTACATCAATGTACGAAGCACGGATGGTACGACCACAGCTTACAATACTTCAAGTGACTATACGATAACAGAAACTAGCAATTCATATAGTAGTGTAAACCCTTCAGGAGATGAGTTTAGTACAATAGGTTTTGAGGCGAGCAGCTTCACGGCGCCGGATTTAAACTTCCTCTATGAAGTAGATGCTACCTGTCTGGCCGAGGGAGATCAGGTAACTTATACCTTAAATTTTGACAACCAAGATCCAGAAATCACCGGAGCAATATTGAAAGTGTATTATGATCTTGGACAGGATATCACTTCCGTTACCTTCAACAATGGAACCTCGGGTGTACTCGGGTTTGATCCTATCGGAGAATCCTACATCGAGATCGATGATTTGGTAATCCCGACCGGTGAAAGTTCCATTACCGTGACACTGGATATTACCAACGAGATATTCACGGATGAAGCTGACGCTTCAAGCTTCTTTGAGTTGATTGTGGATCCGGACAATATCTGTTCTGTAGAAAACCCATCGATGCTGTCCAATGTGATCATCTTAGAAGCTTGTCTTGGTGTTGATCCTGAGCTTTGTACGGAAGAAGTGGAAGGGAATACGTTTTCTTCCGATGGTGGAGTTCCGATCACATTCAACCAACCAGCTACCAATTATGGTTTCCAGTTTGATATTCATGCCTTAGACAATTCCTTCAATATGGAAATCAACGGGGTACAGCTGGCTACACAGGAGATTGAGTTCCAGTCTGCCGGGACAAGCGGCATCAATGTACAGTTCGCTGATGGTGACGAATATGAAACCAATACTGCTCCAATATGGCAGTTGAAGGGTACGGCCTCCGCGCCACTTATCCGAGTTGTTATTGCCCCTAATGGTGATGTCAGTATGTATGGCAGCAAGACTTCAGGTGGTGAGCTGCATCTGTTGGAATTGAGTAACGGTAATAGCTTTAATGCCATCACATGGAATGATGGAGCGCCTAACACCATCATAGCGACCCAATCGGTTGTTGGCGTTACCTATATCTATGGACGTGGAAGTGGGTTGAACATCGTGCCTTGTCCGGATACCTTCTGTACCCAACCCGGCGCAGATGGAACACCAGCAGAGTTTACCAGGGTAGGGGTTTCTGACAGAATTGGAATGCCGGCAAACTGGCCTGCAAATATCCCGAATGGTTTCATTGCCATCGAATCGGAAAATAAGGGCTTTGTAATTACCCGATTGACCACTGTGCAAATCGATGCCCTTGATGCCGTAGAAGGAATGTTGGTGTATGATACCGATGAAGAATGTATCAAGCTGTATAATGGAACCGATTGGAATTGCATCGTGAGGAGTTGTAATGATTGATAATCATATTTAAGATCCCTAACTTTTAGATTTATTAAAGGCCATCTGTATCGGATGGCCTTTTTTTATTTGCCGGTAAGATTCTTGTCTTCAGGAAAATCGCTTTTACCCAAAAAATCATCGAGAGTTTAAACCTTGGTCTGTGTCCCCACAGACCAATCTACCTAAATTGGACAGATCCCGAAGGGTTTCTCGCTTTGAAATTATTAAGAGCGATTTCCCTGTCACAGACTTTCGAAGTAAAGAAATTGAAAATTTTCAACTACCAAAAATCAACAGGGGAAGTTAAGCATCAATAACAAAGAAGTTTGACAGCACACTCAAATCCAAAAAGGCTGTACGTACTTGTTGGTGTCATTTTGATGATATAGGGATAGATATGGCCAATTCGGTACCTTGTGAGCCGAAGTTTATTTCCATCTTCCCATTCAGATATTGTACACGGCGTTTGATGGATTTCAAACCCATCGAGGAGCTTCCCAAATCGGACTTTTTGTTTTTAAGGCCAATTCCATCATCATTGATTGCCAGCATAAGACTGCCCGCTTCTTCATAGAGCAAAATACTTACACGATTAGCTTTGGCATGTTTGATGATATTGGTGATTGCCTCCTGGATGATCCGGAATAAAGCTATCCGGGTATCTATGGGGATATGCTGAAGGGCTCCCTCGTCTATGTGGATATCTTTCTGATAATGGGAGTCAGGCAAGGCAGAATCAATTAATAATCTGATCTGTTGCTCAAAAGTTTGCCCTTGCTGCCCTCCATCAGTATTGAACCATTCATGGCTCTTGTTCCTGGCTATTTCGTAGGCATTTGTTATCTGTGATTGCATTGCTGCCAGTTTCTTTTTCAGTATTGGATCTTCAGTGTCTAAAGAAAGCACTTCCAATTGATGCTTGATGCTGGCGATGGAAGAGGACAGTCCGTCATGCAGATCCTGACCGAGCCGCCGCTGTTCTTCCCGCACCGCTTCGTGTTTTGCCTCCTCCATGGCGATAATCTGCATGTTGGCTGTTTCATTGAGTGCCCCGATTTGTTCCTTTGCCTTTCGACTTCTGCGGAGCATGATTAAGTAAATAGTCATTAAGGAGATCAATGCCATAAATGAAATGATGACTACCCACAAGGTTCGCCTCTTATTTTCCTCAGCCAATAGCCTATTGTCATCTTCTATATCATTATACTTTACATAATCACCCATAAACTTTCTCGACTTTTCCCAGTCTGCCGACATGGCCTTTTCCAATTCCACATAGATTTTGATGAGCTCGTCTTTGTCGCCAAGGTGTTTAGCAATATCCAAAGCATTATTTAGAATGTAGATTTCTAAATATTTGTCCCCACTTTTCTTTACCACTTCATACTCTTGATAAAGGTGTTCAAGCTCTTTTTGAAAGTCGTCTTCATAATTATACAGAGCAACGAGTGAATTGAACTCCAAATTTGCATTGCCAATATGCTTTGCTGCGGCAAGAGATTGTTGTATGAGAGGCAATGCTTCTTCCTTTCGGTCATTTGAAATCAATAGACTTGCTTGCCAGAGCTGGTTGAAAATCAGTAAACTTTCATCGTTATAGCGTCTTGCAATTTCTCTTGATTTGTTGAGGTAGTAACGAACACTGTCTTCAGAAAGGTCAGGTCCTCTGTTGAGATAGCTTATATAAACTTCAGCCATAATGCTGTCCTTTTCGAGTTTTTTTCCTGTTTGAATGGCTTTTTGCAGGAGCGATATAATCTTGGGTCTATCAGAAATGCCTTTGTTCTCGACTTCGACCATATCCAAATATACACGGACAATATTTTCGGGATCATCGAGTTTTTGGTAGTAGGGTAATATTTTGCCAAGCAGCTCCAGCGACTCTGCATAAAGTCCTTTCTTAAAAAGCGCAAAAGCGATCACATGGTCTGCGGCTGTTTGACCTTGACGATACTTTATATTGGTGGCCACACGCTTGGCTTCCATTCCGTAGTAAAAGCAACTATCTGCATTTCTGGTGCGGTAAAGTGTCCCCAACCGGTTCAGCGTGTTGACCTTACTGACGCTGTCCTTGATTGAGGATAACTTATTCAGTTCTTGGTTGATCTGCTGGATTTGTCCGTAGCTTGGGGTGCAGCAAATGTAGGATAAAACGAGCAGGAGAAAAGAGAGGATGATTTTGGGAAAGAGCATGTTTAGTTGAAGCTTTGCTAAGTTGTTTTTTGACTAAAGGTATCATGTTAATGTATCAATCTGGGGGAAAATCCATCGCCTTTAGGCAAAGACTTTAGTGTTTTTTTCTTTGTGAACTCTGTGGTAAAAATTATAACCACAAAGATCCCCAAGTTTTTCACAAAGAACACTAAGTCTCGGTTGCATTTTAGTCGCCTTTAAGCGAAACCAAACCTATCGGTCTTTAGCCGATAGTAGTTTAGTTATCCTTCCATTCTTGCGGAATAGCATATAATGCGACAAATATATCAGTGTCATTTTGATGGTCATGGTATTGATATAGCCAATTCGGTACCTTTTGAGCCGAAGTTTATTTCCATCTTCCCATTCAGATATTGGACACGGCGTTTGATGGATTTCAGACCCATCGAGGAGCTTCCCAAAGCAGACTTTTTATTTTTAAGGCCAGTTCCGTTATCTTTGATTGCCAGCATGAGACTGTCCGCTTCTTCATAGAGCAAAATGCTTACACGATTAGCTTTTGCATGTTTGATGATATTGGTGATTGCCTCCTGGATGATCCGAAATAAAGCTATCCGGGTATCTATGGGGATATGCTGAAGGGCTCCTTCGTCTATGTGGATATCTTTCTGATAATGGGAGTCAGGCAAGGCGGAATCAATCAGCAATTTGATCTGTTGCTCAAAAGTTTGCCCTTGCTGCCCTCCATCAGTATTGAACCATTCATGGCTCTTGTCCCTGGCTATTTCGTAGGCATTTGTTATCTGTGATTGCATTGCTGCCAGTTTCTTTTTCAGTATTGGATCTTCAGTGTCTAAAGAAAGCACTTCCAATTGATGCTTGATGCTGGCAATGGAAGAGGACAGGCCGTCATGTAGATCCTGACCGAGCCGCCGCTGTTCTTCCCGTACCGCTTCATGTTTCATCTCCTCCAAGGCTATGATCTGGATGTTGGCTGCGTTGTTTAGCTCTTCAATCTGCTGTCTTGCTTTTCTGCTGCGATAACGCATCATCAGGTAAATTCCCAACACGATAAGCACAGCTGCGAGAGAAATGGCAAAAAGCCAGACGGTACGTTGTTGCTTTTCTTTTTCAGCTCTTTGAAATGCTATGTCACTGTGCTCTGCAGCGGTATATGCATAGAGCAGCTCATCCACCTCTTCATTCAATAGAGCCTGGACATCCCTTTCTCTTTCAATTGCATCAGCCAACAGACTGTACGCTTCAGCTATGTTTCCCCTCAGCAAATGAAGTTTGCTTTTATTTTCAGTGATTTTTGCAGGTGTGGATTTCTCAAAGAGAGGAAGGCTTTCGTATAACCTAATGTAATATTCGACGCTGTCAGGATTATTTAAGTTGAAATAGTGATCAATGCGCCAAGGTATAAGGTTCGAACTGATGAAATCTGTTGACAAATCTCTGTACACAGTTCTCAGGGAGTCCATGCCATCTAACAAAGTACCTACTTTACTCTGGTCTTTTTCAAAAAGGGCTATAGCGTGCTTTATTTCCAATTGGAAAAAATCATTATATAGCATATGAAAATCGTTAATCGGGTATTTTTCCACCAGAGCTGTTCCTATTTCTTCGGCCAATTGGGCAGTTTGGTATATTGCTGTGGTATCATTGGTTTTGATAAAAGAAGTGATGGCAGGAGACAATATGTATATAGCATCAATCCCTGATGGATAGTCAATAAGGTTATTTTTGAGCAATACTGGGAGTTTTTGGAGGTGTTCCTGTTCTTGGTTGAAGACAGAAATGACTTTCCCATAGTTTCTTTGTTCCATGTAGATATAGCATTTCTGCTGTGCTTCAAGGAGGGAATGGGTGCCTCTACTTTTTTCGTACTCCCGGGCTGCTTTTTCAGCGTAGTACATGGATGCCCCATTTTTCTCAAATAGACGGGCATTGTTAAGAAAGCATATAAAGTAGTTTGACCGAGCGTGCCCATATTCATCTTTGCTCCAAGCTATTTTCTCGTACGATTCCAGCAGATTCACCAGTTCTTGGGGCTCAAAATACTTCCCCTCAGTCAACAGTTGATTGGTTAATGAATCTGCCTTGACAAAATACTGTCGTGCTGATATCTTGTTTGAGTGGTAGGCTTTGGCCAACTTGTCAAACTCCTCTTGGGCCCGGGTAGGAGATTGGGCGTAGAGAAATTGTCCTTGATGTACCAGTAGGAAAAGAAAAGTGAATACAAAAATCAAGCAAACCGGCTGTGGGTGGAGTCTGGTACGCATAAGTTGATTGGAATCAGTTAGGTTATGGTTGATTTGGGACAAAGGATTCGCAGATAGACTCTGTTATAAGAGTGTCTCCCCATCAATTAGAGCATATTGAGCACTAAAATAAAGCAGGCGGTCTACGGCATGCTGTTTTTTTGAGATATACTTGATAGTATAAATCAGTATCAAATCTGGAGCAGGATAACTAGTGGGGGTACATTCCATGGGTGGAATATATCCTTTTGGGTTCTTTTGCATAATTCCTCATACTTGTCCTATATTAAGTTCTGGAAAATCCTGATAAATTCCTATTTTTTGTTTTTTTTTCGAAACTTCACACTTTATTGGCAGGTTCTGAGCAAAGTGTACAAATATTTTACTCGAAAAGATATTGCCCCAGATGGAGGCAATTTACTGTGTATGGTAGAGTCTGAACATTTATACATTAACAAGTTAATACTAAATGACGAAAATAGCATAACAAGTATTTGTTAATTACTAACTGTTGTAGGTCCAAAATAAGAAATTATTCACTTTATTTAAGATAAAGGTGAAACGGTCATCAGTAATGTTGAATAACTATTAATCATTGCTAAATCGACAAGGAGTGGGTCATGTGTTTTACTTTCAAGGATTCATATGGTTTTTTGTACATTCTTGTTTGTCTTTTTTTTAATAGTTTGCTTATGTTTTTAGGAAAAAAAGGAGGTTGATTTGAGTTTAGTAAATTACTATATCATAGGGAGTGACAAACGCATGATTAAAGACATAAAAAAATCGTTGCCCCGTACCAGATACAAATATTTAGGTGCTAGTTATTTGGCAGAAAGTTTTGTCGAAGAATTGAATTTAATTCGAACAACCCCCGATATGTTTTTTTTAGTGGGAGACTTGGAGAATTTCAAAGAAATGTTGGAATTGATCATGATACATTATGCTGATTCTTCAATTTTAATCCTGGTTGACAAAGCAAAACTGGATAGCCATTATGCTTTTAGAGATGAAATATTTGGAAAATTTAATTGTATAGTTATATAGTTTTTATGTATATATGGTTCTTTGCCAGTAGCTCTTTTTAAATATATCCACCAAAGGATCTGTCCAGTCTGTAGACTGTTGACGATTATCCGCAACATTATAGCTTTGTTGTTTCCTTACTGGCAAAGTAGCGGATAATCATAATAGTTGTTAACCTCTAAAGACATTTCACATATAATTTCCATCAAGTAGGGCTTGGAATCAGGGAAATTGCTTTTAACAATTTCAAGGTGAGAAACCCTTCGAGGGTTGCCCTATTTGTTGGATTGGTCTGTGGGGACATTGGTCAAGGTTATTAAATCTAAACCCTCGAAGATTTTTGGCTAAAAGCAATTTCCCTGAATTAGAATTCCCTAAATTAGTTCAAGCCGATGCGCATACGCAAGCAGTTCCGTGATGGAATTGACCTGTGCCTTTGCCATCATATTGCGACGATGGGAGACAATTGTATGTTTGCTAAGGTTACTTTGCTCTGCAGTTTGGGCAATAGACATTCCTCCCGAAAAGTATTGCAAAATTTCCAATTCCCTGGCCGAAAATGGTATTTCTTTGATTAGATCCATCTCTGCCACTATTTTGTCGATTACCGGGCACAAATACTGGGTGCCTCGGTCTACTTCCTTTATGCATTGAAGTATAGTGTCAAAACCTGATGATTTACTGATAAGGCCTTTAGGGTTGTAAACCAGTATATTGCCAATGACTATAGGATTCATTACTGAACTTATGATAATTACTTTTATTTGACGGTTTAGTCGTTTGACTTCGTTGATGAGTGGAAGGGTATTCTTTTCTTTTAGGTAATAATCCAAAAAAAGAAAGATGGGGTTGTTGGAACTTGTCATCAAAAACTGGGTCAGTTCCTTTTCGTCATTAAATGCATGTACGGATTTGAATATTCCCAATCGTTCCAGTAGTGAAGAGAATGAATCTGAGAATAAGACGTGGTCGTCGAGGACTATCGCAATGGTATTATTTCTATCCATGATTTTAATTTAACATACAGACAACTTGATGAGAAAATTTGTAGTCTGCTAATTATTGGGTTTGTTTGATTGGTATTGACAAATTTTTGCTAAATATAGACTTACAATATAACATGAATTTGCTATTTTAACATGTAAAAATCTTACTTAAATTATTATCTGCGTTATTTACTATCAATGTTTCAGCAATTCACATAATTATATTCAATCCAAAATCTAATTGGTATAATAAAGTAGGGATTTGAAATAAAAACATGTCTTGCAAGAAGGGGCGTTTGCCGCTATGGACATTCCTTGATCCTATCACTGTAATAAAAGTAGGTGTGTGTTGCATATAATAATTTAACGTGTATTGATGTATGGATTTGAACAGTTGTAAAGTTATACCTGTATTGAAGGTTTCTGACTTCAAATTGGCGAAGCAATTTTATATTGACCATATGGGGTTTGAAGTAGAATGGGAAGAACATGTTGTTGACAAATCATATAGTTATATGGTGATTTCCTTTAATCATATCATCTTTCATATGACTGATTGTGATAAGGAGAAAATGTCTACAGGCAAGATTTTCATTGAATATTCTGAGATATGTGAATACATCAAATTCTTAAGTGCTAGAAAGTGTACTTTTGAAGTCATTGATCTTGAAATGTTCCCGTGGAAATCTATAGGTATTCAAATTGAAGATCCTTTTGACCATCATCTTGTTTTTTTTGAACCAGAGGAGGTTTAGGTGGCATGAATGATCCTGATCCAGAGAATAAAGATACGGATAACTTCATTAATAGGGAAGGCTTAAACGGAAAAATGACTAAAAAATATGGTTTAATTTGATGATGAATGGTTTTGTTACACCTAAACATATATCAAATCAAATGTAAATGTATGATTGATAATGATATATTTTTTAAATAGACATTGTTGTATTTGACTGTCCACAATGTTACACTTTAATCCAGAAAAGACTTTATTGGATGTGGATACTAGTCCACAGTTTGTGCCCGTGGCGTAGACAATTGCCCAAAATCCATAGAGTCTCAAATCATTCACCTAACAAATTATTGTATGGCTACGTGCAAGAAAGCGGATAGTCCTAATATATTATTTTAAATCCTTATAAGAATGAGAAATGCCTTTTAATGAAAAGCACAGTTTTCACGTTGAGTTTCTTGACCCTTTATTATCAAAAGGAGATACATTACAGTTGTGTTTTTTGTTAAGTATCGTGTTATTGATTAGTTATATTTATATTAAAAATACCTCGAAGAGAAGATCAGTGAAGGAGAGCATGGTTTTCCAAAAAAGAAGTGAAAACTATCAGCTTCATAAAAAAGTGTATGGGCAGCCTATACCACAATCTGAAGGTTTTGGAGAAACAAAACCTAAAGAAATGATGCCCCGTGAGACAGAGGAAATGCTTTTGGAAAAGCTAAGTAACTTTGAATCAACACGCCAATTTACGGAAAAAGGCCTTTCACTTTCAACTTTGGCTGGAAGGGTGAAAACAAATACCAAATATCTTTCTTATGTGATAAACAAACATAAAGGTAAAGATTTCAATAGCTATATCAATGAACTAAGGGTTGGTTTTATTTTGGCAAAAATGGATGAGGATCACCAGTATCTTCAATATAAAATAAGTTATTTGGCTGAGGAATCAGGGTTCTCTTCACATAGTAAATTTTCAAAGGTATTCAAGCAGATTACAGGAGATTCCCCTTCTGTTTATATGGATTCTTTGAAAAAATTGAGAGAGGAATAGAAATCTAAAACAACTATCTGTAGCTGATTGGATGCCCAAAAAAACATAGCTGGTTGATTTTATAAATCCTCTGTCATTTTCCCAAGATTGACTTTTTCAGCTTTTGTAAATATTATTTCTCGGACATACTCCATTTTTTTCCATAAATAAGTATTGCCTTTCAGTCCATTTGTTATTTTCATTCTGCGGTTAAGCCGAGCTATTTCCTTTTCTGTGGCTTGCCTTTTTTCTCCGAGTACTCCATAAAGTTTTATCGCTGGATAATCTGAAAATTTACCTTTGAACAATGCCTTAACCCAAAAAAAACGTCCACTATTCACTCCGAGCAAACATACATTAGGATTGTATTTGCTGTGTTCTGGTAATTTTGAGGGGAATTTCTCAAAATAGAACCCAGTCAAATTATCATTCAAGAACAGCGAACCGATGGGGGTTACAGTCGGATTGTTTTCTGAATCAACCGAAGCGATAGAAACATAAAAGTTTGAGCTGAAACTTTTATTAAAGTGCTTTCTTATTTTATTCCAATCAGTTTTAATATCCATATTATTGATTTTCGTTGCCTTGTGCAGAACTGAGTATTTTGGCTATATCTTTTCAGGCAAAATTTCTTCCGAACAAGTTAAAGATAAATCCTCTTAAACGAAAAATATACGAATCCATGCTTTCCTATTCCTCCAAACCCTTCCCAAATAGATTGGCAAGGCAAGTAAAACCTACAATTCAGAGAACTATACCAGATTGTGAACAGATAATTCCAACGAATTATTTTAGTGCGGAACAGGATTGAAAGGATGATAAACCTAGTCCCGAAGAATTCTTGATTTGTTATCTGGACTTCAAAATTCTAAATTGAAAGAAATGCTGTAAGTTAACAGTACTGTCAAACTATAGTACGACCACAAATGAATGATAAGGTAGCCAGTCCCTTTTTACCAAATGTTAAATCAATTGCCCAAACCATTTGATAACTTTACACTATGAAAGAATTGATTGAATATATTTTGCAATTTGGTAACCTGAACAAACAGCAAATAGCCCTAATCAAGCAAAAAGCTACAGAAATAGAGCTTCCCAAAGGTCAATATTTTTCAGAAGCCGGTAAAATCCCCCGGCAAGTTGGTTTTGTTCTTGAAGGTGTTTTTCGATTTTGCTATTACAACAATAAAGGAGAGGAAATCACCGATTACTTTATTGACGAAAACCATTTCGTCACAGACTACCTGAATTTTGATGCCAACATGGCGGCTTCCGAATACGTGCAGGCAGTTACGGATTGCAGGCTGTTGGTGTTTGCAAAGCAAGATTGGAACGATAAATAAACATGGTTGATCCGGGCTATACAAAAACTGATTTTACAGGTCATAATGGTGGCGAAGTGGAAGAAGCAGGGAAACGAGTTGCGAGATATGCTTTGATTGACGAAGATGGGCCAACAGGTAAGTTTTTCAGTGAAGAAACCAATCCTGAAACAGGGGAAATTCCTTGGTAAAATTAGTGGCCCTTTTAAAGCCCGGCAAAAGATCTTGCCGGGCTTTTACCAAATTATTTCCCAATGATTTTTTTACGGTACAGCAATCTAACATTGCCCTCTGGGTAGCCCAAGGACTTTTATTTGGGCAGGTTTTATGAAAATATTTCAACCCGAAGAGTTGGCATTCCCTTGGATAAAAGACAATCCGGGCTTGGTTTTAGCCACTGGTTTGGTTGATTGCTGGAGGGAATTGGTATTGTTTCGGTTAGCGAGTTACATTCAATTCTATTGTTGTCTCAGTTTCCACTAAACTTGTAATAGAAATGTACTACTTGTTCTTCATCGGTCGGTTTGGTAGTTCGGTAAAAGTCAATCGCATAATCGTCAATTTTGTCAGCCTGGACAAAAACTTCTTCAAACCCGTTTTTTTTGCAATAATTATTTGTAAAATCAATCAACATTTTCCCAATCCCTTTCCTTTGATATTGACTTAGGACTGCGAGGTCATAAATATAGGCAAGAGGTTTTTCTGAGTAGTATTGCTCAATTACATAAAAAGTGAGCCCGGCAACTATCTTATTTTCTGTCTTAGCTGTAATTGCATAAAAATTTTCTTTGTTCAACAGGTTTTTTAAGTGTTCCTGACTTGGGCGCTCAAAATTGCCCATTTCAAATACAATCTCGAAAACTGTAATAAGTTCATTCAGTTCTTCGATGTTATTCGGTTGTATAATAGACAGACTGAATTTATCCATAATATTCTGTAGTTTTTATTTAAAATGGATTTTCATGCCTTCATGAGTGGCTTTAAATCCCAAATCTTCATAAAACTTAATAGCATTAGGCCTTTTCTTGTCAGTCGTTAATTGTAATAAGTGAGCATTTCGTTCTTTGGCTCTATTGATTGCCCATTCAAACATTTTTTTACCAACTCCAAGACCTCTTTTGTCCTTCCTAATTCTTACGGCTTCTATCTGTGCCCTTATTCCACCACAATATGTCAGGTATTGGATAAATGAAAGTTGTAAAGTCCCAATGACTTCATGGTTTTCATTTTCAACAACAATTAATTCTTGATTTTGATCTGTGTTTATTTTATCAAAAGCCTCAAGATATTCTGCTGGCAATGGTGTTTGAAAATTCTCTCTGGTTTTTCCAAGTTCATCATCTGCAATCATTTCCACAATAATCGCAGTATCACTTCTTGTTGCTTTTCTAAATTTCATTTTTTCAGTTCGGTTTATATTGCTTTAGACTTAGATCAGCTACTAAACAATTAAATTAATAAATTAACATGTATGTACGCTACTTGGCCACTAGCCAGACAAAGTTTCTCCAACAATGGATTTCCATTACTGTTGACTGTCGTCTGTTGACGATTATCCGCAACATGATGGTTTGCTTACTTCATTACTGGCAAAGTAGCGGATAATCATATATATTAAAATCCAATTCCCATCATTATTGGATAACCTGTAAAACTGCCAACATAGCGGAAAGTATGACTAACCAGTGGATGATGATGTTTAATGTCAATTTTTTAAGCAAAATGAATAGGATTCCAAAAATAAGCCCCCATGATAAAAACCACCAGAATTGGTCTATTGATTTTAATCCGTGTTGAAAGATAAACGGTATAGCAGATATAAAAACCGCCAACCATTTGTTGATGTTTTTACTTTGTAAAGCGCTGATTGCAAATCCTCTATAGACTATTTCCTCTGCCAAACCTGTAAATAATCCCATCATAATAAAGATCACTCTTGCAGTTGTCGTTTTGGGTGTCAATGAAGGTAAAGAGTCTAGTCCTGAGATATCTACTGTTGAATTTGCCAATGCCATCTCTATAAAGCCAAGTAAACCAAAAGCAAAAATCAAATAACCTGCTATCAAATAGACAGTTTTCTTTTTCGATAATGTATATCCGATATCTTTCCAATCCCATCCTGACGATACCAAAATCCTGGAAATTATAAATAGCTGTAAAATGTACCAACCGGTAATGATTATCCAAAAAGTATTGAAAAAATCAAGCCCTATATCTGTAATCAAAGACCTGTTCAAAAGCAATAAGGAAATCAAAGTTGCAAAGATTGGAAAACCAACAAGCACGGTAACCGTTGTTGACAATGGTATATTTCTTTTAATTTCTGAGTGTTTCATCATTATAGAGTTTACGTTAATTCATTCCTGTTAAATTCAAATTGTTGGCCAAATAAAGTGTTGGAATATAAAGATTTATGCTGCATGAATCAGTCGTTGGAAATCAAGTAAAAACGGGATAGGGGATTTTATACTCATAGGGTACAAATGCCTTCACTGGCAGTATTTATTGGATAGATTTGTTTTGCCTGATGATGTCCTGATTTATTTGCTTCTACAGTTTTTGGAAATTTATGTTTAGATACTTTTTCAGACTTATCTAAATACGCCAATCTTCAATCCTATGTAGGTAGTCAGACCAGAAAGGTCTGATTGGTTGATGTTTCTGTAATTCATGTTCCCGACCAACCGGTATCCAGCACCAGCATTGAACCGGACATATTGACTTATATTTACCTCTACCAAGGCAACTGGTTCCAATTGAAAAAAACCAGAAACTCCAAAGTCAGAACCTCCATTTCCATCGTTCATTTTTACTTCCCCATAACCTATATTGAATGGGAAAGTTAGATGCACCACCTTTTGGGATGCCACGGTATATTCCACAAAACCGCCAACTGTCCAATAGTCCATATAAATATTGGGTGATGTTTCACTCAGTGGACGGCTTTCATTGTGGGAAGTGTTGAAGTATGCCCCTGCTGTGAACTTATCCTTGAAGCTAATACCACCTCTCAGGTTCAAGAGTGTAGTATTACTTCCATCCATTTGGGTAAATCCATAGCTTGGGGCAATGAAAAACCCTAAATTTTCAGTGTTGATCAGTCCCTTGTTTCCAAATAAAGTTTCAGTTTCGTTTTGTGCAAATAATTTGAACTGGCAGCAAACCATGCATAAAAGCAAAAGCGAAATAAAGAAGTGTTTTTTCATTTTGTCAAATTGTTAGTGTTTATGGAGTTGAAATAACTTGATATAGGATTGTAAGAAAACTAAAAGTGACCCAACTTGAATTTTTGGTGTATGAACTTAAGATAAAACCTGATGGAGTGAATTGAGTATAATCAATTTTGATGATTCTTATTCGATCATAAGTTACCTTCTTTAATTTTGAGGTATTTGATCATATAAAAAAATACAATATGAGTATCCGCAATGTTGCATGTTGGGCAAGAAGAGGCTTTATAAGTTGCGGATACTCGTCAAAAGCTTGCGCGCCAGTGGTGTGACAACAGTTCACACTTGTACAGCTACGTAGTCAATAGAGCTTCAAATCGTTCATCAAACAATCTAACGATTGGCTACGTGCAGGAAAGCGGATAGTCAGAAAATACAAATTAATTATGTACAAGTTCAATTTGTTTCTGATAATATCCAGTTTTCAGGTATTTCTCACCCAATCGTCTCCCGACCATTCGCCTACTTTTTGCTATAAAACAAGAATCTATATAACTATTAGAATATTGTACTTTCTCAAGATTCTTGAACTCACTGTTTCCATAGTTTGTATCCCCATCATGGTATGTGACTCCACAGAACATACAAATGCTTATATCCTCACAAAACATCAATATTCATCGGTTTTTACTTTTATAGTTTGACCACATGTGGCACAGTAATCACCTTGTTGTTTTCTTTTTGAAATTTCATCGGAAAAGCCCGATGCCAAAATCCCTGTCGGCAATGCAAAAAGCCCAATACCAATGATGGCGATAATGCCACCCAGAAATTGTCCCAAGGGTGTGACAGGATAGATGTCCCCATAACCAACTGTTGTCAACGTGGCTATTCCCCACCACATGGTCCCGGGTATACTTGAGAAGTTTTCCGGTTGGGCTTCGTTCTCAACGTAATACATGAATGCTGACGAGATTAGTAAAAGAAATGCTGTGAATATGAGTGATATCGCCAGTTCTTCTTTTTTCTTCTTGAAAACGCTGTTGATGAAAGAGAGGGCTTCAACATATCTTGCAATTTTGAACAACCGAAAGATCCTAAAAATCCTAAGTACCCGTAAAAGTCTCAAGTCTATGCCTATAAAAGGAAGGTAGAAAGGCAAAAATGCCAACAAATCAATGAGCGCCAGGGGAGTTAGTGCAAATTTTAGATTTCCTGTTAAGGGTTTTTTGTATGTAGGTATGAGGTCGGCAGTCCAAACCCGAAGAATGTACTCAACCGTAAAAATGACAACTGAGAAAATTTCAAAAATGTCAAATTGGGTCTGATACTGTAGTCTTACGTGTTCTATTGATTCTAATACAATGGCTAATACATTCAGAATTATCAATGTAATTATGAAAATGTCAAAGTACCAACTGGTGTCTCCAGGCTTTTTTGATACAGATAATATATAGTATATTTTTTCCTTCATAATACTCAGTTAGAATAAGGTGTTCTAAAATTTTAGCACATATAATCAGAATTGTAGGTTGTTGCTTACCCAATCCTGTCTCGCTTTTTTCTGCCACAAGTTTCGCAAAGTAGCTGGATATTCCTGAAGGTGTTGGGACCACCTTTTGATAATGGGATAATATGGTCGAATCCAAGCTGTTCGAAACTTTTACATTCTCTACATTTTCCATTGTCTCGATTCCAAACAAGGTCTTCTATTTGTTTTGAAAAGTATCTCCTTTTCAACCCATAAGAAGCACTGTTTGATTTCGGGAATTTTGCAGTGTCAAGGTCTGTGATAGCTGCACCCTGCTCTAATGCCCTACTTATTTCATCTTGTTTGAACTTATCAAATTGGTCATAACTCAGGTTGAATAATCCCTGTAAATCCACAATATGCATAGCTTCTTCTTTGCTAATACTGTTGTCAAAATAGACCCTCTCAAACTGCCTATGTAAAATATCCCCAACCTCTTGGTGTCGATAGGTGTAAAAGTCACCTTCTTTTATTCTGAAGTATTTTTTTAGAAGGTCTATATTGAGTTTTTCGTTGTCGGAAATGATGTGGTCATTCAAAATGAGGTTGATGTATACGATCAGCAAGTCAATAAGCTCTTCCTTGATATCTTCTATTTTTCTGATATTATATTGATCAAGAAGTCTTTGGATGTTTTCCCTGTCAAGTTCATTGTCGTATACAAGTTCGGCAATGCCAATAACATACTTGCTAAAACTCTCTATTGATAGAATGATTCCGAATGCTTTGTGAAGCTCCGGGTCGTTTTTTGGTAAAGCTGTAGGCATATAGGTATTTGTTTTGTCGGTTAAAATGCGGCACAATGCATTCATTTATGGGGTGAAATACTCGGTTTTGGATTGATTCCCTTTGTCTTATGGGAAATTTCGGTTACCAAATCTACCTATTCCCCCCAAAACAAAAAATACCAACAACTTGGTATTTTTCACTGAAAAAACTTTTTCTGGTCAACAAAAGCCGACTGACGCAAGTGGGATGACCGAGATTCTGACTTGTCTCCTTTTCGAGAGGAATCCCACCTTTTTAGGGGAGACTGGTGATGGCATATAGTGGGGGAGTGCTTGTCCCGTTTACGGGAATTCGAAATTCTTGCTCCAAGCTTTCGGAGTGATTTTCTCTCAAAAGCCAGCTGTGACGGATGTACCAATATCTGTTCTGATCTAACCGGAAGTAAAAAGTAAAAGGCATCCTATTCACTCAGCCCCCCCTCAAAAAAAACAAAAAAGCCCCGATAAAGAGACTTTTGGAACGTAAACGGTGATTACAAACAACTCAGCAGCTGTTGTTCAAGACTAATCTAGCACCTAAATTTCACCTTCCTTTGATTCAAAATAGTTTTGGCTGTAGATCGTTCTACTATGGCTTCCAATATTGTAATTGATGCTTTCAGCAAGCTCTAGTAAATGACTGGGATTGATTTCATATAGATCACCAAGCTTTGCTGCCTGCAAAATATCTAATTTTTTGTTACCGTTTTCGATTTCTGAATATTCTGAAACTGTAAGATCTATTTTGGTTGCTACTAAGTCAATGTCAAATTTAAATTCTTCACGTAATCTTTTTAATAGAGTGTCTTTCATTGCGATGGTTTTTTACTATTGTTCATATTATGAATCATCGAATATAGTTCTTCCTTATCCTTTTTTAAGGATTCTAATTCTTTAATTAAATAGGCAATGTGAATATCTTTTTCTTTGATTATTCTTTCATAAAATTCAGAAAAATTTTCTTTGGCTTCTTGGTATTTATTAGGAGATATAATCGATCTACTATATTCGCCAGTATTATAATTTATAATGGGTAAATCCTCTGACAAAAAGTAATCAGGCTTCACATGATAAAACTCAGCCAATTGCTGGATTCTTTCCAAGGTCAGCTTGGTTTTTCCTGACTCTAGATTGGAATAAGTCTTCTGATTAACATCCAGTACATTGGCTACATATTCTTGTGAGAAGTCTCTTGACTCTCGCAATATCCGCATGATTTTTTGTGCTTTGAACATATTGATGATATTTCACCTAAACTAGAATTTAGTCTTCTCACTTAAAATGATTTCATTCTATCTCATATCATTCTTTTTTTCAAAATTTGTGAAATAGGATTCTTAGTTCAAGATACTAAGTATTCTTCAAATTTAAAGTATATCTGCAATAATAATGCGAACTTAAAATGGAAATTCTAACCCAAAACACCCAAAATCAGACATGATACATTACAAAGTGTAGGTAAGCATTCTCGTATTTTGGAGACTTAAATAATGATTTAACTAAAAGAACTTCGGCACAATTCCATAAAATCTCCAGTGCGTTGAATTAATTGCACTAGTTTTTTATTAGATGAATTATTTACTTCAACCACAGTAATCCCCTTATGCGAGACAAGCCATCTACTTATCTAAGGTCGATACGCCATAGATATACCTTCACTTTTTATGGTATATAGCTACAGCATGATCAAAACCAGAAAGGTTTCCATTTTTCAGCCTCCAGAAACTTTTACCCATTCCCGTATCAGTTGAAGAAACAGGAAGTTTTTCCAGCCCGAAACAGCTATGCTCTTTACTAATGGGGAGAATTGACGTGAGATGTTAGATGATTTTTCCGATACGGAGGATGATGTTTGAGACACAAGGTTTCTCCTTGAAAATGACCAGCATTTTGATAGTAAAGATCTTCGATCACGTCGTACCACAATTAAAGGTTCCACATTTCACATCTTGTAATTTACGTCTCATATCTTCTGGTCTGAGCCAGGCAAGAAGTAAACCCAAACAAAATTAACGGAAGTGGTTTATAGAATGAAAGGTTGGCAGGTCTTCTCAAATCCAATAGAGTTGTTTGGTTTGGATACATTTCAATACCTTATTGAAAACATAATGACCCTCTATTAAATTGTTTTGTTCCGACCTTTAGGCTGAGAAATTATGTAAAAATGAAGAGTTCAGATTCTCTGGATTTGTGCATTCATACCAAATAAACCTAATTGTTAAATGAAAAACCAAAAAGTATTGTTGAATTTGTTGGTATTCTTATTGTTTGCGGCATGTTCCAAGTCAAATTACCAAAAAACCGAAGATGGTGTTATAATTAATCTGAACCAAAGAAATAAGTCAGAAGCCCAAAGAATTCGTTTGCGGGTGTTGGGGGAAGATCTGATCCATGTCTCCGCCACTTCTGAAAAAGAATTCCCCAGAGATTCCAGTTTGATTGTAGTTCCAGGTTTGTCTACAGCTCCCTTCACAATAGATGATATCGGGGATTCTATCACCTTAAGCACAGCTAGACTAGATGTATTGGTATCCAAAAAAGATGGAGGGGTGGTTTTCAAAGACAAAAATGGAAAGATTATCTTGGCTGAAAAGCAGGGTGGGGGAAAGTCGTTTACCCCTATTGAAGTAGAAGGTACAAAAGGCTACTCTATCAGACAGATATTCGATTCTCCAGATGATGAAGCTTTTTATGGCTTGGGACAGCATCAGGCTGATGAGTTCAATTATAAAGGGAAGAGTGAAGAGCTGTTCCAATACAATACAAAGGTTTCTGTACCCTTTATTGTTTCCAATAAGAACTATGGGATATTATGGGACAGTTATTCCTTAAGCCGATTTGGTGACAGCAGGGAATACAAGCAACTCAACAATGTATTTAAATTATATGATATAGGAGGACAGCCGGGTAGTTTGACAGGTACCTACATATCACAAAGCTCAGAAAAACAAAGACTGGTGCGCAAAGAGGATTCCCTTGACTTTGAAGATATCAAGACAATCAAGAATCTGCCTGAGAATTTCCCTTTGAAAGAAGCTGATGTGACTTTTGAAGGGGCAATTGAGGCGCCTAATGATGGGGTCTACCGTTTTATACTTTATTATGCAGGATATGTCAAAGTCTACATAGATAACGAGTTGGTAGTACCGGAGCGCTGGAGGACAGCGTGGAATCCAAACAGCTTTAAATTTACTGTTGGGTTGGAAGCCGGCAAAAAGGTCCCAATACGCATTGAATGGAGACCTGACGGAGGAAAGTCCTATTTTGGCTTGCGGGTTCAAACGCCACAGGAGGAAGAGGAGCTGAATAATCAGGTGTGGTGGAGCGAAATGAACAAAAAAATGGATTACTATTTTGTGTATGGAGGCTCCATGGATGAAATAATCAAGGGTTATAGGACATTGACAGGCAAATCCCAGATAATGCCGAAATGGGCTATGGGTTATTGGCAAAGCCGTGAAAGATACAAAACCCAGGAAGAAATGCTTGGTGTGTTGAAGGAGTTCCGCGACCGTAAGATCCCGATAGACAACATTGTCCTAGACTGGAACCATTGGCAGGAAGACTCATGGGGCAGCCACGAGTTTGACAAAGCCCGTTTTCCGGATCCGAAAGGGATGGTAGATTCAATCCATGCCATGAATGGAAAGATGATGATTTCTGTATGGCCAAAGTTTTATGCAAACACAGAGCATTACAAGGAGTTTGATAGAGAAGGCTGGATGTACCGACAGGCTGTGAAAGACAGCATCCGGGATTGGGTGGGGCCTGGATATGTAGGATCATTCTATGACGCTTATGCCTCTGGTGCCAGAAAACTGTTTTGGAAACAGATCTATGAGCATTACTACCCATTAGGGATAGATGCATGGTGGATGGATGCCAGCGAGCCTAATATTCTGGATTGTACAGATATGGAGTACAGGAAAGAACTCAGCGGTCCTACAGCTTTGGGTTCTTCTACGGAATATTTCAATACCTACGCTTTGATGAATGCCGAGGCTATTTATGAAGGACAGCGTAGCGTGGATGCTGATAAGCGTGTTTTTTTACTGACTCGTTCTGGATTTGCCGGTTTGCAACGTTATTCAACCGCTACCTGGAGTGGTGATATCGCAACCCGTTGGGAAGATATGAAAGCCCAAATTTCCGCAGGACTAAATTTTGCATTGAGTGGGATTCCATATTGGACTATGGACATAGGGGGATTCTGTGTAGAGGACAGGTATGTCAGCGCACAGCAGGAATATGACAAAAGTGGCAAAGAAAATGCAGATCTGGTGGAATGGCGTGAATTGAACGCCCGTTGGTATCAGTTTGGCGCTTTTGCTCCATTATTTAGAGCCCACGGTCAGTTTCCATATCGCGAGCCATGGAATATTGCGCCAGAAAACCACCCTGCGTATAAATCCATATTGTACTACACCAATTTGCGTTACCGCCTCATGCCTTACATTTATACATTGGCCGGAAAAACCTATTTTGATGATTATACCATCATGCGGCCTTTGGTGATGGATTTTCAGCATGATGAAAAAGTACTAAATCTAAGTGATCAGTTTATGTTTGGGCCGGCGATTATGGTCTGCCCTGTCTATGAATTCCAGGCACGGAGCCGTGAAGTTTATTTTCCGGAAGGGACAGACTGGTATGACTTTTATACGGGAAAAGTTGTACAAGGAGGGCAGACCTTGAGGGTAGATGCGCCGTATGACCGCATTCCATTGTATATCCGTGAAGGTGCAATTATCCCTGTCGGTCCTGACATCCAATACACAGATGAAAAACAGGCGGATAATATTGTATTATATGTTTACAGCGGACAAAACGGTAGTTTTACCCTATTCGAAGATGAAGGGACTAACTACAATTATGAAAAGGGGTACTCTTCGACAATAGACTTCCATTATGATGATTCAGAAGGGATCCTGACTATTGGAGAGCGAAAGGGGGAGTTTGAAGGAATGCTTGTGGAACGAAAATTCACTATTGTAATAGTCAATAAAGACTCTCCTATACCATTTGAATACAATGGACAGGGGAAGGTTGTGGATTACAACGGGAAGAAGCAGCTGATAAAATTGTAGATAGGTATTTTAGCCCTATTTCCAAAAAAAAAGTGTAAATTAAGGAAATAGCAGGGTCTTTCAAGAGCTGTTTGGCATTCTTGATAGATCCTGCTAAATTTCCGATAACTTGGTTGTTTTAAGAGTTGCATTTTTTCTGTTTGAATGATCTTAGCGTTTGTTGGATATGTCAAAAAAAATAGTTTATGTCTTCTGTACATTGATTTTGGTTCACCTGTTTGCTGTAATGGTGGTAGGTCAGCAACATTATCAATTTCAGCATCTTACGACTAAAGATGGGCTTTCGAATAGTAATGTCACTACTGTTCTGAAAGACAGCTATGGATTTTTATGGATTGGTATGGAGTCGGGATTGAATCGTTACGATGGTTATGAGTTCAAAAATTACAATGCTGATCCTGCAGTTTCAGATGCCAGATTTTTAAATAACATTGGAGGGTTGCAGGAAGATGGATTGGGTAATATATGGATCAACAGCTCATCTTACGTAGTCTACAATAGAAGCAAGGATAGTTTTATTACCGATGTCCCTGCTTATTTGCAGGGAATGGGCATTCCCGTAGACCGGAATTATAAGGTGTATGTAGACAAAAAGAAGGATTTATGGGTGTTGGGAGAGCAGAAGCTATATTACTATAACATGCTTACAAAGAGTGCCAAGGTTTTTAATTTGAGCCTACAGTTGGAAGAAGTGTTCTCGATCCATTTGAGTGATGACGGAGAGAATTTGTATGGTGTTTTGAAACCTGGGAAGCTTTGGCAATTGAACAAGCGAACCGGAAACCAGAAGCTGCTTAATTTGGATAATATCAACCAACCTGAAATTTACAATAGAATATATGTAGATAGTCGTGGAGGTTTGTGGCTATTTTCAGGTACATCAGGTTTGGTACATTATAGGAAGACGCCTAATGCTGATTGGGAAAAGCTGTTGATGAAATCCAATGGCAAAGGAATAAGCAATAGGGTTTTGAATATTCTCGATGATGAGAATGGGCGCATATGGATCGGAACCGATCATAATGGATTGTTTATTTATGACAAATCCAATGAGGTACTTACCAACCTATTGGAGAATCAGGGAGACAAAACTACAATCTCATCCAATAATGTAGTATGCCTTTACAAGGATGATAGCGGAATTATGTGGGTAGGGCACAATAAAAAAGGGTTGTCTTACTATCATGAAAGCTTTAAGAATATAGTCAATACAAACCATTCGGAATGCAGGGATGTCAGTGCCATCTTGGAAGATAGAAATGGGGATCTTTGGCTGGGGACAGATGGGAATGGGTTGTTTTTGAAAGAAAACTCCAAAGATGGGGATTTCAAGAAACTGCCTATAGGAGCCAGCACTGTTGTAGTAAGCATCATGGAAGACCATAAAGGAAGGGTATGGGTTGGGACTTATTTGGAAGGTCTTTTTTGTTATGAAAATGGGGCCTTTAGGAAATATACGACTAATAACAGCAGCTTGGCTTCGGATAATATTTGGAGCCTTGAGGAAGACCGATATGGAAATCTATGGATTGGGAATTTGGGTGGGGGGATACAGATTCTAGCCAATGGCGATGATAGCTTGGATTCCCTTGTATCTGTCTGTGAGTGGATGAAACACCCTCTCGACATACATTACGATGGCAAAGATAAATTGTACATAGGTACTGTCTATGGTCTCTACGAAGTGGATATAACCACCAGAAACTGCACCATTATAGTGGGAAATTCCAAAGGAACCATGAATTTCAGGCAAATGATAATTTCCAATGTCTACAAGTCTGAGAATGGCAATATTTGGTTGGGACATCCGAGTGGACTTACCCTTTGGGATACGAAGAAGGATACACTTTATTTTATTGACGAAAAGAATGGCCTTGCTGATAACGTAGTCAGGGGTATTATTGAAGATGATAACCAGAATTTATGGGTGACCACCAGCAATGGTCTTTCGGTACTCTCTGTCGAACGAGACCAACAGAATGGATTGGTGGTGTCTGGCAGAAATTTTTCAAACAAAGACGGTTTCAAGGAGGACCATTTCAACAATCGATCTATCTATAAACTGCATAACCGTGATATCCTTTTGGGTGGATCAGAAGGGTTTACAATCGTAAACCCAAATAAAATCGTGGAAAAGAAACAGCCACTTGCCAAAGTAGTCTTTACGGGATTGAGTGTAGGCAATAGCAGTATCAAAGTAGATTCTATGTATAATGGGTATCCATTGCTGAAGCGGCCGATGGAACAAACTGACTCACTGACTTTCCACCATAGTGAGAAGTTGATCACACTTCAGTTTACTACTGGAGATTTGCTGTATGCAGACAAAATAAAGTATGCCTATAGATTGGAAGGATTCAGTGATCAATGGATCACTACTAAGGAAAACAAGGTAGTGTTTTCATCACTCTCACCAGGAAATTATAAGCTTTTTGTAAAGGCCTGCAACAGTGATGGTGTTTGGAATGATGTTGCTTCAGAGTTGAATATTGTCGTTACCCCGCCATTTTATTTGTCCAGGTGGGCTATTGTTTTATATTTTGTATTCAGTATATGCTTGGTCGTATTTGTAATATACCGAACACGGAAGCATCACCATACTAGGCTTGAGCAACAGCGAATCCAACTGGAGAGAGAACAGGAAGTAGACTTGAATGAAATGAAATTGAGGTTTTTCACCAATGTCAGCCATGATTTGCGAACCCCACTCACCCTGATTATGACTCCCTTGCAGACGATTCTGGATGGGGACTTGGAAGAAGGTTTGCGTCAGAAGCTGAACATGATCAACAAAAACGCAAGCCAATTGCTGAGGTTGATCAATTCTTTGCTGGACTTCCGGAAATTGGATAAAAAGGCTGAATCCCTGCATTTGAAACAAGGGGATTTCGTAAGTTTTGTAAAGAATGCTTGCTCGCCTTTTCAAACATATGCCGCCGATAGGCAAATGAAGTTTGCATTCACTTGCGAGACTGAGTGTCAATTGATGGAATTTGACCCGCCAAAAGTCCAAAAAATTATATTCAACTTATTATCCAATGCCTTCAAGTTTACAAAGAGTAGGGGAAAAGTCGAAGTACATGTATACTCCGAAGGTGATTACATATGTGTAGAAGTTTCGGATTCTGGCAAAGGTATTGAAGACAAAGACAAAGAACATATATTTGAACGGTTTTATCAGTCTACCAATGCTCAGGATAATTTGGGAAGTGGAATAGGACTCCATATTGTCAGTGAGTATGTTCGCATGCACGGAGGAATTATTGATGTGAAGGACAACGTGCCAAATGGAAGCGTATTCACATTTAGGCTTCCAATTTTGGAAATAGGGGATTCCGAAAGATTGGATATTGAAGAAGCGTACCAGGATGAATTTGATGAAGGGGATGATGGGGAGAAACTTCATACACAGCCTTTGCTGCTTTTTGTTGATGACAATGTAGACCTCTGTGAGTTTATGGCAGACAGCCTGTCGGATGAATTTACGGTTTTGCTTGCCAATAACGGGGAGGAGGCGATCGAACTGCTGAAAAAGAATGATGTGAGGGTAGTGGTAAGTGATGTCATGATGCCGGTTATGGACGGCAACGAACTTTGTAAGCGAATCAAAACAAATATACAATGGTCTCATATCCCTGTTATTTTGCTGACAGCCCGGACTGCGGAAGAATATCAATTGGAGGGATTGGAAATGGGGGCAGATGATTATCTGACCAAACCTTTCAACTTTAATCTATTAAAACTCCGCATCCGTAAATTTTTGGAATGGACTGAAATGAGTCATATTGCGTTTAGCCAGAAGATGGAGGTTTCTCCCAGCGAAATAACCATAACCCCCCTTGATCAAAAGCTGATAGAGAAAGCGATTCATGTAGTGGAAGAACATATCAGTGATCCGGAGTTTTCTGTCGAAGACCTTGGCAGTGAGGTAGGTCTTAGCAGAAGCCATTTGTATAAGAAGTTGATGAACATCACAGGCAAAGGACCGGCTGAGTTTATCCGTACCATTCGTTTAAAAAGAGGAAGGCAGCTTCTGGAAAAAAGCCAGATGCAAATAGCTGAAGTAGCCTATAGCGTTGGCTTCAATTCACCTAAAAGATTCACCATCAATTTCAAAAACGAATTCGGGATTTCACCTTCGGATTATCTGCGAACCATAAAATAATAAGGTGCTGGTCTAAGACCCTAGGAAAACTTCTTTATTCTATTTATTCACCCTGCCTCCAAGGGTTTTGCTGCGGACACTTTGGGGGATTTTTTTATTGAAACGTCACCATTAAAGTAGGATCAAGCATTCGCTTTCATGATGGCCAGACTAGATTTATCCCGAAGACCTGATAACGCAAAATGATCAGGTATTTAGCGAGTGAAGCATTTCATCATTATGTGAAGGAGCAAAATGCAATTTGGTGGCTGTTTAAGATGAGATGTCAGCTTTGTGTTATTTATATATTTCACCATTGGAGGTTTGACGTAGGAATTCTAATGCATATACTGGGTTTGGCTTACCAATTAATTCGAATTTTTATCGTAATTCAATTTAATATTTTACTCAAAAGGTGTTTTTTGTGTAGAATATACGGTGTTAATACATCAAAGCCCCTAATCAAAAACATAACAGACCCTGTTTCAACAACCCTATTCATAGATTTACATTGTTAAAAAGACCGATTTATTGGTCAGACTCAAACAAAACCTAAAATAATCAATTATGAAGTTAAAAACGTGTACACGTAACAAGTGGCCAGGTATTGGGCGTAAATATAGCCTTATCCTAATACTGGTGAGTTTATGGGCATTGCCTGTTTTTGGACAGACTATATCGATCTCCGGTGTGGTGAAATCAGACATGGATGATGAGTCTTTGCCTGGTGTGAATGTTATCATTAAGGGTACTTCCAAGGGAACGGTTACCGATCTGGATGGACATTTTAAAATTGAAGTCCCTTCATCAGATGCTGTTTTGGTATTCAGCTTTATTGGATACAAACAGGAAGAGATCCCGGTGGGAAGCCAGAGTGTGATCAATGTGGTTTTGAAGTCCGAAATCGGTTCTCTGGAAGAAGTGGTTGTGATTGGGTACGGGACTACAAAACGGGGTGATGTAACTGGTGCCATATCTTCAGTATCTGGAGATGAAATCCGAAGGACAAACCCTGTTACTATTGATCAGGCACTTCAGGGGAAGGTTCCGGGTGTCGTTGTACAGCAAGCTTCGGGACAACCAGGTGGAGCTGTCAATGTTCAGGTCAGGGGATTGACCTTCAATAATTCTGCTCCATTATATGTAATTGATGGCATTATAATGGGAGGGATGGCCACCTTGGGTACCGGTACAAACCCTTTGGCTGGAATCAACCCTTCAGAAATTGAATCCATAGATGTTCTGAAAGATGCATCTGCAACCGCCATCTATGGTTCTCAAGCTACCAATGGGGTTATCGTCATCACAACCAAAAGAGGCAGTGAAGCAGCTCCTAGTATCAATTATGAGTTCAGTACTGGTTACCAGCAGCTTCCCCGTCGGCTTCCACTTATGAATTTACAGGAATATGCCTCTTTTATCAATGAACGGAACACGGGGTTAGGTTGGGGATTTGACGAAAGACCTGAGTTTATCAATCCACAGTATTTGGGCAAGGGGACAGATTGGCAGGGTGAGTTATTCAGGAATGCCCCTATGACCAACCATACCCTTACGGTGAGCGGAGGGGATAAGAGGACGCAATATCTACTTTCAGCGTCTTACTTAAACCAGGAAGGTATAGCCTTGGGTTCTGATTTCACCAGAGCATCCATGAGACTTAATCTGGACAATAAGGCAACGGACTGGCTGAAGATAGGTACAAGCCTTCAGTTGGCAAATATCAATGAAAATGTCACTTCTTCCGCTTCTGGTGTCATAAGAACGGCTCTTAGCCAGACTCCGGATATACCTGTATCAAATCCAGATGGAAGTTGGGGTGGTGCCTTCAATCCAAATGGTTGGGTCAATAATACTGTAAACCCTTTTGCGATTGCGCTTATCAACAAGGATAATGTCAGAAGAAACCAATTATTCGGCAACTTATATGCTGAGGTTAATTTATTGAAAGATCTGGTGTTTAGAAGTGAGTTGACAGGCAGTTTTTCTATGGCCACACAAGAACAGTTTTTCCCTACTTACGAAATGGGACTTGTGGTAAGAACGATCAACGAAGCTACCTACAGGTTTTCGCAAAACTTCTACTCCACTGTACGGAATTACTTCACCTACAACAGGATGTTGGGTGATAGATACAATTTGAATGTTATGACAGGCCACGAAGCACAGCTGAGCAAATCAGAGAACGTATTCGCAAGCCGTACCAACTTCCCTTCAAATAATGTACAGACCATCAGTGCCGGTGACCCACTCACGGCCATGAATTCCGGAATGAAAACCCATAATTCCCAAGAATCATTTTTTGGCAGGGTAAATCTTGGTATGGATGATAAATATCTCTTGACAGCTAATGTGCGGGCAGATGGATCTTCAAAGTTTGTTGCAGGAAATAGATGGGTAACTACCTATTCTGGAGCCATTGCCTGGAAAATCCATAATGAGAACTTCCTGAAGGATTATAGGAATATGAATGAGTTGAAGCTAAGAGTAGGATATGGCCTGACAAACAACCAGAACATTCCTGATTACCGCTATACTTCTGGCTTGGCCACTGTTACCACCGGTTTATCCGGAGTATCCCAAATCGTCCGTAACATGGGCAATCCCTTCCTGGAATGGGAAAGGACAAAGTATAGCAATATCGGTCTTGACGGAACATTTTTCAACTGGCGTATCAACTTCTCAATAGATGTCTATGACAGAAACGTTGACGGTCTATTGATGCAAGTTCCATTACCGATGTACTCCGGTACAGGGGTAGGGTATTCTCCAGGTTCTATACAAGCCCCTTGGGTAAACATCGGTGAAGTCAACAACAGAGGGATTGACTTTAGAATTAGTTCAAGAAATATAAGAACCAAAAATTTCATCTGGTCGACTGACTTGACGGTGTCACGCAACATCAACAAAGTGGTAAAGCTTATTACTGATGATGCTGCGTTGACTGGTCAGTTCAGCAGAACCCAAGTAGGAAGATCTATAGGTGAATTTTATGGTTATGTCGTTGATGGGGTTTTTGCCACGGCAAGTGATTTTGAGACAAACGCTATCCCTGTGCGAAACGGTGAGCCACTTCCTATAGGTGCTGCTGGAGGAAGTATTTGGTATGGTGATTTGATTTTTAGGGACTTCAATGGTGATGGGATCATCGATGAAAGAGACCAAACCTTTTTGGGCTCGCCTATCCCAAAATTTCAATTGGGACTCAACAATTCCTTTTCTTACAAGAGCTTTGACTTGAATGTGTTCTTCAATGCGAATTATGGGAATAAGGTTTTCAACCAGTTGCGTATCAACGGTGAGTATCCGGGAACCAGTTTCGGCTACCTGAGATCATTGAACAACTATGCCAAACTTGACCTGATAGATCCTGAAGGATCAGCTACCGACATCAACAATGTTTATGTCTCAAATCCTAGTACCAGAATTGTGGGTATCAGAAATGACAATACGAACGATAATAATAGGACTTCTGACAAATTTGTCGAAGATGGATCCTTTATCAGATGCAGGGCTATTTCTCTGGGATATAACCTGCCGGAAAGACTCACTCAAAAAGCAAGGGTAAATGCGCTTAGGGTCTATGTAAATGTCAACAACGCATTTCTTATAACTAAATATAAGGGCTTGGATCCTGAAATCGGATCTTGGGATCCCATGAATGCAGGTGTGGATAACGGTTTTTACCCCCAATCCCGAGTGTTTACAGTAGGTGCCAATGTTACCTTGAACAAATAAAATGCTGAACCATGAAATTAAAAAATATAATAATCTATTCTTATCTCGTAATTGCAGGACTCTTAATATCCTGTGGTGAGGACTTTTTGGATCGACCTCCATTGTCAGAGATAAGCACTGAAAACTTCTATCAGACTACCAGTGACCTGAGATTGGCTACTGCCGCATTATACGGTGGAGGGCCTTGGGCTGAATGGAACTATTCATGTTATTTGCCAGTAGGTGAGGTGCTTAGTGGTAATATGGCCGTAGGGTATTGGGGTGATGCTGTTCAGCTAAATACATTCTCCGTCACCGGATTGAATGGGATTATGGTTGCAAACTGGAAGGCTATGTACAGGATCATTGCCCACTGCAATACAACCATCAATGCCATTACAGATAGGGCTCCTGCCTCTATACCTGAAGAAGACAAGAATGCGGCCATTGCAGAAGCAAAGTTTATCAGAGGATTTGCTTACTATAACCTGGCTTTGTTGTGGGGATCTGTTCCGATTATAGAAGATAACACCAAGTTGGTGACATCTCCTCTGGTTCCCCGACATCAGGTTAACGATGTATATCAGTTTGTGGTGAATGACTTGACTTATGCGGTCGAAAACCTTCCCCTTTCAGATGCCAAAGGAAGGCTTACTTCCTGGTCCGCACAAGGGATGTTGGCTAAAGCATATCTGACTTGGGCTGGTTTAAATTCGGGAGGACTTGGACAACGTGACCAAGAGCTACTTGACATGGCAAAGTTCTATGCTGGCAATGTTTGTAGCAATAGCGGACTGACATTGTTGGACAACTATGAAAATCTGTTTAGAACAGAGTTTAATGATAACAGGGAATCATTGTTTGCACTGCAATGGTCACCGGGTCTTGGTTGGATGGAAGGCAACATGCTTCAGATATATTCTCCGGGAGGCGCAGAAATATCAGCCAATGGGCAACCTGGTTGGTTTGGTATCCGACCTACGTTGAATATGTTCGAATTGTACACTCCAGAGGATAGCATCAGGCGCAAGGCTACTTTTATGCTGAGGGGGGATTATTATCCTGAGCTAAATGCAGCGGGCGGTGGTTATACTTTCAAAGAGCATACTGGTTTGAAAAAGCATATCGTGGGTACCAGTGTGGACAACAAAGCACCTACAATGACAATGAATTCTTCTCCGCAGCACAATTCTTTATTGAGGCTGGCAGATGTGTATCTGATATATGCAGAAGCCATCTTGGGCAACAATGCAGTCACATCTGATGCCGATGCGCTGCTTTACTTCAATGAAGTACGTCTTAGGGCAGGACTTGATCCCGTCAGCTCGATTGATGTGGATATGTTGATGAATGAAAGGAGAATTGAGCTGGCTGGCGAGAGTCATTTCTGGAATGATCTGGTAAGGCTTTCTTATTACAACTCTCCAAAAGCAATCGGTATTCTCAATAACCAACAAAGAGTAGCCTTTGAATATGATGAAGATGGTGTTGTGACTCCGAATGACCCTTTTGGGGACATAACCCCGGCGAATGCGAACACCTTTACTTTCCCACTGCCATCGATCGAAGTGACTGCCAATCCTAAATTGTTGGAGCCTCCGGTACCTTATCCATTCTAAAAACAATAAAGGAATAACCAATGAAAAAGATAATTTATATACATATAAACCGGTTGATGTTAGCTTGTGCGGCAGTAATTCTGATACTGTTTTCGGCCTGTGTTGAGAAAGAGGATGGTTTATTCCATCCGGTAATTACTGAGATTCGGAATTATGCTCCTGCTCCAAACGATACACTTATACAAAGCCTTCAACCAGGCCAGTGGGTAGTTTTGACTGGTCGCAATCTAACTGGAGCAACAGACATTCTATTTAATGGAGTATCAGCTGTTGTCAACAATGGTCTGTTTTCAGATAATTATGCGGTTGTACAGGTTCCGGGTGTCATACCTTTCCCTTTGGTACCCACAGAATTGCTGAATACAGTTCGGTACATTACCAATAAAGGTTTAACAACGTATTCCTTCGAAATTTCTGCTCCGGCTCCGGCTATTACACGGATTTCAAATGAAAATGCCAACGCTGGTGACTCTGTCGTTGTTTTTGGCTCTAATTTATTCATGCTAAATAAGTTTTCGTTTGCTGGAACTGAGATTACAGAATACAAATCTTCCCCTGACGGGACTTTTGTGAGTTTTAAAATGCCAGAGATTACCGGAAGCGGACCTGTAGTGGTCGAAAACAATACCGGTGGATATTCGACCCCGTTTAATGTCAATGATCCCACAGGTACACTTTGTAACTTTGATGATGTAAATACATTTGGCTGGGGAGCAAACATAGTCAATAATAATCCGCTCTATCCGAGCAGTAGGGGGAATTTTGCCGTCCTGCAAAACAATGGGCTGAATGCAGGGAATTCTAGTTGGTGGGAAGGTGGTAGAAGTATGAACACTAATCCTGTCCAATGGATTCCACAGGCTAGTCTATCCGATGCAGTAAGTGAATATGTATTCAAGTTTGAGATCAATGTCCCTGGGGAATGGAATGGGGCTACACTATTGGTTTTAAAGGATTTCAATTGGGGCTATGTGGCTCGATATGAGCCTTGGAGGATTAGTAGTAGCAGGACTTCACCATTTACCACAGAAGGTAACTGGATCACTGTAACTATCCCTTTCTCAGAGTTTCGCAATAAACCGCAAGGTGGTAAAGACGGGACAGGCCTGTCGATTGCCAGTTTGAAAGATTTGCTTGGAGATTCAGGTAACGGTAGCCTCAGTATTTTCATAATCAATGATTCCAGTGAAGCGACAGCTGCCATGAACATTGCCATAGATAATTTGAGGGTAGTGAAAGTCATTGAGCCAGAAGAAGAAGAGGATTAATACTTTAGGGTTCATAATACAGGGTCTGCTGAAAACACAAAACAACATGGATATGCATATCTTGACTGATCTAATCAATGGTATCGTGCATAATCTTAAGCAGACCCTGATAATGGAAGAGATCAATTGATCTAGCTGTCCTGATCGGAAGGGCAAATTTTGAATAAATAGTCGATTCCCATTGCAAGCAAGTTGAATATAGATTAAGGGGTGGTTGGATGCAAGTTCAATCCACCCCTTTTTTATTTTACCCTACATATTGCTTGTATAGATTGATTAACAATTAACCCAAAACACAATGAATTCAAATCTATTTGTTACCCCCAAACAGAAGCTGTTTGGGGCTTATGGCTATGGGCTTTTGATGGCCATTTTCGTATTTACTCAATCCAGCAAGAAGTTAATTGCCGTTTTCTCTTTATTTGTAGTGATTATTTTGTCTCAAGGCTATCAGTTGAATGCCCAAAACACAGAAAATTATAATTGGAATAGTTTAGCTATTGGCGGTGGTGGATTTGTTTCCGCCATAATCCCAAGCAAAACAGAGCAAAATCTGGTATATGCACGGACTGATGTGGGCGGTGCCTACAGATGGGATGCCTCTACCGGAACTTGGGTAGCTCTGAACGACTGGACATCGGAAGATGACGTAGGATATTTGGGTGTTGAATCCCTGGCACTGGATCCCAATAACCCCAGTAGATTATATATGCTTGTGGGTATTGATTATTTCAGCAACGGAAGAACTGCAATCTTGCGCTCAGATGATTACGGAAATTCGTTTACCATTACTGAAGTCACAAATCAGTTCAAAGCCCATGGGAATGGTTTTGGAAGGCAAACTGGTGAGAAGCTGGCCGTAGATCCCCACAACAGTAATATACTGTATTGTGGAAGTAGACAGGCCGGGCTATTCAGGAGCACCAATGCCGGAGCAAACTGGAGCAAGGTATCTTCCTTAGATGTAACCTCTACAGGTGAGAAAGAGATCCGTTTTGAGAACGGGATAAGTTTTGTGCTATTGGATCCATCCAGCAATTCTGGAGGAAGTACACAGAGAATGTTTGTAGGAGTTTCGCGTTCTGGAAGTGAGGGAGCAAATTTTTATAGAAGCGATGATGGAGGGCAATCATTTACAGCTGTGTCTGGAGCACCCACTAATTTTATGCCTCATCGTGCCGTTCTCGCCAGCAATGATAACCTTTATATCACCTATGCAAATGGAGCCGGGCCACATGGAAATGAAAACTCTGGCTCCATGGATAATGGCCAGATCTGGAGATACAACATTTCCTCAGGCGTATGGACTAACATTACCCCTCCCGGTTCCAACAGGGCATTCGGGGGAATAAGCGTTGATCCAAATAACCCTAACAGGATTGTGGCGTCTACCACCAACACTTTTTGGGGTCAATACACCAATGTGAATACCGGAAATACCGTATGGGGCGACAGGATATACCTGAGCACAAACGGTGGTTCAAGCTGGGTGGATGTGGTAGACCGGGGATTTACCCTGGATACTGATGGCATCACCTGGATTTATGGAAAAGCCATCCATTGGGCAGGTTCCATAGAATTCGACCCCTTCAATACGCAAAAAGTTTGGGTTACTTCAGGTAATGGTGTTTTTGTGAATGATAACATCAATACCAGTGATACATGGAGGTTTAATGTCCGGGGAATCGAAGAAACCGTGCCTTATAGTGTGGAAAGTATCCCCAATGGCCCTTTGATTTCTATTATTGGTGACTATGATGGGTTCAGACACACAGACATTAAAGAATACGCACCAATTCATAGTCCTAATATGGGAACCACCAGAGGGCTGGCAGTAGCAGCCCAAAATACAAGCAAAGTTGTCCGGGTAGGAAATTCCATGTATTACTCCAATGATATGGGGTTATCCTGGACCCAATCCAACATGAATGGCGAGTACGGGCGGGTAGCATTATCGGCTAATGGAAATATACTTTTGCATTCCCCACAAGGGTCTTTGGTCACTTATCGCTCAACGAATGATGGATCATCCTGGTCCACGGTAAGTGGTTTAAGTATAGGTGATGCACGGCCTGTAGCTGATCCGGTTAATTCCAATAAATTTTATGCTTACAACCCTTCAAATGGAGCGGTAATGGTGAGTTCCAACGGCGGGACTTCATTTTCTCAAGCCGGTACAGTCGCGGACAAGGGCTCAAAAACGATCAGATTGGCTCCCGGAATGGAGGGCCACGTCTGGATAGCTTTGAACGATGGAGGTCTGGCACGTTCAACTAACTCAGGGCAATCATTTTCGACCATAAGCGGCATCAGCAATTGCGGATCCGTTGGTTTTGGAGTGGCTGCTCCAGGAGCAGATTATCCTACCATCTACATTTGGGGTACTATCAATAATGTTAGAGGTGTTTATCGTTCGACAGATCAGGGAGCATCCTGGTCCAGAATCAATAATGATGCGCAACAATATGGAGGTCCCGGAAATGCTTATTTCGTACAGGGAGATATGAATGTTTTCGGAAGGGTATATATGAGTACGGCAGGTCGGGGTATCGCATATGGAGAGCCTGATGACTGTACACCTACTGCGATTACCCCGTACCTTCGGGTTAATGGAGCAGCTTGGCAGCGATCAGCCAATGCTTCCGTAACGGTAGGTGACAGTATGCAGTTTGGTCCACAACCCGCCCAGGGAGGGTCATGGAGTTGGAGTGGCCCTAATGGCTTTAGTGCTTTTGCCCGTGAGGTCACTATTTCCAACATCCAGTCCCATCAGACAGGGAGCTATAAAGCTACCTACACCAACAGCGTAGGGTGCCAAAGTGAACAGATTTTTGATGTCACGGTAGCAGGAGGCTCCGGTTCTATACTGAGAGAGTATTGGACAGGCATAAGTGGATCCTGTATCAGTAGCTTAACCTCCAATGTCAATTATCCCAATAACCCTACAGGCAGCGAGCAGATCTCAAGCCTGGAAGGTCCCACAAATTGGGGTGATAATTATGGTACCAGAATAAGGGGATATATTCACCCTACTACCAGTGGCAACTATACGTTCTGGGTGGCAGGAGATGACAATGTAGATTTATATCTGAGCACCAACGATAATCCGGAAAATAGCTCCCGAATAGCCTTCGTAGATGGATGGACTAATCCCAGAGAATGGAATAAGTACAGTTCCCAGCAGTCTGCCACCATTAACCTTACAGCAGGACAGAAGTACTATGTCGAGGTAATTCATAAGGAAAGTGGGGGAGGTGACAATGTTGCAGTGGCCTGGCAAGGCCCCGGGATTTCCCAAGACGTAATCGGTGGAAGCTACCTCTCACCTTTTGATCCCGGTGCGATTACAGTAAGGGCCAGGGGAGTACAAGGGGATGAGTCCATAGATCTGAGGGTAAACGGCAACACCGTGGCTACCTGGACACTTTCTACCTCATACACCGATTACACAGCGTCCGGTAGTGGGACAGTGGAAGTGCATTATACCAATGACAATGGGCCCAGAAATGTACAGGTAGATTATGTTATCATCAACGGGACTACCTATCAGTCGGAAAATCAGGAGGTCAATACGGGGGTGTGGCAAAATACCTGTGGTGGCTCGTTTAGCGAATGGTTGAACTGTAACGGCTATATCAGCTATGCCACTTCCGGCAGTTCTTCGGCAAGAACCCTTGGTTCAAATGAATTTGGAGAGCTAAGTATATTTGATTCGAAGCTATCAAAAGAGCCTGGAATTACTGCAAATGAAGTAGTCATTTACCCAAATCCTGCCCAAGCAGGAAGGTTTTCATTGGCATTACCGGCACCTTTACAAACTGCAATCATCAGTATATATGGGAGTCAGGGCAGATTGCTTTACCAAAATACCACAGAAGGCTATGAAATTTTGGAATTTGATCAATCACTAAGCGCAGGGGTTTATCTAGTCAATATACGATCAGGCCAATCTAATGTAACCAAGAAATTAGTCATTTACTAAACAGAATCTTCCAGGTTTGTAGATAATCGGCTGATTGCTGAAATCAGACAAAAAAACTGGAAGGTTTTTCTATTTAAGAATACACTAATTGTAAAATATGATTATCCGCTACTTTGCCAGTAATGAAGTAAGCAAACCATCATGTTGGGGATAATCGTCAACTACGCCACGCCTGTCCGCCGTGGTGGAGCGCACGAGTGCCAACGGACGACAGTCAAAAGTAATGAAAATCCGTTGTTGGAGAAACTTTGTTTGGCTTGTTGCAAAGTAGCGTATATACATATTGTAAATAATCAAATACCTGTTTCAGGTAATAATCAATGAATGAGTGAGTGGTGGTGTGTTGACTTTCGGGCATACCATCACTCCTAATTATGAAGTAGAATACATTACCTGTTTCAGACCCTAAAAAAGCCAATATTTTTACATGGTGACCTTTGTGGTAAAAATTATAGCCACAAAGATCACCAAGTTTTTCACAAAGATCACTAAGTCTCGGATTCACTTTAGTCTCCTTTAGGCGAAACCAAACCTATCATCGGTCTTTAGCCGATAGTTGTTTAGTCTCTTCCCATTCTAAACTATTTAATCTATCTAAGACGGACACGTATCTCACTTCTCTTTTGTATCAGATCTCTGTCTTGAGTCTTATATTTTGCTTCTTGTATCATTTTCATCCTATGTCTCATCCGCCACGGTGGACAAATCATCTCACGTCTCAAATCTCCCAAAAGAGGCAGATAAAACATCATCCCCCCCTATTAGACACATGACATCCCCTGTCCAGGCAAGATTATCAATACCTTAGCAATATTCAATGGCACATACAATGCCACAGCCAAAGTAACCTAAAAAACAATGTTGAGTGCTAATACAAGAATAGTAGGTGGGCTTTTCCTATTGCTCCTTTTTTGCCAAGGGCTATGTTATGCCCAGATCACCATGCCCAAGGTATTTGGTGACAATATGGTGTTACAAAGGGATATTAAAATTCCCGTTTGGGGAAGTTCAGATCCAGGATCCAATATAATAGCGGAACTGGGAGGAATACGTGTGACCACAAATGCCAATAAAGATGGAAATGAATTGATCGGTTTTGCTGTCGCAGGACATGATAGGCAATCCCAATGGGCTAAGGCTAAGATTGAAGGAAATGAAGTGGTGGCTTATTCTGATAAAGTGGTCAACTCAGAAGCGATACGCTATGCCTGGGTCGACAATCCTAATATGTAATCTGGTAAATTCAGAAGGCCTCCCAGCTGTACCGTTTAGAACTGATGATTGGAAGGGCAATACTCAGAAATAGACACTACTTCTACCTTGTACAATGTGAGATCAACATAAAACCTGACAGGTTTCAATCCTTGAGCATCAAACGAACAAAGTAGGATTAATGTAAACATGAAAGCAAACAATAAACTCAATAACTAAAACAAACTAGAATGAAAAAGATGAAATTGATTAGGATACTAACTTTTTTTCTGGGAATAATGGCACTTTTCTCTTGTGGAGAAGAGGGTGTGATAGACCCTGTACTTGACGTTTCCGTGAATAAGATGGATTTTGATGAAGAAGGGGGGGACAAAGAGTTCACCATATCAGGTAACAGTGATTGGAGCATCAGCAATCAGGCCACATTATGGTTACAATTGAGCCAGACAGCTGGAAGTGGCGGCAGTACTTCTATTCAGATAACAGCTACTCCCAATGCCACTGGTCTGACTAGGTCGACTATATTAAATATCACCTCGCCAAACGGACAGGCCCGAAGGATAACAATCTCACAGATTTCCACACTATATCCATCCTACAATACTTCCCCACTGCCTCCCGATGCAACGGGAATGGGCAGCACCGCAGTGCAACTGGCAGCGAAAATGGAAAAGGGAATAAATTTTGGGAATACCATGGAATCCCCAGTCGAAGGTGAGTGGCAGAGTAGTAAACTTACCGAATCCTATGTGAAATTTGTAAAACAAATAGGGTTCAATGCTGTACGGCTTCCTACTAACTGGGTTTGGACTCATTTAAGCGATCCAGATAGAATGAAAATTGACCCAGCATGGCTTGCCAGAGTGAAAGAAGTAGTTGGATGGTGTGTGGCCAATGATGTGTATGTAGTACTGAATACCCACGGTGATAATGGCTGGCTTGAGTACAATGTCAATGCGGCAAACCAAGAGGTGATTAATCAGAAGCTAAAGGCATTATGGCAGCAGATTGCTACAGAAATGCGTGACTTTGACGAACACCTTATTTTTGCAGGTATGAATGAACCTTTGGTTGATACTCCTGAGCAGATGGCCATACTTAATGGTTTTAACGAAACATTCATCAAGGCGGTTCGCTCCACGGGTGGAAGGAACAGTTACCGTGTACTGGTTGTTCAGGGACCTAGCACTGACCCTATTAAAACTGCTACTATGATGACAGAACTTCCAAAAGACGAGATTCCCAATAAGTTGATGGTTGAGGTGCATGACTACACGCCTGCTACATTTACGTTATTGAATAATGGAGATGCAACTTGGGGAACCGCGGTTTACTACTGGGGATCTGGAAATCATTCTACTATTGAGCCAAACCGCAACGCCCCCGCTGGTCAAGAAGAGAGTCTGATCGATGCTGAATTCAAAGGGGTAAAAGAGAATTTTGTTGATAAAGGTATCCCTGTAATATTGGGTGAATATGCATCATGGAGGAGGACTGCCGCTACCAACGCCAATTTTCTTCCTATGGATCTGGCAAAGCATAATCAGTCTGTGGAGTACTGGGCAAAATATGTGACTAAACAGGCTAAAGCAAATGGTATTATACCATTCTGGTGGGAGATAGGTTTTATGTTGGACAGATCTAATAATGTGGTAAAGGACCAGCGTATGTATGATGCCATTCTTGAAGGATATAATCAATAATTTAGAGTCCATTATAGCATAAGGTTATTTTCCTTCCCTGAGATTGATCAAGTTTTCACCAGTCTGGGGAAGGGCTAACTCCTTTGCTACAGTAGCTTAAAGAATAATTAGTCAAAAGAAATTAACCCTTAACGGATATTCGTTTTTTGGGTAAAATAAAAAAAAGAATGTTTAGGAAAAAAGTATTGTTTATTACAGCCTTTGCCATCTCCTTTTTGGGATGTAAAAAAGATGTAGAACCTCAGTCTACTTTGGATAAATCGGAAGTTGTTAATGAAAATCTGGAAGAAAAATTCGCAAATGTTTCGCCGAAACTTACCTCCGATAATGCGAGCCCTTTACTGGATTTTATATTTACGGCCGACCCAACAGCTGTGGAATACGAAGGGAGAATCTATGTGTATGCCACGAATGATCACCAACAGTATGAGCATGTAGGAAAGGATGGGAAAAATGGATACGGGCATATCCGTACACTGGTCATGATGTCTTCCGATGATATGGTCAACTGGACTTATCATGGCCTCATAAATACGGCCGATCTGGCTCCATGGACCCAGAATTCATGGGCACCTTCCATTACATCCAGACTGGAAGCAGATGGTAAGACACACTTCTATTTGTATTACTCCAATAGCGGTATTGGCACTGCTGTGCTTACTTCTACCTCTCCAGTTGGTCCGTGGAGTGACCCATTAGGAAAGAACATAGTCGACCGTTCTGTCCCCGGTGTGGATGTTGAAGCTCCATTCGATCCTGGTGTTCTTATTGACGACCAAGGTGCCGGATGGCTGACTTTTGGAGGCGGAACGCCCAAAACGGACTATATGCCAGATAATGCCAGAATCGTCAAATTGGGGGCAGATATGATCAGTTTGGCCAGCGATGTAGCCAAGATACCAGCCCCTTATTTTTTTGAAGCCAGCGAACTTAATTTTATCAATGGAACCTATGTTTATACCTATAACACGAATTGGACTGACCGCACCGAATGGCCTTATGGCCATATTGATATCCCAACCAAATGCAATATGTCTTATATGACAAGCAAAACACCGTTAGATCCGGATAGTTGGGAGTATCGTGATAATTACTTCAAGAATACTGGAGAAGATAACGTGGGACCTTGGACAAACAATCATACGCATCTGTTCAAGTTTAAAGAGAAATATTATATTGCTTACCATGCCATGTATTTGCAGGATTATTTCGACACTAAAGGTGGTTTTCGAAATGTGGGTATCGAAGAAATGCAAGTGGATGAAGAGCATGTGAATATTCTCATGGGCAAAGCAACTTTTGAAGGTCCGTCACAACTTAACCCATTAAATCCGTTCGATCTTCAGCAGGCAGAAACCACTGCAGGTACTTCGGGGCAAGTCCAGTTCGAAGCTGTTGGCAAACCTGGCAACATGGTTGCCAAAGGAAAAGCGGATAAACAATGTCTTATGGTGCGAGGAGCCGATTTTAGCAAACAGATCCCTGCCAAATTCGAAGCCAGGGTGAAGGGAAAAGGTAAAATTGATGTTTATGTGAATAATCTTAAAGGTGCTCCACTTGTTTCCCTTATATGTGATGGGAAGGAATGGGCTACGCTCTCGGAGAAAATAGAACGGACAATAGATAAAGGAGTAGGGAATATCTATTTTGTATTTAATGGAGAGGACCTTCTGTTTGACGAATGGAAATTCATCAATTAATCTGCTGTTGGTCTTGTAACCAATAGTACTTGTTTATTCCTATGCTTTCTTGTTGATGATAACAACAAGGAAGAAAAGAGAATAAAGCTTTTTTGAGTTCAGATGATTCAGAATTTGAAACAAAAAGGTAAAATAATATTTAAAATAAAATTTAGAATGTATTTGTACTATCCCATGAAAAAACAAATTAGTCTCATTTTTGTCTTCTTTATTTTGCTTGTCCAGGCTGTTGCTTTGGCGCAAGCCCAAAACCCATTGATTTTTGCCGATGTGCCTGATATGTCTATGATCAGGGTTGGTAAAAATTACTATATGAGCAGTACCACAATGCACATGAACCCGGGGGTACCCATTATGAAATCTACGGATCTTGTCAATTGGGAGATAATCAACTATGCCTATGATACTCTGGCAGATATACCGGAGCTAAACCTGACAGAAGGGAAAAGCACATACGGCAAGGGTTCATGGGCCAGCAGTCTGTGCTTCCATAAGGGAATGTATTATGTCACCACTTTTGCCCAAACCACAGGAGAAACCTATATCTTTAAAACGAAAGATATAGAAAAAGGCAATTGGGAAAGAATTTCTTTTAAACCGGCATACCATGACTCTTTCCTGTTTTTTGATGATGACGGCAAAGCCTATTTGATCCATGATGCACATACACTCAAAATCGTTGAGTTAAATGATGATCTGACGGGAGTTAAACAAGACGTTCCTGAGAAAGTCTTCATCGAAAACGCCAGTGCACCAGCAGGCGAAACAATGAGCCTTGGAGCTGAAGGATCTCAGTTGTTTAAAGTAGATGGGAAATATTATCTGTTTAATATTTGCGCACCACGCGGTGAAACGCGAACAGTAATCATACATAGGGCAGATAATATCAACGGTCCCTGGGAAGGGAAGGTAGCCTTACAGGATAGGGGGATTGCCCAAGGGGGATTGATAGACACTCCCGATGGACGTTGGTTCTCCTATCTTTTCCGCGATTATGCTGCTGTTGGGCGCGTTCCTTATCTCGTACCTGTCAAGTGGGAAGACGGTTGGCCTGTATTGGGGGAAAACGGCAAAGCCCCGGAAACATTAGACCTGCCAGCCGGCAAAGGTTTGATCCCGAATTTGGTTGGTTCTGATGAATTCAAGAGAAAAAAAGGACAGCGAGCACTTCCTTTAGTATGGCAATGGAACCATAACCCCGATAATGCGCTGTGGTCTGTAACTGAAAGAAAAGGGTTTTTGCGCCTCAAAACAGGAAGGATCGACACTGATTTTCTTCAGGCCAGAAACACGTTGACACAACGCACTATTGGTCCAACCAGCTCAGCTTCTGTTGCCTTGGATGTTTCCAAAATGAAGGATGGTGATTTCGCAGGATTATGTGCCTTTCAAAAAAGATACGGACAGGTTGGGGTAAAGGTCGAAAATGGTCAAAAGTCTATAGTAATGATCACTACCGATAATGATGAGCCTGTCGAAGTAAAGCGAATCTCATTGGATCAAGACCAGATTTACTTCAGGATCGATTGCGATTTTACAGGCATGAACGATGAAGCTAAGAACCTTTACGCCCTTAATGGGAAGGATGAAGCTAGTTTCTTTTACAGTCTTGATGGAAAAGTTTGGAATCCTATTGGAAACACATTGAAAATGACCTATGACATCCCACATTTTATGGGGTATCGTTTTGGCTTGTTTAATTATGCGACAAAAGAAATAGGCGGTTATGCTGACTTTGATTGGTTTAGAATTAAATATTAATATGGGTATCCGCAATGTTGCATGTTGGGTAAGAAGAGGCTTTATAGGTTGCGGATACTAGTCAACAGACAACAGCGCATAGTCAACAGAACCTAAAATATTTCATCCAATAATCTATTGTTTGGCTACGTGCAAGAAAGCGGATAGTCATAAATATTAATAACTAAAATGAAACGAGCATGAATTTTTTTAATCAAAAATTTCACATAAGGAATGATTAAAATAAGTTCATGGGAGTTCCTGCCTGCAGAAGGGCAGTACGGCCCGCAGGCCTGAATGTATTTCCCGAGAGATCGGGAAATACATTCAGAAACTAAAAAAAATTAAACAGATGAAACATACCTATAAACTTATAGCGACACTTATAGCTATCTTAAATTATTCCATTGGAAAAGCCCAAAATCCTATTGTGCAAACCAATTATACGGCTGATCCGGCACCAATGGTACATAATGGTACCGTATTTCTTTACACATCACATGATGAAGATGATGCCAATGCCGATGGCAAGGGTTTTAAAATGCTCAATTGGTTGCTTTATACATCAACAGACATGGTCAATTGGACAGATCATGGAATAGTTGCATCTCTTAAAGATTTTAGTTGGGCTAATCAGGATAATGGTGCTTGGGCAGTTCAGTGTATTGAACGAAATGGTAAATTTTATTTATACTGTCCCTTGCATGGCGGAGGGATAGGAGTTTTGGTTTCAGATAGTCCTTATGGCCCATTCAAAGACCCTATTGGCGAGAAGCTTATCAATTATCATCCTTGGAACGATATCGATCCTACGCTATTTATAGATGAGGATGGTCAGGCGTATTTGTATTGGGGAAATCCCGGCTTGTTTTATGTAAAACTGAATGAGGATATGATATCCTATTCGGGTGAAGTTCAACAAATACCCAATACAATAGAATCTTTTGGTAAACGCGAAGGAGAAAAAAATGACATAAGACCTACCACTTATGAGGAAGGACCCTGGTTGTATAAACGCAATAGTCTGTATTATTTGTTTTTTGGTGCAGGGCCCATACCGGAGCATATTGGTTATTCAACCAGTAAAAGTATAACAGGCCCTTGGAAATATCAAGGTGTCGTGATGCCTACACAAGGAGGTTCTTTTACGAATCATCCCGGTATAATTGATTTTAAGGGAAAGAGCTATTTTTTCTATCACAATAGTGCATTGCCCGGAGGTGGTGGTTTTACTCGTTCAGTTTGTGTAGAAGAAGCCAAGTTTAATAAAGATGGTTCGATTGTGCAAATGAATATGACAGAAGGGATTAAAAAGAGTTTAAGTCCATTAAATCCTTATGTCAAGACTGAAGCTGAAACCATTGCTTGGTCTGAAGGAGTGAAGTCAATGAACGATAATGTGGTTGGTAATTTTATTACGGCAAAATACAATGACGCTTTTATCAAAGTTAAAGAGGTGGATTTCCGTAAAAAAGGCGCTTCGAAATTCACGGCAAGAATTGGCACAACGCACAACGGAAATATTTCAATGGAAATACGATTGGACACTAAAGACGGTGAGTTAATAGGAACCGTAAATGTACCAATGACGGAAGACAATGACCAATGGGCATTGCAGACAATTGATGTAAAAAAAGTTTCAGGAATTCACGATTTGTATTTTGTTTTTAAGGGAGAAGCCGATACCGACCTCCTGTATTTTGATTATTGGAAATTCTTAAAATAATTTATGTATATCCGCAATGACACTAGTAGCCAAATTCAAAATTCAACCCCTGAGGGGGTTGAATTTATCGCACTTATCGGGATAGTGCCTCAAGTCCTGAAAATACTTGACATTTTTCTTATTGTTTTTCTTTTCAATATTCTTAAAAGCCTCTTCGTCCAAGTAAAGAGACCTCTCCTGCCGTCGAGGTGACCTAGTCGTTGAAAGCACACTTTTGTCTAGACACTTGGTTCTTGTATCCTTGTCACGTCCTGAAAATAGTTGACACTTTTTGTAATCACAATCGTCATTTGAACTCGACCCTAAATATATCGCCGAACTTGTCTTCTGTCAGGAAGAGGCATACTTGTCCGCCTCAGGTGGATATCTATCTATATCGCTAAGCTTATATCGCTCTTGACATATATGTCTTGCATTTCGCTTCTTGACTCTTGCTTTTTATTGTTATGTCTCCTCCGCCACGTCGGACAAGTCATCTGACGTCTCAAATCTTCCAATAAAACATCAAAACCCCTTATTAGACACATGACATACCCTGTCCAGGCAAGATTATCAATACCTTAGCAATATTCAATGGCACGTATAATGCCACAGCCAAAATAACCTAAAAAACAATGTTGAGTGCGAATACAAGAATAGCAGGAGGGCTTTTCATATTGCTCCTCTTTTGCCAAGGGCTATGTTATGCCCAGATCACCATGCCCAAGGTATTTGGTGACAATATGGTTTTACAAAGGGATATTAAAATTCCCGTTTGGGGAAGTTCAGATCCAGGATCCAATATAATAGCGGAACTGGGAGGAATACGTGTGACAACAAAGGCCAATAAAGAGGGGAAATGGATGGTTCGGTTTCCAAAATTTGAAGCAGGTGGTCCCTATATACTCAAAGTTTATGAAAAAGGAAAATCAGAAGAAAGTGTTACGTTACACGGAGTCCTCATTGGCGATGTTTGGCTGGCATCCGGGCAGTCCAATATGGAATGGCAGGTACAGCAGTCTGCGGACGCAGAAAACGAAATAGTAAATGCTGATTTTTCCAATATTCGCTTCCTTTCAGTAGCACATAATAAGAAATTGATACCGCAGGAGGATATTTCTTCAGGTGAATGGCAGCTATGTGACAGTACCTATGTAAAAGAGTTTTCTGCAGTTGCTTATTTTTTTGCACGAAAGATACAGCAGGATCAAAACGTACCGGTAGGTATCATCCAGAGTACCTGGGGAGGAACACCCGTTGAATCCTGGACAAGCCGGGAAATGTTGCTTTCCTCACCCATTTCCAGACAAGCCGTATTAGCCAACAGCACACTCAGGGATCCCGAAGACTTTATTCAAGACAGCCTGAACGTATTGCGCTTTTGGGATATCGTATTGAACCCACAGAATAAGACAGACAAGATCGTTTCTGCACCAGATTATGATGATTCCGACTGGGCTGGTATTGAGATGCCAAGGATGATTAAGGATTTTGGTATTGGGTCTTACGAAGGACTGGTCTGGTTGCGTAAAAAGGTGTCGTTACCGGAAAGCTTTGAGGGCAAAGATCTGATAGTGAATGTTGGGTATCCAGAGATGAATTATTCCTTGTATTTCAACGGAGAGGAAATTTGTAAAGCTGTTTGGAACTCTAATCCAACCCATCATTACACCATTCCTGCCCATCTCGTAAAAAGGGGCGAGAATGTCGTGTCTATCCGGTTGGCAGCGATATGGAACGGTGGAGGCATCTACCCCCCCGCTGACAATCTCTATATTTCGGACGGCTCTTCACAGGTATCATTGGCTGGAAGCTGGTTGTATCATAAAGACCTTGAACCTGCACTTCCCAAGACAATGGATTATCATTACAGGCCATCACTCCTGTTCAATGCCATGATCAATCCACTCATTCCCTATGGGATCAAAGGCTTTATTTGGTATCAGGGAGAAGCGAATGCTTCGGAAGCATATCACTACAGAAAGCTTTTTCCCATGCTGATCACGGATTGGAGGAAACGCTGGAATCAGGGCAAACTTCCCTTTTTGTATGTACAATTGGCAAATTTCAGAAAGACACAAGATCTTCCGTCGGAAAGTGACTGGGCAGAGCTGAGGGAAGCCCAGACCATGACTTTGACACAGCCCAATACAGGAATGGCTTGTATCATCGATATCGGGGAGGCGGATGATATTCACCCAAAAAACAAACAGGAAGTTGGAAGGAGATTGGCCCTCATTGCCAATAAGTTGGTATATAAACAAAAAGACTGCATCGCATCCGGGCCGGTATACAAAAGTTCCAAAACAGAAGGAAATCAAATCCGCATCAGCTTTGACCATATCGGTACTGGGCTTTTGGCCAATGACGGAAATGAATTGACCGGTTTTGCTGTCGCAGGACATGACAGGCAATTCCATTGGGCTAAGGCAAAGATTGAAGGAAACGAAGTGGTGGTGTATTCTGATCTTGTGAAAAATCCCCAGGTAGTACGCTATGCTTGGGCTAACAACCCTATGTGTAACCTGGTAAATTCAGAAGGTCTTCCAGCTGTTCCCTTTAGAACTGATGATTGGAAGGGCATTACTCAGAAATAGAATCTATGGTTAATCTTATTTTGTTAAGTGTAAACCTTCCAGGTTTAGAAGAGCAGATTCCTGAAAATTGAAGCTTGGAGTGCATAAAACCTGGAAGGTTTTGGCTCTTTTCGGTAATATGACAAAGTAGGATTAATGTAAACATGAAAGCAAACAATAAACTCAATAACTAAAATAAACTAGAATGAAGAAATTAAAATTGACCAGTGTACTGGCTGTTTTTTTGGGAATAATGTTACTTGTCTCTTGTGGAGAAGAACTGATGAAAGATCCTATACTCGATGTTTCTGTGAGTAAAGTGGATTTTGATGAGGAGGGAGGGATCATGGAGATCACCATTTCAAGTAATGATGATTGGAGTATTAGTCATCAGGCTCAAGCATGGCTACAATTGAGTCAATCAAAAGGAAGCAGTGGTAGTGCCTCAATAGAGCTCACAGTTTCTCCAAATGCTACAGGTCTTACCCGAACTGCCATTTTGAATATCACATCACCCAATGGGCAGGCTAGGAGGATTAATGTATCGCAGATTTCGACCATATATCCATCATACAATACTTCTCCACTACCTCCCGATGCAACGGGGATGAGCAGCAACGCAGTGGAGCTTGCCGCCAAAATGGGATTGGGTTGGAACCTAGGGAATACCTTAGAAGCCATTATCAATGGAGTAGGGGATGAGACTTTTTGGGGAAATCCCAAAACCACCAAAGAATATATTGATTTTGTAAAAGCTACTGGCTTCAATACCATCCGCCTTCCAGTAGCCTGGGATGTGTACCTGTCTAATGAGGAGACTGCCAAGATTGACCCTCAATGGTTAGACAGGGTAAAAGAAGTGGTGCAATATTGTATAGATAACGACATGTATGTGCTGCTCAATATCCATTGGGATGGTGGCTGGCTGGAAAGTAACTGTACACCTGCTAAGAAAGATGAGGTGAATGCCAAGCAAAAAGCTTATTGGCAGCAGATTGCCACGCACTTCCGGGACTATGACGAACACCTCATGTTTGCCAGTGCCAATGAACCAGAAGTCCATAATGCTGTAGAGATGGAGGTCTTACTTTCCTATCACCAGACCTTTGTCAATGCGGTACGGTCTACTGGTGGAAGAAACAGCTATAGGGTGCTTGTTGTTCAGGGCCCTGGTACCAATATTGAAAGGACCTATGAGCTGATGCATACCTTGCCTACAGACGAAATAGAAGGCCGCATGATGGCGGAGGTTCATTATTACACGCCTTCCCAATTCTGCATTTTGTTTGAGGATGTCAGCTGGGGCAGTATGGCTTACTACTGGGGACAAGGGAATAATTCTACTTTAGAGCCAGATCGTAACTCCACTTATGGCGATGAGGCAGAAGCTGCCAAATCTTTCGCACTGTCAAAAAAGCAATTTGTAGACAAAGGAATACCAGTACTATTGGGGGAATATGGTGCCTACCGACGTCATAAGAGTGCAAATGTGCCAATGGATCTCGAATTGCACCATAAATCCGTGGATGATTGGACCTATTATATCACATCCTTAGCGATTCAAAATGGCATGATCCCTTTTTGGTGGGATACAGGTGCAGCTCTGGATCGGAGCAACTATACCGTAAAAGATCAGCGTACCATCGCCAAACTTTTGGAAGCATTACAGGATAATTAGACCTATCATATTTCAATTAATTAAGATTTTATGTTGTATAGAAAAATTACTTGGCTTGTCTGTATACTATTTTTACAGACAAGCATACTCATAGGGCAGACCACTTTCAAAAACCCTGTTATCACTGGCATGAATCCCGATCCAAGTATTTGCAGGGTTGGGGATGATTTCTATTTGGTGACTTCCACTTTTGAATACTTTCCAGGATTGCCCATTTATCATAGTAAAGACCTGGTCAACTGGAAGCTGGTAGGCCATGCACTTTCCCGACAAAGCAATAACCCATTGATGGGTGCATCTTCTTCAGGAGGGAACTTTGCCCCGGCTATTCGCTACCATGATGGGACATTTTACATTTCATGTACCAACTATGGAGGTAAGGGATCTGAAGGGGTGTTTTATGTGACCGCTACTGATCCTGCAGGTGACTGGTCTGATCCGGTATGGGTTGGCAACTGGTTTGTAGATCCATCCATGATGTTTGCCAATGACAGCCTGTACTGGATTAGCCCCAATAACAAGGGTGATTTCTCAGTTGGCACTTTTGATCCTAATGCAAAAAAATTCGTCGAGCCCTTACAATTGGTTGCTTCAGGTTTGGGTGGAGCATCGCCTGAAGCGCCACATATGTATAAGATCAACGACTACTACTACCTGATCTCTGCGGAAGGTGGCACAGGTTATGAGCACCGCTCGGTCATACAGCGAAGCACATCACCCTATGGACCTTTTGAACCTAGTCCTTATAACCCGGTGATTTCCAATATGGATAATCCTGAAAGCCCATTTCAGGCAATTGGCCATTCTGATTTTGTACAGCTACAGGATGGCAGCTGGTGGTTGGTATGTCTTGGAATCAGACCGATAGAAGGTAATTACCACCACTTGGGGAGGGAAACATTTCTTGCGCCGATTACCTGGACTCCTGATGGTTGGCCGATTGCTGGCGACAGAGGAGTGATGCTGGAAGAATTTCCGGTGCCTAACCTTCCTGAACATATTTGGGAAAAGGAATCTGTTAGGGATGATTTTGATAGTTCGGACTTACGTCTATTGTGGAATTTCCTAAGAAACCCTCATGATACTGACTGGTCACTAACGGAAAACCTTGGCTATTTGAGGCTCAATGGCTCAAAAATCAGTTTCAGGGAAAAAGATTCCCCTGCTTTTGTTGCCCGTAGACAGACAGCATTTAATATGGCAGCTTCTACCAAAGTCAACTTCACTCCGGTAGCTCCCAATGAAGAAGCTGGTTTGGTTATCAGAGGAAATGATGAAAACCATTTGAGTTTGGTCATCACGATGAGAGATGGGAAAAGGGTAGCCATGTATAGAGAATTCCTAAAAGGGGATGAGAAAGATACAGAAGTGATGGAGATTTCAGAAGGGGATATTACCCTACGGATAACTGCCTCAGAATCGCAATATGAATTTTGGGTGCAGGAAGAAGGGAAGCCTGCGGTGTCTTTGGGTACATCACCAACAAAGGTATTGTCAACTGAAGTATTGAATGGTTTCACTGGTGTCTATATAGGGATGTACGCTTCAGGCAATGGCAGTGCCAATACTAATCCTGCAGATTTCGATTGGTTTGATTTTGAAGAGGATCTGGCAATGCCATACAAGTGGATTTCTGGTGTAGAGGAATCGGTGGATCATGGGAATTCTTCCGGTAATTAATATACCAAATGAATAGAATTTTCTTACATATAATCTCTATCGTGTTTATATGCCGCATCCCAAAATCAAAATACGAAAGCTTATGCCGATTTTGATCAGTTTGTGTATAGACCTAGCAATTTAAATTAAAAGTGTAATCTCTTTCCATTGAATAGATTAGATTATCTAAATTACTTATTGATGATAAAAAAGAATTTTGTATTACTTATACTGTTGTTAATGGTAGGCAAGCTTCATGCTCAAAGTAAGACAATAGACTTATGGAAAGGGCAAGTACCTGGAGCCATTATCTATTCAAGTTATCAGCAATCAGTTGATTCTGCGGATAATTGGGTCAAAATGCGTTTTGTTACTGACCCCACACTGGTGATGTATCAGGCACCTGCCGAAAAGGCAAACGGCACGGCAGTGATAATTTGCCCAGGAGGAGGGTATTGGGGGTTGGCAGTTTCACATGAAGGAGAGCAGGTTGCCCAATGGCTAAATTCTCTGGGAGTGACGGCTTTTGTATTGAACTACCGTTTACCAAACGATTCCATTATGGTTGACAAATCCATCGCACCTTTGCAGGACGGTCAGGAAGCCATTCGGACGGTCAGACGACGTGCCACAGAATGGGGGATTGATCCTTACAAAATTGGAATCATGGGATTTTCTGCCGGTGGCCATCTAGCTTCCTCTGTTTCTACGCATTATAATGAAGAGGTTTACGATTTAGTTGATAACACCAGTGCCCGTCCTGATTTTTCATTGCTGATTTATCCTGTAATATCTATGGATGAGCATATTACACATGCCGGGTCCAAATCTAATTTGTTAGGAGAAAATCCATCCCCAGAACAGGTCAATCGCTTTTCAAACGAGCTTCAGGTGAGCAGTGATACGCCACCAGCGTTTTTAGTCCATTCCATGGATGATGGGGCAGTACCTGTACAAAACAGCATTGGCTATGCACTGGCTCTGGAGAAGCATCAAGTACGCAGTGAACTCCATATCTACCAATCCGGAGGACATGGATATGGCATGGGACGGTCGAAAAACACAGAATCTTCCTGGCCGGAAGCCTGTAGTAAATGGCTTGAATCCAGTGGTTTTCTATCAGTGGAAAGTGAAATAATTAAATCAGTATCGGAATATCAAAAATAGGATGGCTATAATATCCCTCTAAAGTTTAATGATTGAACTTCTAATGAAAATAAGATGATTATGAACATGATAAGAATTTTTCTGTTTTTTATTTGCTTCCAGACAGTTTTTCCGGTAAGTGCACAGTATCAAACTAAGGTCAATAAAAAGGGTGCTGCTTTTTATACCAACCCAATCTTTGGAGGAGACTACCCGGACCCGAGCATATTGCGTGATGGTGACGACTACTATATTGTGCACTCATCTTTCGAGTATTATCCAGGCCTGCTGATCTGGCATTCCAAAGACTTGGTCAACTGGTCTCCGGTAACCAATGCCCTGCATCAATATTTAGGTTCTGTCTGGGCACCTGATCTGGCCAAACACAACGGTAAGTATTACATCTATTTTCCGGCTAACAACACGAATTACGTGATTTGGGCCGATTCGATCAATGGTCCGTGGAGCGAGCCCATAGATCTTAAAATAGGGCATATTGACCCAGGGCATGCGGTTGATGAAAATGGGAAGAGATACCTGTTTTTTAGCAGCGGTGGATTTGTACCGTTATCTGATGACGGGCTTTCCGTATCCGGAGAATTTAAAAGCTCATACCAGGGATGGCCCATACCACGGGAGTGGTCGATCGAGTGTTTTTGCATGGAAGGTCCCAAGCTGGTAAAACGCGGCGACTATTATTACCTGACAGTTGCCCAGGGAGGAACGGCCGGGCCCGCAACAGGCCATATGATCATTTCTGCCCGGTCTAAATCGCTTTTTGGCCCTTGGGAGAATGCGCCCCATAACCCGATAGTAAGGACAACCGACAGCTCTGAAAGGTGGTGGTCGAAAGGGCACGGAACCATAATAGATGATCCCGAGGGAAACTGGTGGATGGTCTACCATGCTTATGAGAACGGGTATTTAAACTTGGGGCGTCAGACCTTGCTCCTGCCTGTCGAATGGACAGAAGACGGCTGGTACAGGGTACCCAAAGGAATTGCCGATACCGAACCCGTGAAAAAAGAAGGGTTGGTTACCTCGGATAAGAATACTACTTTCAGTGATAATTTTGAAGGAGCCAACCTGAAGCCCCAATGGAAATTTTTTGGCGGATATGATACTAACAGGTACCATTTGGAGGATAACAGTTTGGTCCTTGAAGCAAAAGGAAATGCTATTGCCGATTGCTCACCCCTATTATATACACCCACGGACCACTCGTACACGGCAGAAGTGGAGCTCCTTATAGAAGGAGAAGCAAAAGGAGGATTGGTGATTTTTTATAATGAAAGGGCGTATTCTGGGATCCTGGCAGACCATGAAAATATCCTGGCAAATATTAAAGGCTGGCAATTTGAAACTGAAAAGAATGTAATTGAAAATCGTGTATTCCTTCGCCTAAAGAATGTCAACAATACTGTCGATATGTATTACAGCAAAGATGGCGACAACTGGACCAAAATCCAAAACTCACTGGAAATCTCAGGTTTCCATCACAATGCTTTTGGCGGGTTTTTGGGAGTTCGTATCGGGCTTTGCTCAATGGGAAAGGGAAGTGTAAAATTTAAGAATTTTGTTTACAAACCAATAAATCAAAAATAGACATGAGAATTATAATGTTTGCTGTTTGGCTTTTTTTCTGTCAATCATTGTTGGCACAGGAAAACTTTCCGTCTCCAATTAGAGAAGGGAATGAGCCCATTGCTCCAGGAAAGTTCGAACCTACCTGGGAATCGCTCCAGCAATATGAGACCCCTGAATGGTTTCGTAATGCCAAATTCGGTATCTGGGCACACTGGGGTCCCCAATGTGAGCCAGAGGCTGGTGACTGGTATGGCCGGAATATGTATATTGAGGGGACTCACCAATACAAAGTACACCTCGAAAAATACGGACATCCCTCTGAGTTTGGATTCAAAGACGTGATCAATGAATGGAAAGCCGACAAATGGGATCCGGAAAAACTTATCGAGTTGTATAAGAAAACCGGTGCGCAATATTTCTTTGCCATGGCCAATCACCATGATAACCTGGACTTATGGGATAGCAAGTACCAAAAATGGAATTCGGTAAACGTGGGCCCCAAAAAGGACATCATAGCTGGCTGGGCGGAAGCGGCCAAAAAGCAAAATTTACCTTTTGGGCTAAGTGTGCACTCTACCCATGCTTGGACTTGGTATGAAAGTTCCCGCAGAACAGATACTACCGGTGTCAAAGCGGGTGTCCCCTATGACGGTCACCTTACCAAAGAGGATGGAAAAGGAAAATGGTGGGAAGGTTTGGATCCACAGGAACTTTATGTCCAGAACCATGAACATAGTGAGGGCTGGCAGAATCTATACTTCCCTGAAGGTCAATGGTACTGGGGAAATGGTGCCAGTATCCCAGATCAGGTGTATAGTGAGAATTTTTACAATCGTACTATGGATCTGATTAATAAATACGATCCAGATCTGTTGTACTTTGATGATACTGTACTTCCCTTGTATCCTATAAGTGATGCAGGATTGAATATAGCTGCCCATTACTATAACCGTAATATGGCCAATAACAATGGCCAACTCGAAGCAGTGATGTTTGGTAAAATTTTGTCTGATGAACAAAAACAATGTATGGTTTGGGATGTGGAAAGGGGAGCGCCTGACAAGTTGCAAGATTTGCCATGGCAGACATGCACCTGTATAGGTGACTGGCATTACAACAGAGCTGTTTATGAACAGAACCGTTACAAATCAGCGGCAAGCGTCATTCGTACATTGGTAGATATTGTCAGCAAAAACGGGAATTTATTGCTAAGTGTACCAGTTCGCGGGGATGGGACCATAGATGATAAAGAAATCGCAATATTGGAAGGTGTTGGTTCTTGGATGGAAGTCAATCAAGAAAGTATTTTTGATACACGTCCCTGGGATATCTATGGGGAGGGTCCTGCTGTAGAATCTATCAACCCTCTTGATAATGCAGGATTTAATGAAGGCAAAGTGGTTCTGTCTGAAAAAGATATCCGCTTCAACCAGAAAGATAATGTGCTTTATGCAACGACTCTTGGTGCTCCTACCGAAGACATCAGCATAAAGTCACTGGGGAAAAACCCAAAGTTAGGCAAAATCAAAAAGATTGAAATGCTGGGTAGTAATGAAAAACTTTCATGGAAGCAAACTTCGGATGCATTGGTAATTAAGAAGCCAAAGACGCTTCCAAATGATATTGCGGTGGTGTTCAAGGTAATAAGATAATCCAATCAAAGTGATTAGAATTCAATTGGTTTTAAGTCTGCTTTTCCTATTCATAGTGTTAGGATCTTGCAAAAAAGAACAGGTCATAGATAACGCAAAGATTCCTTTCGATTTCGATTGGAGATTTGCACTTGACGATCATCCCGGTGCTGAGCAGCCTGGTTTTGATGATTCGGATTGGCGCTTGCTGGATGTGCCACATGATTTCAGCATCGAACATCCTTTTGATTCTACCTACGCCACCGGACCGGGTGGAGGTTATGCTTACAGTGGGATAGGATGGTATAGGAAGGCTTTCAGGACATCTCCCGGGTTTTCTGACAAAAAGGTTTGGATTCTCTTTGATGGCGTTTACCGAAACAGTGAAGTCTGGATCAATGGGCAATACTTGGGCGTCCGTCCATATGGATATTCTTCCTTTTATTATGACCTGACTCCGCATCTGAATCCCGTGGGCGAGGAAAATATACTTGCGGTAAAGGTGAATACTTCCGATCAGCCCAATTCAAGGTGGTACACCGGATCAGGGATTTACAGGCACGTCTGGCTGCTTGCCAAAAATAAGCTGCACATCGATCAATGGGGAGTTTTTGCCCGCACGGTTGATGCAGACGAAAATGAGGCAAGTATAGATGTTTCCATAGAATTGACCAATGAAAATGATGTCGGACAGTCCTGCACGGTAATTACTAGACTTATTGATGTCAAAGGTTTGGAAATTGGTAAAGCAGAATCGGAAACGAGGGCAGAAGTAGGTCAACAACTGAAATTGGACCAGAACATCCGTATCGACCGACCTCAATTATGGTCTGTTGAACAGCCCAATTTGTATCGCTTGCAAGTGGAAGTTTGGTCTGGGAATACTATGGTGGATAGTTATGCCACTTCTTTCGGAGTCAGAACTTTCAACTTTGATCCCAACAAGGGTTTTACCCTTAATGGAAAGCATGTAAAACTAAAAGGAGTAAACAACCACCACGACGGAGGGCCACTGGGATCTGCAGTGTTGGACTATACCCATAAGCGGCAATTGGAGATTTTGAAGGGAATGGGCTGCAATGCCATAAGGATGAGCCATAATCCTCCTTCACCTGAACTGTTGGCCTATGCCGATAGCTTGGGTTTTGTGGTGATCAACGAAATATTCGATGAGTGGATGGACGGTAAAACACCTGCGGGCTACGCATCGAATTTTGAGGAATGGTACGAAAGGGATATAGAAAACTGGATCAAACGCGATCGTAACCATCCTTCAATTATAGCATGGAGCATTGGCAATGAACTGAAGGAGCAGTATAACAAGGATAATGCTTTGAGGATTATCAATATGCTGACAGAGGCTTCGCATAAGTACGATACAACAAGACCTCTGACCCTTGCCTGCAATGAGATTCTTAACTTCAATGCTTTTGGAGCACTGGAATTACTCGACATTGTGGGATACAACTATCAGGAAGCTCACTATAAAGCAGACCACAAAAAATACCCCAACAGGGTGATTTATGGTTCTGAAACGGTGATGTACCCTTACCATGATCACAATGCGTGGCAAATGCGATCATACCAACAATGGCTCGACGGCCAGTTGGAGGATTATGTGGCCGGGGAATTCCTTTGGACGGGCTTTGATTACCTTGGTGAGGCAGGTATCGGTCATGTGGGTACTGGGTTCGAATTCTGGAAAACTTGGCCTGAATGGCCTTGGAGGGGGGCGGATTGTGGTGTGATAGATATGTGTGGCTTTCCCAAGCCCGGATACTGGTTTAGAAAAGCACTTTGGAATGATGAGCCGATGGTGTATATCGCTGTTCAGACTGATGAATCGGCAAGGAACAGGGAAATCAGCTCTTTCTGGAATTGGCCGAAAGTAGAAACTCACTGGAATCATAGTAAATTGGGGGATACACTTGCAGTACATGTGTATACCAATGTCCCCGATGTAGAACTGAGATTGAACGGAAAATCCCTTGGCAGCCGCAAGTGGGATTTGAAGGAAGAAGCCTTTCTGTTTTGGGAAGTACCTTATGAGCCAGGTACGCTAGAAGCTGTTGGTAGAACCAAAGATGGGAAGGCAGTTTCCTTTGAAATCATAACAGCTGGAGAACCTGCCAAACTTGTGCTTTCTCCAGATAGAAAAGTAATCAAAGCGAATGGGCAAGATTTGAGCTATGTGGGCGTACAGGTCTTAGATGCCAATGACGTACCTGTTCCTTTTGCTGACAATTTGATTGAATTTGAAGTGACTGGTGCAGCCAAGCTCGCCGCCGTGGGCAACGGTGATCAAAAAAGCCATACCCCATTGAAAGGTGAAAAAATGGAGGCTTATCTGGGTAAATGTTTGGCTATCGTGCAATCGACAGATAAGAAAGGAGAAATAACCATTACTGCTAGGAGTGGAGCATTACCTGTGGCTACAGCTACGCTGAAAGCGGAATAACAGGAAGAGAATGACACATACAACTATGGTAGCCGATAAGGATGAGTGGATTCCTAGGAGGTTTACCAATGTATGGATAAAATCAGAGCAAGGTTGGCAGCTGGCAGCACGACAGTCTTCGAGGCAAAATATAGAGTAATTGACCAAATTGAAATATTTAGAAATGAGCAAATACAAAAAGACGGCCAAGAAAAAATGGATTCTGGCAGTACTATCCTTAATAGCGATCCTTAGCCACACTTATGGCCAAACAGCGATGATCAATGTCGAGTCGAGAGATAATAAGATGAGCTTGAATGGTGAATGGAAAACAATGATTGACCCAGCCAATAGTGGGGAATACCTGCAAGTATGGCAGGAGAAAACACCACAGAAAAAGACTGACTTTTTTGAGTATTCTTTCGAAGGAGCTCCTTTGTTGAAAGTTCCGGGTGACTTCAATTCCCAGCTGAGAGAACTTACCCATCTTGAAGGGATTGCATGGTACAAAAAGTCCTTCAATTATTCCCGAAAGTCTGGGAAAAGGCTATTCCTTCATTTTGGTGCGGTGAATTACCTAGCAAATGTATATTTGAATGGGGAGAAAATCGGTAGTCATGAAGGTGGTTTTACACCTTTTCAGTTCGAAATCACTGATATAGTCAAGGAAGGTGAAAACGCTCTTATAGTGAAAGTGGATAACAGACGCCATGGAAATGGATTGCCAGGGTTTAGTTTCGACTGGCTTAATTTTGGGGGTATCACCAGGGATGTTGATCTGATCGAAACGAACGATACTTACATCGAAGATTATACTATCCAATTAAAAAAGGGTAGTTTGAATACCGTGCAAGGAAGTATCCAATTGAATGGTACAAAACCATCTCAAAAGGTAAAAGTAAGGATACCTGAATTGGACTTGATCCATAAAGCAAAAACTGATGAGGATGGTATTGCAAACATAGAGTTTACCTCGAAATTCGAGCTTTGGTCACCGGAAAATCCCAAAATTTACGAAGTGATCATCGAGAGCGAGACAGATATCGTCAAAGACCAAATTGGATTTAGAAGTATTGAGGTAAAAGGGACTGACATATTGCTTAATGGACAGCCAATTTTTATCAAAGCAGTGAATATTCATGAAGAAAATCCACATCAAGGATCTAGGGCCCATTCGGTTGAGGATGCCCAAGTTTTACTGAATGCTGCCAAAGAGTTGGGGTGTAACCTGGTAAGATTGGCTCACTATCCACATAGTGAAAATACCGTGAGAGAAGCTGAAAAAATGGGATTAATGGTGTGGAGTGAATTGCCCATCTATCAACATATTCAATTTGAAGATAGTCTGGTTCCCCAGAAAATGGAGAATATGCTCAAAGAAATGATCCGCAGAGATAAAAACCGATGTGGTGTAGTTGTTTGGGCTTTATCAAACGAAACATACCCAGGAACTCCTGGGAGAAACGATGCCCTTATTGAATTGACACAGCAATGTAGAGCTGAAGATTCGACAAGACTGGTCGTTCATGTTGCTAATACCCAGACTTACAAGGACAATACTTTTGGGGTGTCAGATTCACTGTATCTGCATTCAGATATCGTGGCGGTAAATGAATACATAGGCTGGTACATACCATGGCAGGGAAAACCTTCCGAAACACAATGGCACGTTGCATTTCCAAACAAACCTCTTTTCATCTCTGAGTTTGGGGGAGAAGCTATGTATGGCAGTCAGGGAGGACCGGAAGATGAAGCTGCCTATTGGACAGAAGGATATCAGGAGAAGATTTATGTAGATCAGGTTGAAATGTTCAATAAAGTCCCAAACCTTGTGGGAGTTTGCCCATGGTTGCTTTTTGACTACAAATCGCCAGGAAGAATGCACACAGTCTATCAGCAGGGATATAATAGAAAAGGTTTATTGTCTGAAAAGGGTGACAAGAAAAAAGCCTGGTATGTAATGAAGGAATACTTCAAGAGTAAATGATGTTCCCCAGTAGCTAGTTTAGAAGAATCTAAGCGACATTGAATTACAGATTTTCAATCTGTTACATACTTTAAACAAAAACATAAATGAAATTAATAGTAAAACTTGGGATGCTATGTACTATGGCATTCATGTCTGTACCTGTTATTGGGCAGCAAATACCAGTAGCCTACCTAGATGTCAACAGACCCGTTGAAGAACGTGTCGAAAGTGCACTTTCATTGATGACTTTAGAAGAGAAAGTAGCCATGTGCCATGCCCAATCTAAATTCAGCTCAAAAGGGGTGGCTAGGCTTGGTATACCAGAGGTTTGGTCTACTGATGGCCCTCATGGGATCAGGGAAGAAACTTATTGGGACGAATGGGGAGGTGCCCAATGGACAAATGATTCCTGTACGGCATTTCCGGCACTCACTTGCCTTGCCGCTACTTTCAATACCAACTTGTCTTTGGCTTACGGTGAGTCTATAGGGGAAGAAGCTCGGTATAGGAACAAAACCATTCTTTTGGGGCCAGGAGTGAACATGTATCGTACCCCATTAAATGGGAGGAATTTTGAGTATATGGGAGAAGATCCATATTTGGCCTCTCGCATGGTGGTGCCATACATTCATGGTGTACAATCCACAGGGGTAGCAGCCTGTGTGAAGCATTTTGCCTTAAACAATCAAGAAGTCTGGAGAGGTCATATCAACGTCAATGTAAGTGATCGGGCTTTGCACGAGATTTACTTACCCGCATTCAAAGCGGCAGTACAAGAAGGTGAAGTATGGTCAGTCATGGGCGCGTACAATCAATTTAGAGGAGAGCAATGCTGTCATAGTGACCTGCTTTTGAATAAAATCCTCAAGGGTGAATGGGGTTTTGATGGATTGGTGATTAGTGATTGGGGTGGAGTTCACAATACAGATCAGGCTGTCAACAATGGACTTGATATAGAAATGGGAACGTACACCGATGGATTGACTACGAGTGGAAAATTCCCCTATTCCTCTTATTTTCTTGCCGACCCTTTTCGCAAGGGATTGGAAGAAGGCATATATGATATGGAGGTGTTGGATGACAAAGTACGTAGGATACTTCGGGTGATCTTCAGGACTACGATGAGTGCAAATCGACCATTTGGTAAATTTGTATCTCCTGAGCACAGTGAGGTGGCAAGAAAGGTTGCGCAAGAAGGTATAGTTTTGTTGAAAAACAAGAATCAATTCTTTCCTATACCAGTAGACAAAAAAATTAAAATAGCCGTAATCGGAGAAAATGCTTCCCGGAGTCTTGTAGAAGGTGGTGGATCCTCATCCTTGAAGGCAGCCTATGAGATAAGTCCATTGGAAGGACTGAAAGAGAAGTATGGAGAAGAGTACATCACATATAGTATTGGCTATGCATCGGGTCCTTCACTCTACGGACGCGAGGAGCCATCGAAATATGATGCAGATTCGCTGAGTAAAGCTGCTGTTGATGTTGCAAAAGGGGCAGATATTGTATTGTTCATAGGAGGTCTCAATAAGAATCACTATCAGGACTGTGAAGGAGGGGATAGGAAGTCAATGGATCTTCCATTTGGGCAAGATAAGTTGATTCAGGATATTATGAAAGTGAACAAAAATACGGCAGTGATATTGTTGAGTGGCAATGCCGTAGCCATGCCATGGGTGGATCAAGTTCCTGCGATTATGCAGGGTTGGTATTTGGGTTCCGAAGCTGGAAGTGCTTTGGCTGATGTTGTATCTGGTGATGTCAATCCTTCAGGTAAATTACCTTTTTCTTTCCCCAAAAAACTGGAAGATAACAGTGCGCATTTTTATGGAGAACTCTCTTACCCGGGAGATAGTATTGATCAGTATTACAAAGAAGATATCCTTGTAGGATATAGATGGTTTGATACCAAAAAGATCAAACCATTATACGCTTTTGGATTTGGATTGAGCTACACGTCCTTCGACTATGGTGATCTATCGATTGATAAAAACCAAGCAAGTGATAAAGAGACAGTAAAAGTAATGTTTACCTTGACTAATTCAGGAAAAACTGATGGAGCTGAAGTGCCGCAATTATATGTGAACAAAGCTAAATCAGCTGTATCTAGGGCAGAAAAAGAGCTTAAAGTATTTGATAAGGTCTACCTCAAAGCTGGTGAAAGCAAAAAAGTAGAACTGGAATTGCTAATAAGCAGCCTAGCATATTACGATGAAAAAGCAAGTGACTGGGTAGTTGAGCCTGGGGTGTATTCGATTTTATTAGGTAGTTCTTCCTCTGATATTAAGTCCAAAGTAAACCTGAAAGTTGAGTAGGCATATTTTAATCCTGGCTAAATACCAAGATAGATGAAGGATCCCGGGAATGGCTATATAGTTTTTCCCGGGGTTTACTCGAAACTCTTAAGGTATTCCCTGAGGGCAAGTTTTGCTGTCACGTCCTGAAAATAGTTGACACTCTTTTTATATTTACGTCCTCGTTTTAGAGGCAAGTCATTTCGACTAGAGGAGCCTGTCCCGCAGGATTGCGGGAAAAAATCTCGTACTGAATTTCACACTCCAACTTCAATTTTCACTTGCCTGCTTCAAAGACGGGACGAGACCTTTCCTGCCGTCGAGGTGACTTGTTGGTCATTTCGAATTTACCTCCCGTAAGGGAGGCGTGGAGCCTGTCCCGCAGAATTGCGGGGAGAAATCTCGAACTGAAATTTATAGACACTGTTCATTTTCCAACTTCTTTTTCTTGCTTCTCGCCCCTTGCTTCTTGCTTCTTCAATTTGTGCATCTCACACATCTCATATCTCCACCAAGCCCTAAATCCCTTCAAAAAGCATAAAGCTTTCCAAGTATTCAGGTATGGTACTGTTCCAATCCAATTCCTCTTTTAATTTTTCTCCCAATGACTTCCTTGCTTCGTCTTCACCGTGAACCAAAAAAGTCATCTTTGGCTTTGAGGTGAACCCTTGTGCCCAATCAACCAATTCCTCTTGGTCGGCATGGGCGGAAAGTCCCTCAACATAGGAGATTGACGCTTTGACAGGGACATTCAATCCATACATCCTGACACTTTCTTCCCCATCGAGCAATCTCCTTCCCCTAGTGCCTTTGGCTTGGTAGCCTACGAAAATGATCGAATCCTGTTCATTTGGAAGTCTGTTGTATAAGTGGTGCATCACCCTTCCTCCTGTAGCCATCCCACTCGCAGAGATGATGATCGCATCACCCCTCAGTGCATTCAGTGACATGGAAGCTTCCTGGGATTGATAATAATGCAGGTTTTTATGTGAAAAAGGATTACAGCCCTCTTCTTCCAATACGGGTTTCAACCTATGGTAATGATTGAATTTTTTATAAAGATTGGTTACATCTATGGCCATTGGGCTGTCGACATAGATTGGGATATTTGGGATTTTCCCTTTTTGCTGAAGCCTGTGCAGATAGAATAATATCAGTTGGGTTCTGCCTACCGCAAATGCAGGGATCACTGCCACACCACCGTTTCTGTAGGCATTTCTGATGGCCAAGGCGAGTTCATCTTCTTGGTTCCTTACTTTTGAAACCCGGTCTCCATAGGTGGATTCCAAAAATAATATGTCAGCGAAAGGCAATCTGGCCGGAGGGTTGAGGATAGGGTCATGGTACCTTCCCAAATCACCAGAGAAAACAATCTTTTTCACCTGGTTTTCCCCTTTTACCCGAAGCTTGAGGATCGCAGCGCCAAGAATGTGTCCGGCATTGTAGAAAGTAAAATCAAAAAATGGGACAATCGACTGGACCTCTTCAAAATCAACCCCATTCAATAAAGGAAAAACCTTCTCGGCATCTTCCACAGTATAGAGTGGCTCAGGCTTTTCGTGTTTTGAGTATCCTTTTTTCTGGGCAAATGCAGCTTCTTCTTCCTGTAGTTTGCCTGAATCCAGCAACATGATTTTGACCAGCTCCAAAGTAGGGTTGGTACAATACACAGGTCCCTTGAAACCTGATTTTACAAGTTTTGGGAGGTAGCCTGTGTGGTCGATATGGGCATGGGTCAGTATGACCATGTCGATTTCAGCCGGATTTACTGGGAACTCCTCCCAGTTTCTAAGCCTGTAATCTTTTATACCTTGAAACATGCCACAATCTACAAGCAATTTGAAATTGTCTATTTCCAAAAGGTACCTTGAGCCGGTTACTGTTCCTGCTCCGCCTAAAAATTTGACTTTAACATTCATCTGATTTTGGGTTTTTCTGACCTCTTAAAGTTAGCGTAATTTTTGACAGAAAGCTCCAATAAAATTAAAGAACAGCCCCCCAATCTCCAATCCCCCAATAACCCTATCTTCCAATCGACCAATCCCCAATAACTCAATCAACCAATCCCCAATCTTCCAATCTTCCAATCCCCTAATTTTCCAATCCCCCTCTCACTTCTTCATAAAGTACGCCTCGGCAAACTTTGCCCTTGAAATGGAGTCTGCTTCACTTTTCTTGTGTTCTGAGCGGCAAGTCAAACATAGCAATCCATCTGAATTGAATACCCAGTGGTTTCTGGAGTTAACGTCCCTGATTTTGTATCCGTTTTTGTTTAGGGTATTCCTGATGATTGGGAGTGTGGATTTGTCCATCACAAATACTTGTTCGTAGGGGATCTCAAGTATCAAGTCCAATTCCTGAACCCGGAACTTATCCAGTGTATTCAATTCAACAGACCTGTTGAGCGTCATGATGCTGTCTTTCAAGGTGAAGGTGTAAGGGATTGATTTTGCATTGCTGAGTGCTTCTGACCTAGTCCTTCCCCTGGCTTTGTACTTTTGGATCAATTCAGCTTTGCCCGAGTCTTTTCCTTCGATTTGTAGGGTCACCTGTTGCGTGAATGTAGATTTTAAATGGTTGTTGTTGGTTTTGACAAGCAATACCCGGTCATCCAGACTGATTTCTTCTGTTTGGGTATGTGTGGCCTCGGATTTAAACTGGGAAATGACTTTTGGGATCTGGAATGCACAAACACCTATACTCAATATCCAAATTCCAAAGGTGATCAAGCCCATTCTTGCCTCCAATATATTTCGCTTTACCCAAACGCTGATTGCAAGGATGATCAATACCAAACCTGGTATCAATACCGCAACAGAGGCAGCAATTACCAACCATACCGGTAGGATTTCTGTCAGCCATTCAGTTGGTATTTGTTCCCGTTGGAACATATAGAGATCGGCAGATGGAATAAAGTTGAAATATACTGCCAATGCAGTGATTGGGGTTATTGTGATGGACAAGCCTATGACGAAGATAATCAAGCCAAAGATAACCCGTATGATGGTCAACAATACTTTTCCAAGAGGGCCCAATGCAGCACCTAAGCCATTGATGATCATCCCCAAGACCCGGAAAGGTGCCATCAAGATTTTTCTTGCGGTACTTTCTTCTTTGTTGATGATGGGGTTTAGGTTTTCCTTGATCGTTGATTCTATATTGTCAAGCGTAATCGCCCCACCTTTCATCTGGATCCTCTCGGTGATGGACTTGGCAGCAGGAGTGATGATCCATAGGATCAGGTAGATCACCAATCCCGATCCACCTGCAAATATCAATGCGATGAAAATCAACCTTGCCCAGAGCACTTCTATCCCGAAGTATGCCGCCAATCCACTGGCAACACCCCCAAGTGTTCTGTCATCTGGGTTTCTGTAGAGTTTTTTGACATTTTTGTCTTCAGGATCATCATAGGAAACTGGCAAAATAATCCATAAAACCACATAGGCTACCAATGCAAACAAACCAATGGAAAGACTGAAATTGGCATTCCATGGCATCCAGTTGAAGCTTCCAAACTTGAGGTTGCCACTAAACAGCAGCAAGATGGCTATCAATCTGGTCCAAAGTGGGTCTATGGAGAAGTAATTGGCAAATCCCGCACAGACACCTCCAAGGATCTTGCTTTTTTCCATCCTGGTGATTTTCTTATAACCCTGGCTGGCAGTTTCCCCGGGAGGTGTGATGTATTTATAGAAGTCGTTTTCAGTGTTTGCATTTTCTTCTTCCTTGTCTATGGGCTTCTGGTCTGGGTCAGCATCTTCCAATGCTTTGAAATCGGCGATGGTACCCATTTTCTCAATCAGGTTCTCCACATCTTTTGCCGTGATTACCTGTTTGTTGTTTTTGAGATTGCTTAGGAAAATCTCCGCAATGCGGTTTTCTATATCCGAAATGATCTCTTGGTTATCTTCATAATGGGAAAAATGCTTGTTGATCGCATCCAGGTATTTCTTGAGTGTAGCGAAACCATCCTCTTCAATATGGAAAAGAATCCCGCTTATATTGATACTTATTGTCTTTTTCATGTCTTAGCGCTTTGAGGTTATTAACTGAGTCGATTTTACCAAAGATTCCCAGGTCTGGTCCAGGGTTTCCAAAAAGCCCTTTCCTTCTTCGGTGATGGAATAATACTTCCTGGGTGGGCCGGACTCAGACTCCACCCATTTGTAGGATACCAATGACGCCGTTTTCAGTCTGTTGAGTAGCGGATAGAGCGTGCCTTCGACTACGATCATTTTGGCTTCAGTCAATTCATCAATCATATCCGATGCATATACCTCACCTCTTGAGATAATATGCAGAATGCAAAACTCCAAGAGTCCTTTCCGCATTTGGATTTGTGTATTTGAAGCGTTCATATATTCTCTGTTTTTAATTTTTCTCTTTTGTGGAATAAAGCATGGCTTTCTCTACGGCCATACTTTCCCTATGCCAAGAATTAGAGAAAAACTATACCAAAGTTAAATAAGCTACCTTGTTATACCAGTTTCTTGGCAGTCCTTGGAAGAAAATTCCATTCAATTTTGAAAAAATATTCATTGATTTAATTTTAAGGGACTTTTTGGGATTAGAGGGGTCAAATGTTTTTTTTTGAAGGCAAGTTGCAAGTTCAATGATGGCAAATGGATTTGTAATTGAAACGTACATTTCCCCGTACGATATCGGACAGATTTTTCTTGTGATTATCAGTTTAATTTTATGGGAATTAAGCAAATACTGTGTTTTTATTTTTACTTTGCGTAAGTGATTCTTACTTGTATATGAGGTTTTTTGGGTGTTTGATAGTCTTGTTCTTAACCTTTGGCCCGACAGGGCTACAGGCTCAGTCTATTGTACCCAAATACTCCAATGAGTTTATGAATATTGGGATAGGCGCTAGGGCATTGGCCATGGGTGGGGCGCAAGTGTCCGCAGTGAGGGATGTGACGGCTGCCTACTGGAATCCTGCAGGTTTGATAGGCGTGAAGCATGAATATGAATTCTCCCTGATGCATGCTGAGTATTTCGCAGGAATAGCCAAATTTGACTACGCAGGATTTACGACCAATATCGAGGAAGACAACCAAATCGCCATTTCCCTGATTCGCTTTGGTGTAGATGATATTCCCGATACTAGGTTTCTCTATGATGCAAACGGAGCCTTAAACTACAACAATATCCAATTTTTCAATGCAGCGGATTATGCCTTGCTGCTATCATTTGCCAGGGATGTAAGTGATATCTTCAAACTTGGGGTCAACACAAAGATCATCCACAGAAATGTGGGCAAATTTGCACATGCCTGGGGTTTTGGTTTGGACTTGGGAGGGATTGTCTTGTTGGATCAGTGGAGGTTTGGGGTGATGTTGCGGGACGTGACTTCGACATTCAATGCCTGGTCACACAATGCCGAAATGGTCAGGGACATATATTCACAAACAGATAATGAAGTGCCCATCAATTCCATTGAATTGACTCTGCCCAGGGCAATATTCAGTGTCTCCCGTGATTTTGATGTGAATGATGAAATTAGGTTACAGGGCGTGTTTGATTTGGATTTTACTTTTGATGGAAGGAGAAATACAGTCTTCGCTACCAACTTGGTCAGTATCGACCCAAGACTGGGACTGGAGGCAGCGTATAGAAACCTCGTTTATCTGAGGGCAGGAGGCAGCAATGTCCAAAAAATCAAGGATTTTGACAGTTCGACTTCATTTGTTTGGAAGCCGAGTTTTGGAGTAGGGGTTTTCCTGAATGAAAAGTTTCAAATAGATTATGCATTGTCGGATATTGGTGGGGTTTCGCAAACTCCCTATTCGCATGTCTTTAGTGTCAAAGTGAGTCTGAATGAACTTGATGGGAAGTTTAGGCTTAACAAAGGTTGGGATAATTGATCAATATGAAAAAAAGGCTTTTATATAGCATTTTGATGTTTTTTTGCTTTGCCAGTGTTTTTGCACAGGCAAACTGGATCAATTATAACAACACCTATTATCGGATCTACACCGCTGAAGATGCCATCCATAGAATTACTTTTACGACCCTCTCTGCCTCGGGCATCAATGTCAACGGATTGGATCCACGGGATATCAGGTTATTCCATAGGGGGGAAGAAGTGGCGATCCATGTGCAGGGAGGCGATGATGGGAGGTTTGACCAAAATGATTTTGTTGAGTTTTTTGGAAAAAGAAATGATGGGACATTGGATGCCAAATTATACTTAGATCCTTCCCATGTGGGAAATACCATGTATAATACCCACAATGATTCCACCGCATTTTTCTTCACAGTCACTCCCGGAGTCAGGGGCAAAAGAATGTCTATTAGACAGCCTGTCGATGGCGCTTTGGAAGGTATTTCCAATTACCAAACCGAAGAGTTGGAGATTTTTTCTGACCAATATAATCTGGGACCTACGTACTTTCCGAGTTCTAGGCTTTCCGAGTTTGAAGAGGGGCAAGGCTGGATGTCAGCCCCGATAGTGAAAGGAACCCCCAGAAATATCACCTTCAATGGACTTGGTCAAGTTAGTCCAGGTTTGTCCGCAAAATTGGAAATCGGATTGACGGGAAGATCGGAATCCCAGCATCTGACAGTCGTTCGGCTCGGGGTCAATGCTGCCAGTCTTAGAAATGCTGCCAGCTTCGAATACAAAAATTATGAGGCGATTCATGTAGAAGTCCCTGTATTGCCAACAGACTTCAATTCGGATGGGAGTTTGGCTGTCCAGTTTTTGTCCAACGCAACTACAAATCCTGACAATGTTTCTTTGGCTTACGTTCGGTTGGTCTATCCGAAAAATGTGGAAAACAAGGATGTTCCGAGGGAATTGTTGATGGTGCCAGCTGGGGAGAGGAAATTGGAAATTGGAAATATAATCTCTGACTACATTGCCCATGAAATATCCGACCCCAACAATCCAGTTCGGATACCAGTCACAAAGACTGGCAATCAGATAGGTTTGAGGGCAGGTGTTGCGGAAAGGGAAAGTAAAATTATGCTGGAAAATCAGCTAAATGTCATCGGAGTCAATGTGATGAGACCGGTGAGGTTTAGAAATCTGTTGAATCAATCTGCCGATTTCATCATTGTGACCAATAGGGCTTTGAGGAGACCCTCGGCAAGCTATGGTGATCCGGTAGGCGCATATGCGGCACATAGGGCCTCTCCGGCAGGTGGTTCTTATGATACTTTGGTAGTCAATGTGGATGAATTGTACGACCAGTTTACTTTTGGGGAGAAAACCCCACTGGCAATCTATGAATTTCTTCGTGCTTACTATCCTTTGCATCAACCTGACTTTCTGTTTTTGGTAGGGCGGTCTACAGGGATTTTCAGCACAGCCAGGGAAAATTCCGTGAATCATTTCTATCGCAAGCGACCTTCTATTTTCCAATTTCAGGACATGGTTCCCCCGGCAGGATACCCATATGCGGATAGCAATTATTCCATTGGCTTGGATCCAGCCAATCCCCTTGTGTCTACTGTCGCCATCGGTAGGATCCCCGCAAGAACACCGGAGCATGTGGCAGATTACCTAGAGAAAGCAAAAGAAAAAGATGCGCTCGGAGCTTCTCAACCTTGGCAAAAAGAGATTATCCACCTGAGTGGTGGCGTATCTGCATTTGAGTTGGATAGGTATTTCAATTTTCTCAATGGATTCAAAAACATTGCGGAAGGACCTTATTTGGGAGGAAATGTAAAAACCTATAGAAAGAGGTCCAATTCCACAGTTGAGCTGATTGACATATCGGGTGATGTCAATAATGGGGCGAGCTTGATTACATTTTTTGGTCATGGAGCACCCACTGTTTTGGATATAGAAATAGGTTTTGCCTCTGATCCCACTATGGCTTACAACAACCAAGGAAAATATCCAATGCTTTTGTTGAATGGTTGTGATGCAGGAAATGCATTTGGCAACGCCTTTACCTTTGGGGAAGACTGGGTATTGACACCAAGAAAGGGAAGTACAAACTTCATGGCCCATGCGAATATTGGGGTGGACATTTACTTGAGGAGATACAGCGAATCGTTTTATGCAAAGGCGTTTTCGGATTCGTCCATGATCCACCAACCCATTGGAACGATACGGAAAGAGACAGAAAAACTATTCTATGAAAGGTTTGGTACTTCCTCAGTCAACAGGGCGCACGCCGAACAGTTGATCATGCTGGGTGATCCAGCGATCAGATTGTTTCCCGCAAATAGGCCTGATTATGCATTGAATGCAGAAGAAGTGACATTGGGGAGCTTTGACGGCGATCCATTCAACGCACTATCTGATTCATTGCAATTATCGGTGGTTTTGAGGAATTTGGGCAGGGTCGATTTTGATTCCATTGACTTTAGGGTTTCCAGAAGGCTGCCCGACGGTACCCATATCCAATATGAATCAATCATGCTGCCACCAGTTTCTAGAAGAGATACGGTCTATTTCACGATTCCCAATTCAGCAATCCAAGCTTTTGGAGACAATCAGTTTACCATCGAAGTGAACAGGTCCAGGGAAGTGGAGGAATTGACTTATGCAAACAATAGCCTCACGACGACACAATTTATTCCCTTGAGTGGGACAATGAATATTTTGCCCTTTGATTTTGGGATCGTAAATACCCAGAATATAGAACTGATCACCCAAATCCCCGGCAGTTCGGTAGAAGAGAGGACATTGATCGTGCAGATTGACACGGCTGCCGATTTTACCTCCGCACGAAGGAGGGAAAGGAGAGTGACTACTTCCTCTCTTTCAAGATGGGGTATCGATCTTTTTGAGAACATAGCGACTGTGGATTCTTTGACTTTCTATTGGAGATCCAAATACCTCAACCCAAGAGCGGGAGAAAGTGATGAATGGATAAGTTCGAGTTTCTCCTACATCCAAAATGGACCTGAAGGCTGGACACAGAGAGAATTGCCCCAATTGGAAAAAAACAGTTTGGAAAACCTTGTGATCGATCCCAGCAAAAAGGAATGGAAATATGAGGATACAAAGTTGAGTTTTGGTGTCTTCACTTTCGGGGTGGATGCGGATAGTTTGACCTTTAGAAACACCCAGTTCTATTTGGGTGGCATTCCCCAGATCATTGACAATGTCAATAATGCAAATACCAGACTGTGCCCCAACGGTTCATTGGGTTTGGTAGCATTTGAACAGCGCTCATTGACACCATATTTGGTAATACCAATTCCTGGTTTCGATATATTGGATGGGCGAAGTTGTGGCAGGGTGCCACAAGTAATCCAGAGTATTCGGAATTCTTGGCTGGCAGATCCCAACCAGACCATCATGTCAGAGTATATAGACGGCTTGGCGGAAGGGGATTATGTGACGATTTTCTCTGTAGGAAATGTGAATTATGAACAATGGCAGGATGTGAATTTTGCGAAGCTCAAAGAAGTTGGCGCAAATGAAGCCACGCTGCGCAATCTTAAGAATGGTGAGCCATATATTCTCCACGGCAGAAAAGGCATGCGCCCGGGTGAGGCAATAGAAATCGTTGGCAAGACAAATCTGGAAGTAGAACCAAACCAGCAAATCATAGAATTTGATTCCGAGGTGACAGGCTACTTTACCTCTGGGAGCATCATTACCCCAAGGATTGGTCCTTCATCTGAGTGGAAAAGGTATTTTAGGGATGTGAAGTCCAGGGATTGGATCAATGATGAGTTGACTGTTTTTGATATAATTGGGATTAGGGAAAATGGAGAGGAGAGTGTCCTTTTTTCCAATGTCCGAGATGGGGAGATTGATTTGAATAGTATCAACCCAATACAGTTTCCCTATTTGCGTTTGAGGTTTGCGATGGATGATGAGCAATCTACAGCACCAGCCCAGTTGGACAAATGGCAGGTGAATTATACGGGAGTGCCGGAAGGAGTGCTGGTATATCATGGGAGGGAAAAAAAGATTTCCTTGCAGGAAGGTGAGGATACCAGCCTGAAGTTTGAATTTCTGAATGTATCGAAGTACGATTATCTGGATTCCATCACGGTGCAGTGGGTTTTTAACAATACTACTCAAAAGAAAATAGAAAGGTTCGAAATGAAAATCCCAGCTATCAAAGCAGGTGAAAGCCATGAGTTTGACCTGGAATTTGTTTCGGTTGGCCGTGGAGGAAATATCAATATCGAGGTTTTTGCCAATCCAAGGATCATCATGGAACAGACTTTTAGAAACAATGTGGTGGACTTGATAGACCACATCAATGTGATTCCTGACAATACCAATGCTATTTTGGATGTGAGTTTTGATGGGACATATATTATGGATGGTGATATCGTGTCTCCAACAGTCCTGATCAATACCTTGCTCAAAAATGAAAAGACACTTCTGCTCAAGAAGGATACCATGGGATTGGAGTTGTTTTTGAAAAAACAATGTGAAGGATGCCAATTTGAAAGAATGAACTTCTCAAGTCCAAAGATTTCTTGGTCGCCAGCTACAGAGAATAGCAGTTTTAGGATCGAATTGCAACCCGGTCCATTGGAAGATGGGGTGTATACTTTCCGTGTGACAACAGAGGAGTTGGGAGTGGATAAACCTTATGAGGTGAATTTCGAAGTGGTAAACGAATCGACCATTACCAACTTTTATCCCTATCCCAATCCGTTCAGTACAAGTACAAGGTTTGTGTTTACGGTCACAGGATCAGAAGTGCCAGACCAGATCAAAATCCAGATCATGACCGTGACTGGAAGGGTAGTCAGGGAAATTCTGCAGGATGAATTGGGACCGATTAGGATCGGGAATAATATCACGGATTTTGCTTGGGATGGAAGGGACGAGTTTGGTGATCAGTTGGCAAATGGGGTGTATATCTACAGGGTGTTGGTCAGAAAAGAAGGACAATTTGTAGAACCCAGAGCCACAGCCGGAGACAAAGGGTTCAAGCAGGGGTATGGGAAAATGTATTTGTTGAGGTAATATATAAGTGGTGTTTTCGTGAGAAAGAGGGTTTTAACAGAAACAAAACCTATCTGTTTTTTTATCGATCGTAGATTAGTGTGACAGTAGATACGATTTTGAGAGTTTTTAGTGCATTGAAGGCCAAAGTAAACTTCAATGTCGAATTGATGAATAGCAATGTGGAAATTGCAGGTTAAGGTTTGGTTTGCTCGAAATCAAATAAATGGTTTCTATTTAGGATTGTTTTTGAATTGGGTTATAAAAAAAACTCCAAATCCCCCAAATACTCAATGCCAGCAAAAAAATAAAAACCCAGCCCTTTCCGCCAATCCCATCTTGTTGGATAGCACTGTAGATATCCGATGCGATGGTACCTGAGAAGAAGACCAAGGTAGTCCGTGGGAGCATACCAAAAGTGCCGAAAAACACCAATTTTTTCCAGCCACTCTTGAGTAAAGCGAACAATAAATTGGAAAGTGCAAAAGGAATAACCGGACTCAGTCTCACGAAGAATATAAGTTCACCAACCTTGTTTTCTTTTTGCCTAATCAAATCTTTGGCTTTGGGGTATTTCTCCAAGATCAAATCTAAACTGTCCTTTCCAAGGCTTTTTCCCCAAATATATCCAAGCAATGTGGCCAAAGAGTATCCGACAATCACCCACAAAAATGCTTGCCACCCAAATAGAAACCCAGATAATCCTGCAAAGAGTGTAGTAGGCATCAATGCCAGTCCCATCAAAAGCATTCCTCCGAAAACGTACAATAATATACCAAGTGCATTTGAAAAGTCAATTTGCTCAAGAAATGAGGTGTTTCGAACAGCTAAAGGCACCAATATCAAGCTACAAATCGAAGGGATAATACTGACCCACAATAGGGCGATCGCCACTGCTGGATTATTCTTTCCGATTAATTTGATATCCTTGAATATCCCTGTCTTTTTTTCCATCTTTGGGCAAAGTTAATCCAAAATATAGCTTTTATAGATAGCCTGTTATCTGATATGCGAATTATATAGTCTTGTTTTGGAATTCTTATGAAAGAATCTTGTTGAAGTATTAATGATTCACTCTGATGGAAATTTCTCAACTTTAGTTTGATGTTTTTATGTCCTTTGTGTATTCCTAGTGTCTTTTGTGGTTAAGTTTTTTCACCAACAAGATCACTATCGTTTCATAGGGTTCATTAAGTCGAACTTTTGGATTTAGGTTTGAATGACTTCTTTAATGGGGATCAGTAAGAACTAGACTTATCGGTAATTAATTGAGTGGTCTATTAGAGTAAATGGACTTTTACTAGCAGTAGTTAATTTGATGAAGAAAAACAATAATATATGAAATTCGGTACCAAAGCAATACACGCTGGTGTAGAACCAGATCCTTCCACTGGGGCGATTATGACCCCAATCTACCAAACCTCAACTTACGTGCAGCGTTCACCGGGTGACCATCAGGGATATGAATATTCCAGGACTCATAATCCGACCAGAACAGCCTTGCAAAACAACCTCACGGCATTGGAAAATGGAAAACATGGCCTTTGTTTCTCCTCAGGTCTGGGAGCAATAGATGCCATCATCAAATTGCTCAATCCGGGTGATGAAGTCATCAGCACCAATGATCTTTATGGAGGTTCCTACAGGATTTTCACCAAAGTGTTTGAAAGATATGGAATCAAGTTCCATTTCGTGTCTATGGATGAACCTGCTTCGATAGGCAACTACATCAATGAAAATACAAAGCTTATCTGGGCAGAAACCCCAACCAATCCAATGATGAATATCATTGATATAGAGGCTATAGCAGCAGTGGCGAAGAAGCATCAGGTTTTGTTTGCTGTTGACAATACTTTTGCGACACCATTTCTACAGAACCCATTGGACTTGGGAGCCGATATTGTTATGCACTCAGTAACCAAATACCTAGGTGGACACTCTGATGTCGTGATGGGTGCGATCATTGTGAATGATGATGCGCTTGCGGATAAGCTTGCATTTATCCAAAATGCTTGTGGGGCTACTCCAGGTCCACAGGACTGTTTCTTGGTATTGAGAGGGATCAAGACATTGCACCTGAGAATGGAAAGACATTGCCAAAATGGTAAAACTATAGCTGCATTCTTGAAAAACCACCCGAAAATCGAGAAAGTATATTGGCCTGGCTTCGAAGATCATCCGAACCATGTGATTGCGAAAAAGCAAATGAGGGATTTTGGTGGGATGATCTCATTCACTTTGGTTGGCAATAGGATAGAAGATGCCAAAAAAGTATTGGAGAATCTCCACTATTTTGCATTGGCGGAGTCATTGGGAGGTGTGGAGTCACTCTGTGGCCATCCTGCGACGATGACCCATGCGAGCATTCCAAAAGAAGAAAGGGAAAAGGTCGGATTGGTGGATTCATTGATCCGTTTGAGTGTTGGGATAGAGGATTCCGAAGATCTAAAAGAGGATCTGAAGAAAGCATTGGAATTGATATAAAATCCTAAAAAAGGAAGTGGTCTTGGTAGATTCTATCCTTCAGGAACGTTTCTGTTGTTCTGTGAGGATACAGACCAAGGGGAGGATTTACTATAAACAAAAGAAAGCCTGTCACGAAATAAATCTGACAGGCTTTTGTTTTTTTATACCTTCAAATAGTTTTTTATGTATATCCGCTTTCTTACCAGTAGCCATTTAAAATAATGTATCCATATTGTTTCCAGGGCAAGTTGACCGTCAACCGTCGACACTCGTGCGCCGTGGCGTAGTTGACAATTATCCGCATGATTACATATGCATAATTTAACTACTGGTGCCATTGCGGATAATCATGTAGTTTTTTATGATTATCCAGATAATTCTAAGCGTTTAATTAACCTATTGGTATCATTGCAGGTAATCAAATGGTTTTCAATTCAAAATCCTATCAAACAAGTATTTACACTGCCCTTCTACATTGCTGGTCAATTTCTTTTTGTTTTGTTTCAAGTCTGCCAATAGGTCTTTGTACTTTCTGGAAATCTCTTCTTTGTCTCCAAAAAAATAAACCAAATGCTGGGTCAATAACTGGTTTTGATACCATGACAGAAGGGTTTGTTGGAGTGCGTTCATTTTGATGTGGACTTCCCTGACAAAAATAGGGTTGAATCCGGAATCAATCCTGATATTCTCCAAAGCAGTGACAATCCGAAGCCCTTCGTAAATATCTTTCAAGGCTTTGTTGTCCAGTTTGTGCTGGTTGTCTACATTGAAAAACTCCAATTCTTCATTGATGATCTGCGTGGTAGCAGTGTTGATCATCAGTGGCTTGAGCCCTAAGCTGTGGTGGCGCACATCTGCATAGAGTTTTTCCCATATCTTCAAAGGGGTGGAAACAATCAGATCATACATTTTGTTGTAGTGATCCTTTTTTTCATCCATCAGGAATTTTTCGTATGTGTTGAAAGTCAGATTCTTTTTTGCCTTTATCTGCTCCAATTCCTGGACTACAAATTTCAAATGCTTCGTTTTTTTCAACCCCTTGAAGATGGTCTTAAAAGGTTCAAAAATCTCAAATTTAAGTTTCTTCTCATCAAAGTGTATTTTGGAGATCAGGTGGATATAGATTTCAAGGAAAATAAGCTTTTGCTCTAATTCTATAGCTTTTTTTCCCTTGTACTGTTTCCCCAGTGCCAAAAATGACGCTCTGGCTTCTTCGAATTGCACATCAAAATGATGGAAAATAGGTGAAATTTTACCGTTCATTGGCTTTAGGAGATTCTGACTAATGTGGCACCGTATCCGAAGCGATTCTTTTGGGTATCTTGAAAGTACTTAATATTTCCTAATTGACTGAGATATTTATGAATTTCTTTTTTCAAGACCCCATTTCCAATCCCATGGATAAATGTGATTTCATCCATTCCGTGTGCGATCGCATAATTGAGATTCCTCTCAAAGGTATCCATCTGGAGTTTCAGCATTTCATTGTTGCTCATGAATTGGAAGTCTTTGGTAAGTTTTTCGATGTGCAAATCAATGTCTTTTTCTGGTCTTGGAAACTGTGTGGTAGTTGCTGGGGCAGTATCCTTTTTCAACTCCTCATTCAATTGCTTGACATCTATGTCCTTTGTGTTTTCGGATAGCTTGAAGATATACCCGTTCTTTTCCAAAATGGGAGCCTTTCCCTTACTCTTGAAAAATGAAGTGGCTTTGAATTTGATTTTGCGCTCAAATGAAGGCTGGGTTTTCTCTATTTTTTGGTGGATTGGAAAAAACTGACACAATAGGGTAGGCCAGTCTTCAAAATCAGCAATGGATTTTTCACCAATCTTCTTGCTGCCCTTTGCACTGAGCTCTCCCGATACCAAGGTACGGCTATTATCTCCATAGACTTCCGAGACCATCATCAGGTAATTCCTTGGACTTGGGTTGACCAGATATATACTGTGGTCTTTGTCATTGATTGGGAGATATGCCAGGTAAATACCGTCATTTTGATCAAGATCATTTGACTTGGAAGCAAAACTTGTCGGTTTTTCCTCTTTTATCCCATCTCCAAAGTATTGCCTTTCAGAGGCTGAAATGACCACCACCTCATTTTTCATGGCAGGAATCCTAAATCCATCTTCAATTTCAACCTCTATTCGACCACCAGCGGATATTTTGGTAATCACCCCTTCTTCATTGCCGTGAAGCAATCTCACTTTATCACCTATATTCATGAATTCAATGCTTTTTTGTATGTTTCTATAGCCCTTTCCCGGGCAAATTTATGGTCAACCATCGGTTTGGGATACTCTGGAGTTCCAAATTCAGGGACCCATTTTTTGATGTATTTGAGTTCTTTGTCAAATTTCTCTGTTTGGGATTCTGGATTGAACACCCTGAAGTATGGTTGGGCATCGGTGCCTGTCCCGGCAGCCCATTGCCAGCCTCCATTGTTCGAAGATAACTCAAAATCCAACAACTTCTGTGCAAAATATGCTTCTCCCCATCTCCAATCTATCAAAAGGTGCTTGGTCAGGAAGCTTGCGACTATCATTCTCACCCGATTATGCATAAAACCCGTCGTGTTTAATTCCCGCATCCCTGCATCTACTATTGGATAACCCGTCTTTCCATCACACCATTTCTGGAAATCCTCTTCCGAATTTCTCCAGGGAATATGGTCATATTGTGGTTTGAAAGCTTTGTCCACAACCTGCGGATTATGATACAGAATCATCATGTAAAACTCCCTCCATATCAATTCATTGAGGTAAGTATCATTCAAGCTCGCAGCTTCAATCGCCAATTTCCGAATGCTGATTGTACCGAACCTGAGATGTATGCCCAACCTGCTGGTTCCATGGATTGCTGGAAAATTCCTTACTTGATCATATTTCTTGATCAATGGCTCATTTATTTCCAGCTTTGGGATTTTGATATTGCTTGCCACAAATCCCATTTCTTCCAATGTCGGCATATCAAAGGGCTGCGTTTCAAAGAAGTTTTTGCCCTTGTCCTCCAGCGACAGGAGTTGGATATTTGCCTTATGGAATTTTTCCAACCAGACTTTGCTATAGGGAGTGAATACTTTGTAATACTCACCGCTTCCATTCAGGATTTCATCCTTTTCAAAGATCACCTGGTCTTTGAAATCCAAAAATTGGATTCCTTTTGATTTGGCAAGCTCCTTGATGGCCAAGTCCCTTTCTTTTGCGTATGGTTCGTAATCTCTGTTGGTATAGATATTCTCAATAGCATAAGTGTCCATCAGCTCCCTATAGATGTCAATTGGAGTGCCATATTTGACTAATATGCCTGTCCCCAAATCTTGGAGTTGACGGGAGATTTTGGACACTTGGTCGTGGATAAAGGTAAGCCTTGCATCCTCTTTGTCTTCAAGTTTGTCCAGGATGTTTTTGTCAAAAATAAATAGGGGCAATACGTTTTTTTCTTGCTCCAATGCATAGTACAATCCAGTATTATCCTCTAGCCGTAAATCTCTTCTAAACCAAAATATGCTAATCTTCTTCATAGTAATTTCATTGTCCTATCTCTTAATAGCTGGGCTGCAAAAATGTTTTCAATTAATGGAAAAACTAGGGTTAGTGATAAATCTTTATAAATATCTCTGGGAGAAAATCCCTGTCTTTTAGGCGGAGGTTTAAGTTTAATGCTTTTGTGTCCTTTGTGTTCCTTGTGGTTGATTTTTTTCAACACGAAGCACACAATGGTTAAGCAAAATCCAGCTATAGTCTCTAATGTTGGATGAATCTTTTTCGGCTTTAGCCGAAACAAAACCCCTCGGTTTTTAACCGATAGTAGGTTAGTCTGGCCTTATGATTTGGATTATTGTTGACCCTCTTTCTCTTTTATTTTTTCTTCCAGATTTTCCAATGGTATATTTTTCCAGTTTTGTTCATTTTCAAATTGATACCGCAAGAAATCATCTGTGTCGTTTATCCTCAATTTTTCATTTTTCTTTTTGGTGATTCTTTGGAAAAGTTCTGTAAATGTATTGAAAGCTAGATTTTGGGAAACGGATATCCCGTAGGTTGCGACGTTTCGGGACAGGGAAAGTGAGGTGAAGGTATTGAAATTGTTTCGGTTATAAATCCGCAGTCTGTACCTGCCATCTTGTGTAAGCAAGTATTCGGCTTGCCAATCTCCGGCGATGCTGTTGATGTCGGCATGTCCCTGCAAATCCGTAAATCCGCCATCTCTTGTTACTCGGAGCCTACCATCCAAGAAAGTATAGGCTACCCGCAACTGAAAAGTCTCCAGTGCGCTTTGATCCAAAGTAGCCAAATCTATGTCAACTTCAAGATTTTGGTCGACTTGGGAAATGAAACTGTTCAGCTGCGAAGAAAGCAATTGGCTGAGGTTGGAACTGGCGATGTTGCTTACTCCACTGAATTGCCCTTCTGGTGAAAATGACCGCATCATAATGACAGAGAATACCTGTCGGTTTTTCTCTTGTTCATCGTTAGCAATCCGATTCTTGAATGCCGAAATGTAAGTTTGGATATTTCCCTCCGGGAATTCTGTGAAGTCAAAATCAAATGCTATATCCGGACTCAAAATATTGCCTTTCAAGTCCATGATCACTTTCAGTGGCCACCTTCTTCTGAGCTGTGGGTCATCGAGATCCGTCCCGTTGGTGGTTCCTGTCTGGAGGTTCTGGAGGGAAACACTCTCTTGATAGGTCGCCCTCAGGTCCATCACGCCCTCATAGGGATCTCCAAACCAAGAGATTCTTCCTCCCGGCTGTACGACAAACTCACGTCTGATGATGTTGTATAGGGAAAAGTTGTACTTCGCCTCGGTTATTTCATAATTCCCCGACATGGAGAAGTTGCCTTGGGTATCAATATTCAAAGTCAATACACCTCGTCCCCTTCCTTGGATGTTCTCCCCTGTCCTTGGGTCGATTTGGATTTCCGTATAGGCATCTGGAGTGACATCCAAGACAAAGTTCATCCTGACATTGTTGATGGCCAACTTTTCAACAGATTCATCTGTAGATTTTACCCTGGTGGTATCTCTGACATTGATGATGTTGATAAAGTCTTCCTGTGCCTGCACATTGTTGGAACCAAAAGGGATAAATATCCTGGTGTTGGGCTGTGAAGTTGCCCGCGCATTGATGTCAAGGTTGTTGGCTGCCCCAAAGATGTTCAATGTGCCGGTAACATAGGCATTTCCATAAAACAATTCATTGTCTCTGGCAGTAGTGTTCAGGACTTGGAAATTTTCCAGATTTGAAGAAATATCAAGGATGAAATCATTGAAGTTGTCGTGGGAAACACCTCCCCGCATCCTTGCGGTATTTCCATTGACATCTTTGAGGGTGAGTTCCCTAAAGCTGATTTCATTGGACCCAAATACTAAATTTCCATCTACGGTATAGAAAGTGTTGAGGTAATTGATTTTCAAAGTACCTCCATTGACCCTTCCATTTCCAATGACATTTGGTGCTGAAAGGCTTCCCTGAATGCTCAAGTCCCCGCTGATAGTTCCTCCCATTTGCGTGAGGTAATCCGAAAGGAATGGCTCCAGAACTGACAGGTTTGCTTCCCGCAATTCAGCTCTGAGGGAGAGTTCTTCATTTTTGTTGTTGAGGAATCCATTGAGCCCGATCACTTTTTTTCCCTCCCGTAAGTTGTTTAGCTCCAAGTTGATTTTATCATCGGACAAATAGGTCGAGGCATCAATATTGCCAACAAGAAAATTATTGATTTCAAAATCGCTGATATTGATGTTCCCATTGACACCCAATACACCATAAATATCATTCAGTGCAAATAATCCATTGGCGGTCCCCTCAAATTCCTTGATACTTAGGGTATTGAAAAAATCCAGGTTGACATCTTTGATTTGGAGTGCCAATATTTGTTCAGGATCAGGAGAAATGTTCCCATTGAGGGAGATGAACTGGTTTTCATTGAGCAATTTGATATTGTCAAATTCTATCAGATTATTTGATATTGTGATTTGGTTGTCCTCCTCAAATCTCCAGATTTTATCCAAAATCTTCAACTCCGACGGCTCTAATACAACTGAGGTGTGGTCCGGGAAAATCTGTATTTCTAAACTTAGGTTAAAATAGCTCTGGGAACTCAATTGCTCTTGGTTGTAGGTCAAATCAATTTTTGATTCATCCCAAATAGCTTCAATCCCAAGGTTGTTGAAAGTCAGTCCGTTTGTCAATACCTGCTGTTTGGAAAGGATATAGAAGGAAGCCAATACCTCTTGGCTATTCGCGAGTTTGGAGGTATTGAAGTCCAAGTTGGTATCGAAGAAGAAATTTCCATCATAATAGATGGAATCAACACTGGAAAAAAAGTTGAATATGGTATTGGTGGGTGTTTGGTAAAAGGCACCTTCTATGATGGTGTTTTTGGAAATGGAGGCTTTTGGCTCGACAAGGTTGATCAAGGGATTGATGTCAATAAAATTCAGGTTGATGTCAATACTATATGGCTCGACACCGGCTCCGCTATTTGCTTGTTTGGGTTCTGGTGAATTGGTCAGTATAGCCCAATATTGCTTGCTGAGCATCTCCACATCCTGGATCAATTCCTTCACCTTAAAATCGCCGGAGATACCGGCTACCAAGTAATCGGAATTCAGTGAGACCAACCGAGATTCGTCTGTAAAGAGTGATTGGAAGAAGAAATTGTCAACAAACATATTTCTGCCTTCATAGCTCAAGTTGATATCACTAAACCTTGCTATTCCCTCTACATCATCCAGCGTGATCCCTTTGGTGTCCAGGTCTACTTTGCCGCTGACGAATATGTCCCTGTCCAGGATATTCAGTTCTTTGAGGAATGCTGTGTCTACCTGTGCATTGAGCCTGATGGAATCTTTGTTGTCTCTCAAGTCTAGAATCCCATCAAAATTCGCTTTTAGATACTTGTCGTTTACTTTCAGTTTCCCACTGAAGAGGTCTTTTCCAAAAGTCGCATTGCTTATTATATTGCTATAGTTATAATTGTTGATCCCCAGTTTTTTGATGTTCGCATCCACTTGCAAAAGCGCACTTTCCAAAGTCAATCCAGTCCCTCTAATCTGGCCTGTCAAACTTACTTTTTGAAAATTCTCTTTGTCTTCCAGGAGGATTCCCAAGTCTAAATCACGTAACTCCACCCGGCCATTATAGGTAGGTCGTCTGTTGTCGAGTCTGTAGTTTAACCTTCCGATTATTTGGCCTATTCCTGTCCTGAAATTACCGTTGGCAGTAAAGTGGTTGAGGTAACCCGAAAAGTCTGTGTCAAACCTTATATCACGGAATTTATCCACTTCTTGTCTTGCTTCCTGACTGATATAGGGAGACAGATCTGTACTGTTCAAAATGGAGTTTTGCAAAGACATTTCGAAAAAAGTGTTGCTGATATCAGGTAAGCCCTGAATGTCAAATTTACCAAACAAGGCACTCCTTTGGCCAAACCTTATAAGCAATTGTTCTGAAGCCAAATCATTGACATGGCCTACTATGTCGCCACTCAGTGTGATCCGGTCTTCGAAGTTGGGGATTTGGTCGGAGAAATACTTCAGATCCTTGATGTCCAATGTAGATTCACTCAATCTTGCAAGAAGCTGTACTTCTTCATTGAAATTCGACAAAGCTTTGACAGACTCAAAACTGAACTTGAGGTAATCCTTGATCTCAGTTTGGTTTGACTTCAAGTACAATTCATCAAACTCCATAAAAGTAGGGGCATAGGTGAATTTAGTCTTCAATTGCTGGATGACAATCCCTGAAGTAATCTCTATTCCCCTGAGGAAGTTGGTCTGGAAGCCAATCTCTCCTTGGAACGTGTAGAAATCATCGGCATCAGCGAGTAGGTCCCTAAACCTGAGTTTGTTGTAATCAAATCCTCCTGTGACGGGGATTGCAGCATAATTGATGATGTCCAGCGAAGTTTCTTCCAAGAAGATATTGCCAATACTGAATTTCACATCTTTTTTGTCCGCTTTGGCTTGCGGCAGCATTCCGTTGATTTGGTTGAAGAATTCAGTGATATTCAAGTCTTCTGCCCCTTCATGTCCTATGATGCGGACGTTTCCATTGAATAACTTGATCTGGTCCAAACTTGGATTTTCTCTATCCATTAAGCCTTTTAGGGAGAAATCTATGTATACTTCTTCCAGATTGACCATTAAGCTGTCATATTGGTCATATATGGTGACATCTTTCAGACTGACAGCATCCCACCATCTGATTTTGACTTTATCGATAGAGGTGTTGAAGCCTGTATTTTCGGTAATGTAACTTGTGAGAATCCGTGTCACCCGGGTTTGGATGGCAGGTACCTGCAATGCAAGCACAAAAAGTAACAGTCCCAAAATTAGGAAAAGTACTGTCCTGAGGAGCATTTTTAAGGCTTTCAGTATTTTTTCCGTAACTTTCGACTTCTTTTCCAAAGGGGTTGTACAATGAATGTAAATATTCTGGCCATAGAATCATCATGTGATGAAACATCGGCATCTATAATATCAAATGGCAAAATACTTAATAATATTGTCGCTACGCAATCGGTTCACGAAAAATATGGTGGAGTTGTTCCAGAATTGGCCTCCAGGGCACATCAGCAGCATTTGATCCCTGTGGTCCATGAAGCCATTGTTTCTTCTGGAATTGATAAAAATGCGCTGACAGCTGTAGCCTTCACAAGAGGGCCTGGCTTGATGGGCTCTTTGATGGTAGGGGTTTCGTTTGCGAAGTCCTTTGCTTATGCCTTGGACATACCCCTGATTGCGATCAATCATATGGAAGCGCATATATTGGCCCATTTTATCGATGAGCCAAAGCCCAGTTTTCCCTTTATCTGTTTGACTGTCAGTGGTGGACACACGCAGTTGGTTTTGGTAAGAGATCATCTTGATATGGAAGTGATTGGCGAGACGATGGATGATGCAGTAGGGGAAGCTTTTGACAAGACTGCAAAATTGCTGGGATTGCCTTATCCCGGAGGACCGTTTTTGGATAAATATGCCAAAGAAGGGAATCCAAAAGCCTACCAGTTTCCTATTTCGGATATGCCTGATCTTACCTTCTCATTCAGTGGTATCAAGACGGCCGTGTTATATTTCCTGAGGGATCATTTGAAGGATAATCCACAATTTGTGGAGGATAATCTGGCTGATATTTGTGCATCAGTCCAGTATACTTTGATCAAAACCCTCATGCAAAAGCTCAAAAAAGCTGCAAAGCAGTACAAGATCAAAGAAATCGCAATAGCTGGTGGGGTATCTGCAAATTCCGGGTTGAGGGATGAGTTGGAAAATCTGTCCAGCCAATTGGGATGGAAAGTGTATATTCCAAAATTCGAATACTGTACCGATAATGCAGCGATGATAGCCATGGCAGCACATTACAAGTATCAGAAGGGTGATTTTTGTGGATTGGATGTCAGTCCGGAAGCAAGGATGAAAATTTGATTATAAAGTGAAAATTGATAATGGATTTTTTTTAAAAGTTATTTGCAAACTCAATTTCTTCTTTATTTTGGAAATTAAAATGAATTAAGTATGGTTTTTTTTAATAAAGAATACAAAGATTGGTTGGTGGAGCTCAAAAGTAGAATTCGATCTGCACAAATTAAAGCGGCTGTAACGGTAAACAGTACAATGATAATGTTTTATTGGGAGCTAGGTGAAATGATTTGTGAAAAACAAACAGCTTATGGGACAGGATTTATACCTCAACTTTCCAAGGACCTACAAGGTGAGTTTCCCAACATGAAAGGGTTATCTGCAAGAAACTTGGCTTTTTGCAGGCAATTTTATCAATGGTATGCCTCTTCAAATTTGCAACAGGTTGTTGCAAATTTGAAGAGGCATGAACTTGAAAGAATCCCAAATATAGAAAATGATCAAATAAATTTAGTTAAATATTATGTGTCACAAATTCCTTGGGGACACAATATTTACATTTTCACTAAATCAAAAAATATTGAAGAGGCTCTATTTTATATCCAACAAACTATTGAAAACAATTGGAGTAGAGATATCCTAGACCTTCAAATCAAATCGAACCTATACAAAAGACGGGGTAAATCAATAAATAATTTCGAACAGACTTTGCCTGAACCATTGTCAGATTTAGCGAACCAAACTCTAAAAGATCCATATATTTTTGATTTTTTGAGTTTGGATATTAGGTATAGAGAAAGAGATATAGAAAAACAATTGGTGCAACACATCAGTAAATTTTTGCTTGAGTTAGGTAAGGGATTTGCTTTTGTTGGAAATCAATATCATATACAAATGTCTGATAATGATTATTATATTGATTTACTTTTTTATCATACTAAATTAAAATGTTATGTGGTTATTGAATTGAAAAACACTAGGTTTATTCCTGAGTTTGCAGGAAAGTTGAATTTTTATCTTTCAGCAGTGGACAGTTTGATAAAAGACGAGTCAGACAACCCTACAATTGGGATTTTGCTGTGCAAAGACAAAGATAATATTGAAGCTGAATTTGCACTAAGGGATATTAATAAACCGATGGGAGTCAGTGAATTGGAATTGGTTGAGAATCTTCCGGAGAATTTGAAAAGCAGTTTGCCTAGTGTCGAAGAATTAGAGCAAGAATTGAATAAATTAGAAGGGTAAGAAAAAACTTTTGAATCCAGATTCAATTTATAACGTGGAAAGGATATAACTTAAATCAGGATAGGGGACCTTGAGATTGCCAGTGGAATTGTTCAAATTCAGTTGTCATGAAACCTAGAGAATTAAAAAGAAAAAACAAAAATGAACAAAAAACCTAAGTTTGATAAAATCATCAACATCAAAAACAAAAAAGCAAGCCATGAATTTGAGTTTGTGGAGAAATTCGTGGCAGGCTTGGTTTTGCGGGGTACTGAGATCAAGTCAATCAGGGAAGGCAAGGTTTCTTTGACTGAAGCTTATTGTTTTTTCAGAAGTGGTGAGTTGTATATCAAGCAGATGCATATTGCCCCATACAGCATGGCGGCCAGCTACAACCATGATGCTGTCAGGGAAAGAAAACTTTTGCTTAGCAAAAAAGAACTTGATAAATTAGAAACCAAATTTGCTGAGAAGGGACTTTCCATCATTCCAGTTCGTATATTTATAAACGACAAGGGATTGGCAAAAATGGAAATAGCTTTGGGTAGAGGCAAAAAACTCCATGACAAACGAAATGATATCAAGGAGAAAGACCTGAAGAGAGAACTAAGTAAACTGGCATACTAAACAATTCTATCACATAGCATGTTTTTTGGTCAGTTTGGTATAATCAACTGAATATGGAAAAACGTGTTTTGGTATTGAACTTGGATCATTCCCCCGTAGCTGTAGTGACAGTTCAAAAAGCCATGGTACTCACATTTTTGGAGAAGGTCAGTTGCTTAAGTTTCTACGAATCACATTGTATCAGGACAGTAGACCGTGTCTATAAATATCCCGCTGTCATCCGGCTCAATGAATATAAGAACATTCCCTTCAGAGGCGTTTTGCTGAATAGAAACAACCTTTTTAAGCGTGATGGAGGTGAATGCCAATATTGTGGCTCCAGAAAAAACCTCACTATCGACCATGTGGTCCCAAGATCCAAAGGAGGGAAAACCAACTGGACCAACCTGATCACTGCCTGTCACAGGTGTAATGTGGCCAAAGGGGACAAAACTCCAGAGCAAAGTGGACTGGTTTTGAGGAGCAAACCTTTTAAACCAAGTCTTTCTTTTTTCTTGGCTGAATATGCAGAGAGGCAGGCGGAGGAATGGCTTCCTTTTTTGGGTGTAAAAGCATGCTGATTTCCCCTTTTGGAATAGTTATTGACTTGATATCTGAAAATATTTAAGGCCTTGTTGAAAAATTCAGATAAATCCCAGTTAAGTTCAAAAGTCGTCTTGGGCTTTGTATTGGCTATACTTTTGGTTTTTAGTGTAAGTGTAGTCACTTACATTAGTATCAAGAATCTATTGGAAACGGTGGAAAGCCTTTCCGAGCCAAACGAAAAGTTGAGGCAACTCAATGGTTTGATGGCGGATGTTTACCTATTGGAGATGTCCAAAGCCAACCGGACTTCTGATAAGGACTCTACTTTCAATGAAGCTTACGAAAGGTTGGTAAAGCGATTGAATTGGTTGAATGAGTCGGCAGACAACGAGTCCGAGGTAGAAAGTTTCCAAAAAATCAACATCAATATTCAGGAACTGCTGATCTCCTATGCAGGATTGGAGGAGGTCAGGTACAGATTGACCAACCGGAGCTTTAGCCAAGAGGCACTCAAAAGCATAGAAATCAAACTCCAAAGACAACAGGAATCTTCCAAAATGGATTTTTTGGACAAACTCAAGCCGAGAGACCTGTTTGGGAATTTGGATAGTATAAGGCTTTCAAATAGGGTAAATGTGGAACTTGATAAAAGTGATGAATTTTCATCGCTTGTAGAAGAGATGGAGGCATTTAACCAAGATAGGGCTGTGGGCGGTGGGGACAAGGAAGCCGATTCGGATTCGATCTTGACAACATTGAAAAAAATGATGACTGAACTTTTTAAAGATGAACAGCAGCTTCGGGAAAATTTCATCAACCTGGAGACCAATTTGCAAGCAAAAAATGAAGAGGTGTTTTCTGAGATCCAGAATTTGATCAGTAGCATTCAGTTGAATTTGTTGATAGAATCCAGATCCCAAAATGAGTCAGCGTATAATTTAACCTATACCGTATCGATAGTTTTGGGAGGATTGGTGTTTTTGGGAGTCATTGGGTCATTGGGATTTGTTTTTAGTTTTTTGAAAGAGGTCAAAAAGGCCAATATCTACAATGAAAAATTGGAAGAGGCAAAAAAATATTCCGATAATCTGGCCAAGGCCAAACAGGATTTTTTGGCAAATATGAGCCATGAGATCAGAAATCCACTTCATGCGATTCAGGGTTTTCAAAAGGAGTTGGAAAAATCCCCCATGAATGCAGATCAACAGGATTTTGTGAAGATGATTGGTTTTGCATCCAAAACCTTGATGGGGGTGGTCAATGATATATTGGACTTCTCAAAATTGGAGGCAGGCAAGATAGAAATTGAAAAACAACCTTTTGATGCCAATAAGCTGTTTTTGGCGGTCAAAAGTTTTTTCAGCTTCAAAGCTGAGGAGAAAAAACTCGGCTTCAACTGGACCATTGACCTCCCAAGAGAAAAAATGCTTGTCGGTGATGAGCTCAGGATCAACCAAATTTTGAACAATTTGATTTCCAATGCCATCAAATTTACTTCTGAGGGAGAGATCAAGGTAGGCTTGAGCTGTCAGGATAATATACTCAAGATCGTGGTGCAAGACACTGGGATAGGTATGGGGGAGGAGCAGCTGAAGAATGTCTTCAATGAATTTAACCAAGCCGATTCGTCCATCACCAGAAGGTTTGGTGGGACTGGATTGGGACTTTCCATTGTGAAAAAACTGGTGGATCTTCAATCTGGGGATATAAAATTGGAAAGCGAAGTCCAGAAAGGGACTAGGATTGAAGTTAGTATACCTGTTGAAGTGGAAGAGGTCTCCAATGTTGAAGTATTGGAAGAAGAATCGCATACATTTTCCCTGGATGGCTTGAAAATCCTCGTCGTAGATGATGATAAAATCGGACTGAAGTTGATCAAACTGATCCTGGAAAGCAATGGTGCGGAGGTATTGGATTATAGTGGGGGGGTAGATTTTAGGGATACCTATGAATCATTGCCATTTGACCTTGCTTTTATTGATATACAGATGCCAGAGGTCAGTGGTGTGCAGGTGTTGGACTTGATCAAAAATGAGCATCAAAATACCGACTCCAAAATTTTGGCAATGACGGCAAATGTATTTGCGAACGAACAGGAAAAACTTATCCAATCAGGTTTTGATGCGATTTTGTTGAAGCCATTTGATGAGGACAAAATCATCAATCTTATTGGTGAAATTATGGGCTTGCAAAGAGGTGTTTCCAATAACATAAAATCCAAAAATCAAATTAAAGCCCATGACCCCATTGATTTGAGTGATTTGAAGAGGTTTTGTATGGGGGATGAGGAGTTGCTGTTAGAAATCATTTCGGATTATATAGGACAAACGGAAAAAGATATCCAAAACCTGACAAGTGCCTGTGGCCAGATGGATTATGGTCAGATAAGGGAAATAACACATCAGCTTTCCAGTAGATTGGGTCAGATAAAAGCCCAGCCTTCAGGGTTGGCAAAAGAAATCGAAGTATCCATAAAGGAAGGAAGACTCGAAGGGGTAATGGATCAAGTCAATCAACTCATTCCCAAAATCCAACAGGTTTTGGAACAGCTCTCGGATTATACCGAGCTATCCAAATAGATCAATCCAAACCATATTTGCCCATTTTGTTGTAAAGGGTTTTTCGGTCAATTCCCAAGGTCTTGGCAGTTTTGGATTTGTTGAATTTGTTTTCCAAGAGTGCCTTTTCTATCAACTGTTTCTCTTGGGAGGCCAAATCCACTTTCAGCTCCTCTACATCTTCCTTTATTTCGGTTTTCGCCGGAGCTATCAGTTCATTGGGGATCACGTCTAGTTCTATCGTATCTTTTTGGGTCAGCAGAACCGCCCTTCTGATGATGTTTTTCAGTTCCCTTAAGTTGCCAGGCCATGGATATTGTAGAAAAACCTCCTCTACTTCCGGAGAGAATGACTGGATGTTTTTATTTAATCTCAAATTGCTACCTGAAAGGAATTGGTTGGCAAAAAACATCAGATCCTCTCTTCTTTCCCTTAAAGGCAAGGCTGTCAGTGAAAATTCATTCAGCCTATGGTACAGGTCTTCCCTAAATGTACCATCTCCGGCTTGGTCTATGAGCTCTTCATTGGTGGCAGCGATGATCCTCACATCAATACCGATTTCTTGGGTGCCGCCGATTTTCCTGATTTTCCTTTCCTGGATGGCACGCAAGAGCTTTATTTGGATATCATATTCCAAGTTGCCTATTTCGTCCAGGAATATCGTACCGCCCTTGGCGGATTCAAAATGCCCAGTCCTATTGTCCATTGCACCCGTGAAGGCCCCTTTTACATGGCCAAAAAGTTCACTTCCAGCCAATTCTTTTGACAGGGCGCCACAATCTATGGCAATGAATGGAGAATTGCTTCTGTTTGATTTTTCGTGGATTCTCTTGGAGATAAACTCTTTACCTGTGCCTGTTTCGCCAAGCACAATCACACTTAATTCCGTCGGCGCTACGATATTGATGTGCTCTTCCAATTTTTTGGAGGCAGCGCTTTTTCCTATAATATACTCATCTGGGGCAATTGGTTTGGAAACGGGGTCTTTTGAAAGCTTTACTTTATCTGCATGCAATGCTTCCTGCACGGTGTGAAGCAATTCATCGGGATTGATTGGTTTGGTGATGTATTCAAACGCCCCCATTTTCATGGCTTTGACCGCAATCCTGATATCGGAATAATTGGTGATCAAAATAACTTCAACCCCATTGTTCAAAACCTTCACCTGCTTGAGGACCTGGAGTCCAGTGCCGTCAGGAAGCCGAAAATCCGTAATGACCAAATGGATGTCATTGTTTTTGATGATATAATCTACATCAATAAGTTTGGTACAGGAAAAGACTTTGAAATTATTCTTCTCCAGAAAGTTTTGTATTATCCTAGAATATGTCAAGTCGTCTTCGACGAGTAAAATATTTTTCATTTAAAAGCGCTGAATTCCCACACAAGCTAACAAAAAAATAAGGTATTGGAAAAATTCCAATACCTTAAAAGTAAATTTATTTAGATTAAAATAAATTATTTTTTGGTGGTTTCTCTAATTTCCTTACCATCAGCGTCATATTTTTTGACCAATTCCTCACCGGCGTTGTCAAATTTCACTTTGTAATAGATGGCACCTTCTTCACTCGTTTGTTGCCAAGCCTCAGAAATTGTCAGACTTGCTGTTTCTGGGTTTTGCGCAATGGTCTCTTTCACAAGTTCAGGAAGATTTTCTGGATCTACTTTCACTTTTTCTTGTTCTTGGATCATTATTTGAACCGCTTCTGTCTCAGATACAGTTGATGTTGCAAATACTGGGGCTGAAGCCATTCCCAAAAACAAAAGAGCTGGAATGATAAATTGAGTTTTCATGGTTTTATTGGTTTTAGTTAAATAAATAGTTTATTGAACAAATGATCAAGGATAATAAAATCTGCTTTCGAGTTCGTTGGAATAGAAAGTTTCCGCCGAAAATCCAATATTGTCGAATTTCTTTTTTTGGTAGCTGTTATAACATGCCACGGTGATGATTAGAAACTGGACAAACAAAGCTGATATTGTAATTATCTTTTTCATTTGATAACATATATGAAAAGACAATGCCAAAACAATAAATGGCTTGTATTCGCTTGAAATAGCATATATTCTTTCATGACTGTAGAGAAATTCCCCACTTTGTGTTTACTTTTTTTCACATATTGGGAATATTTGATAATATATTGATATGGGCAATCAGCCAATGATTTTTCAAAAAAACACCACAATTTGAAACCAAGGTGAAATACCTTCTTTATTCTTCTAAAAAAGAGCTAACTTTGCCAGCTCAAATATAACTTTCGCCCAACCCAATGAGTGATCAGATCAAACATGAATGTGGGATAGCCTTGATCAGGCTTCGAAAACCCCTCCAGTATTATATCGATAAGTACGGGTCTCCTTCTTATGTTACCAACAAGCTTTATATTCTGATGCAAAAGCAGATCAATAGAGGTCAGGATGGTGCAGGCATTGCGAATATTAAGATTGATACAAAGCCGGGGACAAGATACATCAGCAGGTACAGGTCAATAGAGCCACAGGCTGTCAATTTTATCTTTGATAAAATTCAAAAGAAACTCAAGAAAGCAAAAAAATTGGGTGGGGAGCAAGTTTTGTATGATGCCGATTGGCTAAAGGAAAACGTGGCTTTCACCGGTGAAGTTTGGCTGGGCCACTTGAGATATGGAACCCATGGTGAAAACAGTATAGAGACCTGCCATCCGTTTTTGAAACAAAACAACTGGAGAAGTAGGAACTTGGTCATGGCGGGAAATTTCAACATGACCAATGTAGAGGAATTGTTTAGCCGTTTGGTGGAATTGGGTCAGCATCCGAAGGAAAAGACAGATACAGTTACTGTCATGGAAAAAATCGGCCATTTTTTGGATGAGGAGAACCAGAGGATTTTTGATAAATACAAGCAGAAATATACCAATGAACAAATCACTGCGGTGATTGAGGATGAGTTGGACGTAGCCAGGATATTGAGAAGGTCTTGCAGAGATTTTGATGGGGGCTATGCCATGGCGGGTCTTATCGGCAACGGTTCCAGTTTTGTAGTGAGAGATCCTTCGGGTATAAGGCCAGCCTATTATTATGCCGATGACGAAATCGTAGTAGTAGCTTCCGAAAAACCGGCTATCAAATCAGCTTTCGATATTGATTACAAGGAAATCAAAGAGATCCAGCCTGGCTGTGCATTGGTAATCAACAAAGACGGAAGTTTTGGCGAATATGAAATCATGCCAGCCAGAGAGAAGAAATCCTGCTCCTTCGAAAGGATCTATTTCTCAAGGGGTACTGATCCAGGGATTTATAGGGAAAGAAAGCAGCTTGGGAAAGCACTGATTCCGCAAATCCTCAAAGCAATCGACTTTGATCTAAAGAATACCGTGTTTTCCTATATTCCAAATACGGCAGAGACGGCTTTTTTGGGTATGATTGAAGGATTGGAGGATTATTTGAGTGCAAAGAGAAAGGAAGTGTTGTTGGAAGGGAAGCCCCATTTGGAGGATTTGGAAGAATTGCTGCACTTCAGGCCAAGGGTAGAGAAGTTGGTGAGCAAAGATGTCAAACTCAGGACATTTATCACCAATGATTCAGATAGGGATGCCATGGTCGCCAATGTCTATGATACGACTTACGAGGTAGTGAGATCCGGAATTGATACTTTGGTTGTCATTGATGACAGTATCGTCAGGGGAACTACCCTTGAGAAGAGTATCCTGACGACTTTGGACAAATTGAACCCCAAAAGAATTGTCATAGTATCTTCGGCACCGCAGATCAGGTTTCCTGATTGCTACGGCATCGACATGTCGAAAATGAAAGAATTCATCGCATTCAGGGCGACTATGGAGCTGTTGCAGGAAAGAGGGATGTCCGGATTGGTAGATGAAATCTACAACAATGCCAAGTCTGGCAATGTGATGGATGTGAACTATGCAAAAGGGCTTTACGAACCATTCACAGATCAGGAAATCTCCGATAAAATTGCCGAAATCATCACTTCGGACAATATCAAGGCAGAAGTGAAAGTGATATACCAAACTGTTGAGAATTTGCACAAATCATGCCCAGAGCATCTGGGTGATTGGTACTTCACCGGAGACTTTCCCACACCGGGAGGGATGCGGGTAGTAAACCGCGCATTTGTGAACTTCATAGAAGGAAAAACAGTGAGGGCTTATTGATTTCATTAATGTAGCAAGCTGGGGAGACTCGTCTTTACGTCTTGAGGAGAAGATTTTAGCTTGGTGTTTCTTGTGGTTAAGATTTATACCATCAAGTGTACCAAGGTTTCATAAGGTGCAGTATTTGACTGATTTTGGAAGGGACCTTTGGTATAGGCTATAGCCAATTATAGTATTTGGAATCAAAAAAGTAGCGGGTGAAAGCCCGCTACTTTTTTGTGGTACCAGATTGGGGTAGAAGGAAGTTTCCCACTTACCTCAGCCCGTTGATTACCTCCAATAGTTCATCTGGATTGATGGGTTTGGATACAAATGCATCGGCACCTTTGTTGATTGCTTGGGCCGCTACATCCTGATCTCCGTATCTGGTGATCAAGACTACTTTTGAATCCTTGTTTCCCGATTTCAATTTTTCCAATATCTCAATCCCTGTCATATCAGGTAACCTATAATCCAGAATGGCAAATTCAAAACGGTTCAGTTCCATCAACTCCAAGGCATCACGCCCATTTTGGGCATCCATGACCTGAAAGTTGTTTTTTGACAAAAACCGGGTGAGTAGTTTACAAAAAACCACATCATCTTCTACAATTAAAATTTTATTACTCATGGTTATTGGTTTGAGGTGGTAAAATATGATTTAGATTCGCTTTGACCAAAAGTTTGAATTGCATTTTGATCAATGGCATATACAGCCATGGTACTTTGGACAAAACCCTTGATAAGTTCATCCACGCCAAGACCTAGCTGACCGAAATTTCTGACATCAAACAGCATCAACCTTTCATCGGCGTAAGACCAGCCATCTTCCCCTTTTATGGAGAGGTTGGTGCCATAGACTTCCCAGGAATTCATGTCCTCTGGAAGCTCTTGGTTCAGAGGGAACCTTGATTTTCTTGAGTATACAGCCAAAGGCCTCATGCCTTCTGAAGTGGCGTGCATCATCAGGCGTAGGTCAAATGCAAAACTTCTGCCTTTGCTGTCAGGAATGGTACCCACGTGATACCATGACTTGTTGGGGTCAAGCCCCTTGCTATAATTGCTGTGGATCAATTGCTGTACTAAATAGTCGTCCTTTGGATCGATTTCAGATTTGGCATGTTCCAGTTCCTTTTTGTTCACTACTGTATATACACCTTGGCCAGCATTCGAATCCGGTACTTTGATCACCATGCTTCCACCCAAAATCTCGAAATATTTGTCAAGCTCTGAGTATTTCACTTTTCTGTAAGTGTCAGGTGTAAATATTCCAATGCCCTTATCCCTAAATTCCTCATTGAACCTATCGTAGGCAGCACTCGCTACTTCTTTGTTCCTGCCCCCGGCCAAACAGGCTTCGATGGGGTTGAGGAGAAGTGTTTTTGGGTTTTTGGGGATTCTTGTCCATGGTTCTTGGGTGACGTATCTGAAAGCCGCCCTTATTTCCACCCATTCTTCCTTTTCGTTTTTGACATGCATTTTCCCATCAGTAAACTTGACGGGTGGATCTTGATCGTCCTTGTCAAATTTTGCAAGAAAAACATCCTCACCAAAAACATCAGCCACAGTAGCAGCGTATCCAATGTTTTCCATTGGGTTTTTGTCATAAATCACGGCAAGTGCACCTTTTTCACCGTGCGCATCAACCATTGGTTTGAATGTCTGTTCGATCAGGCGTTTATACCCACCTTGCTCCACATTCAGATCCAGTAGGGGCATGGACTTCTGTCCAGACGGGCAGCTGTTTGTTTCGATGACTGTCAAGCGTCGATTCCCCTCATGGTTCGTGACATGCATCAGGTCAGTTCCGGCCCATCTGAAGTATTTTGGCTGATAAGCCATGATGTTTTTGATGGTCTCGGGATCACTTTGTGGATTCAGTCTATGGTACCGCTCTACCATCTGCTCATGCGTGAGGTTCAGAAAGTAGGATACCAATGGATGGATGTTTGAATTCAAAACCCTTGGATACCAATGGTCGGTAGGCTCAAAATCACCAGGCTCTACCAAATGTACGTTCTTCGAAATGGATAATTTCATATGTTTATATTTTTTTTCTTTAATGATCACCCCGATTGGTCGGGACAGGTTATGGAATCTCACACCTGCGGTAGGCAGGCTAGATTTCATATAAGTTGATTTAAATGAATTTCTGTTATGGTATACTCAGCTACTAAGTTGTATGCAGCTTAATTTTAAATATTTTGATTGTTCTTTGTCGAATGGTAGACAGCAGCTTCCAGAAATACCATTCTTAGGATATTTGGAGGGGCTGTCTTTCGTCAAAAACAGGGGTTATACTCTGATAAGGTTTTCGACTATCCCCCAGTTTTTCCAAAGCATCAAGACCCCACTGAGAACCATGCTAGCTACTACTATCTGCCTGAAGAAATTATCGGATATCTTTGCAAGAATCAACTTGCCAAAATATACTGCAACCATCGAAGTCACACCGATGATGATTCCAAACTTCATGACTTCTCCGGTAACATAGCCATAGTATGCATAACTGATGATTTTGGTGGCATGAAGTAAGATTGCATTGGCAGACCTTGTCCCAAGAAGGGATTCTTTGCTGATCCCGTAGTTGAGGTAAGCAGAATTCATCAATGGCCCAACACCTCCGATAAGTCCAGAAAGAAATGCGACCACAAGTCCCATAGGTGCAAAATGCCAAGCTTTGATTTTGAAGGAGCTTTTCTTTTTTTGTTTGAATTGGAAAATGGTGGAAACCAGTAGAAGCCCAATCAATATCTGCAGGTAGTCACTGGACATGCTTGCAAAAAGACTGGCCCCTAGGATAGAACCTACAATGGTAGATGGGAATAACCAAGCAAATAGTGTCCAGTCTATGTGTTTCCAAAAGAGTGCTACCTTAGATGTGCTACTCATGCCTATACTAATTGCCATCACTGGTGCCACTGCTTTCACACCTACCACGATTGCCACCAAAGGCATCAATAACAAACTTGCACCACCACCTGTGAGGGTACTCAATATAAATATGACGAATGCGCCAATTATCACTAGAATCAATTGCATAAATAAATCTTTTGTTGTCTTTTTACAGTTGGGTTTGGGTATCTAATGATGAAAATCCCCAAACATTTTGTGAATCGAGGCTACCAAAGAAAATTCCGTACCAAATCCTGAAGGGGACTGAAGTCATTTGTGGCATGGAAGGAAGTTGAGGTGTGGAGAATTTTCCCATATTGTGGAGTCAAATGAAAATTTTAAAAATATAGAAATATGAATGTAGATGTAGCTTTATTGAAGCAAATCTGTGAAATAGCCGGTGCGCCGGGTTTTGAGAAAAGAGTGAGGGATTTGGTGGTTGAGATAGTGAGTCCGATGGCTGACGAGGTTATTTTGGACAATTTGGGGAATGTGATAGTTGTTAAAAAATCTAAAAAAAATCCAGATGCAAAAAAGGTGATGGTTGCTGCCCATATGGATGAGATTGGATTTATCGTAACCCATATTGATGACAATGGCTTCGTAAGATTTCATACCCTTGGGGGATTTGATCCGAAGACATTGACCGCACAGCGTGTAATTATCCACGGGAAAAAGGATTTGGTAGGGGTAATGGGGTCCAAACCCATCCATGTCATGTCTCCAGAGGAAAGGACGAAGCTTCCCAAAACCACTGATTTTTTTATAGATCTGGGAATGAAAAAAGAGGAAGTGGAGAAATTCATTTCAGTGGGAGATGCCATTACCAGAGATCGTGAATTGATCGAAATGGGGGATTGTGTCAACTGTAAATCCATAGACAACAGGGTAGCTGTCTATATATTGATAGAGACTTTGAAAACCATCAAAGATCCAGCGTATGATCTTTATGCAACCTTTACTGTTCAGGAGGAAGTAGGCCTGAGAGGTGCAAATGTAGCTGCGCATAGTATCAATCCCGATTTTGGGATCGCTCTGGATACTACCATCGCATTCGATGTGCCAGGTGCGCAAGCACATGAAAAAGTCACCGAATTGGGAAAAGGTACTGCCATCAAAATCATGGATGCGATGACGATCTGTGATTACAGAATGGTGGATTTTATGAAAAAGACTGCTGACCAAAACCAAATCAAGTGGCAACCTGAGATTCTAACAGCTGGTGGTACAGATACTGCGGGAGTCCAAAGGATGGGGAAACAGGGAGCTATCGCCGGGGCTATCTCCATTCCAACAAGACATTTGCACCAGGTGATAGAAATGGCACACAAAGAAGATATAGTCAATAGTATATTGCTTCTGAATGCCTGTCTGGAAAACCTGGATCAATATGATTGGAAGCATTGAGTTGTAGTAAATGGGGAAATCGCTTTTTAACACGTAATCTTCGAGGGTTTAAACCTCATCACCTTGGTCGGTGTCCCCACCGACCAATCCACCTAAGTAGGACAACCCTCGAAGGGTTCCTCACTTTGAATTTGTTAAAAGCGATTTCCCTGGTTTTATTTATGCGATTATCCCCAATTGTGCAGGGTTGGGTTTGGGGTTATTCCGCAAACTCAAGGATATCTCCGGGTTGACAATCCAAGGCTTTACAGATAGCCTCCAGGGTGTTGAAACGGATGGCTTTTGCTTTTCCTGTCTTGAGAATGGAAAGATTTGAGAGTGTTATATCCACTTTTTCGGAAAGCTCATTCAATGACATTTTTCTTTTGGCCATCATTACATCCAAGTTTACGATTATTGGCATGGTTCAGATGGTTAGTTCGTTCTCAGATTGGATCTCCAAACCTCTATTGAATACCCGGCTGATAGCATAGACGATGATTCCCATTAGAAGGTATTCAAATGCACCTCCGGTATTGCTCCATAATTCTGACAGCTCAAAACCTCTTTTCAGAAGCCATTTGAAATATCCATTGGTGATGATAAGGAGCAATGCGATTTGGATTGCAACCTGGCCAATCTGCGAAATCAATTTGGATATTTCTTTGCTGAATGGGTGCATCAGGTTGATTTTTAGGAATATCCTGATCATCAGGTAGAAAATGAATGCCTTAAGTCCCGTGATGACCAAGATGAGTGAAAGTACACTGATGTAATGCCAGAAGTTTTGTTCCAGCAATGTTGATAGATCCAAGCCTTCATAGAGGTTCTGTGCCACCAAAGGGTTGAATAGGCTGTAAATGAAGTTGAACAGTACAGCTCCTGTTTTGATACATAGACCGATAAATACAGACCAGATCACAATAGTGATCAACATCAGTCCGGGTTGTGTCTCCCATTTTTTCTTCCATTCCATAGTTGTTGAATTTTTGTTTATGCAATATTCAATAAAAATTTATTGAAAAACAATAAATAAAATGAAATTTGAGAAGGAAATCAAAAACTCTATGGTCTTTGCTTTATTTTCTAATTGTGGTAGTTGAATAAAAGTTGGTTTAGTTTTATATAAAGAACATAGAAAAAATGCTTTTGAACTTTTATTGAATGAGGGTTACAGATCCACTTACTATATTGGACATTTGTATACCATCTTTAATATAGACATACTCAACTTTATATGGATAAGTTCCATCAATGATACTCTTACCATTATATGTTCCATCCCATCCGTCGCTTCCTGAGTATATTAATTCCCCCCATCTATTATAGATATACATTTTGAAAGTAAGTGGACAGTCTGATATTGGATCAAAGAGTTCGGATTTTGGTCTTAAACCAGTTGGGAGTCTTACAGCAGGATCAGCTTCAGACATGGATATTGCAGAGCTTGTTTCACACCCATTAGCGTCTCTGACTATTAGCGTGTAATTGCCAATAGGTATATTAGACAAGGTCTGACTTATAGTATTATTACCTTCCCAAGTATATTCATAAGGTGGGGTCCCTCCAGTAGCTATTCCTGATATTTGTCCAGTAGATTCGTCTGGACAAGTAAATTTGTCAATCTCAAAATTCACAATCAATGGATCTGGAGACTCGACAAAAAAGCTATAGAGAGTAGCGCATTCGTTGTTGTCATATATCAATATTTCATGGTTTCCAGAACTTAGATTCTGAATGATCCACTGATTATTTTCAAATTTGGCATCTTCAATAGCTAGCCTAAATGGACCAACCCCATCATGGATTTCTAATATGTGTACACCATCATTGCTGTCATGACAACTCGTTTGAATTGTGGATATTGGCGAGACCACCATGATTGGACTTGCGTTGATTTTAAGATCGTTCAAAAATATTTGACAGCCATTTTGATCCGATATAGTAACGGAATAGAGACCTGGGGCTAAGTTTGAAGCTCGATTACTATTGAGGCCAGGGATTTCGTGCCATCTATAGTTGTAAGGTGGTATGCCTCCAGATACTGAAATTTCTATTTCACCTTGATTTTCACCATTACAAAATTGATCAGCTATGGAAATGTTTTCGGATACTAAAGGTTCCCAGATGTCGACAATTAAAGGGTTTGAGGTCCCCTCACAAGATTGGTTGGAATCACTGTATTCTTGATACCAAATTTCTCCTACAATACCTGGAGTAGACCAACTTACTTCAACAGTGGATAGATCGTCTTGAGATACTATTTCACCCCCATTGATATACCATTTATAACTTCTACCTGACACTACTTCGGCCACTGTATATTCATATAATACTGATTCTTCAAAACAGATTGCTTCATATCCTATAGGAGGTTGGGGTTCTAATTTTTCCAAAATCCTGACACTATACTCTATCGTGTCACCAGGACACCCCAGCGGAGAAAATGGTATTGCTTTGATCCATGCTTCATCATTTGTTTCTCCCCAGTTCACAGTAACGGTATGATCTTCAATGTCACTGATTCTTCCACCTGATACGAGCCATTCTACTCTTTCAAAATTTTGATAAGAATCAAAAACATAGGTTAAATATTCTATATCTGGGCAGGAAATTGCTGGGCCAATAATATTGCCTAGCAAGGAGTCTACCGTCAGTTCAAAATAAATGTTTTCTTGGTCGTCGCAGCTTGAAGGGCTAATCGAGGCTGTGACGATCACATCGTATACCCCCGGTGCATCAAAAGTATGAGTGACAGATTGACCTTCTTTCACTTGAGAACCATCTCCAAAATCCCACAGAAAATAAGTAAAAGCATCATCTGAAGCTTCTATAGTCCATGTGCCCTCTACATTTAAGCAAGCAACCTTATCTCCAATTACTTCAAAATCATATTCACTATCAATTTCAAAATCCAAATTGTCAAAATTTGCACCTAGAGCAAAGCCATATGAATCTAAATTTCCAAGGCCATAAACGTATCCAATAAACCCTTCCGGGTTGGTAAGGTGATAGTTGGTTTCTTCCAAATCAATTCTTGCGTAGGAATACTCTGGATTAAAAGGAACGGGATCGAATTTTCCTCCAATATTCTCTCCATTCAGGATGGTTAGACCTGCCGAAGCTGTTTTGGTGATCAAGTTTAGGTGGTGGTAGGGGATATTACTTCTATTTGTGAATGGTCTAAAGTAAGACTCGAAAAGCAATTGATCATTTGCTTGGTAAGTAGTCATAAATGGATCACCAATATTTGGTGTGGGACCAGTGCTGTTACACGATTGGCTTCTAGAAAAAACAGTTACAGATATGGGGTTATTGCTGTTGATTGAGGCGGTTTGGTTAGGTCCAATCAATAATGAAACATAGCTGGCTGCTTGATTAATATTGTATATATCCCCATTCACTTCCACTTGTGTATTGGGCTGGGAAGCCACTATTTTCAATAATTCACCCGAGTTTCTTTGAGATAGAGAAATGTGTGTGTAGGCTGTTCCCCAAGTGCTTGTGGGATATATTTGTTGAAATAAATGATCATTTTGTTCTCCACAATTGCCTACGGCAGTCCATTTGTTACCGCCAAACACTGCAATATTGTTACATTCTGAAGCCGTATCTCCAATGACTCTCACTCTGGTCCCTGTGAGGTCATTGTTTTTCAACACCTGATAGGTTTCGCCTGCATTGAGTTCGATGGTAAATGGGGCAGGGAATGGTTGTCCATCGGTACCTCTAGCATACTGGATTTCGATTTTTGTATTGTCTTCGACGGCAATGATCAGCATTGCGCTTTCATTGTTCATATTTTGCCCATCTGTAGTCTCGGAACCAGACACGATTTCGAAATGTGAGGTAATATAATAATCCTTGCCTAGACTTGTGGAAGGTAATATAATCGTACCGTCAGTGCTTCTGTAATTTACAGTTCTTTCGTTGAATGCATGAACACTGATCTTCCCCGAAGCATGTATGTAGATACTCTTACTTTGAATCATTTCACTATTTCTATGTAATGCATCAAATTCGTCAAATACATAGGTGAAATTCTCGCCTAGCTCCAGTTCGAAAGGAACAATCACTCCGTTATAAATGATTTCGCCAGTAGTGGGTTCATAGGCTGTGATTTGTACAGAACCCACATCCATGGATCCTGGGCTCCCATTATTAGCCATATACCCAACCCAAAACTCCTTTCCAATCGTAGGGAATTGGGCATAGGACTCGACTATGGTTAAAAGAAATATTGATATTAATAAACAAATATTTTTCAATTTATTTAGTTGTTTTAAGTGTTTTGAAGCCTATAGATGAGTTTTGATTTAATTGATTTGTATGTGAGTTCCTGTGGTGGTAATCGTATTTAAGATCTCAGGTGAGCCATAAATGAAAAATTCACAATCATCGCCAATGGGGATTTTTCCCAAGGTATTGCCCTGGCTTTCGGAAGAGGGTGTTTGGTAGGAGGATTGATTGACTAAATTTAGTTCAAATAAATTAACTTTTAATAGGCTAAACATAATAGGCTTGTTTTGGGTTTTTCGCTTTCACTCGTTTTTAAAACAGATTTGGAGATTAATGAAATCGATTTCAATAATAATCAATTAATTCCAAATTGAAAATGTCAATATATTTAAATTGGACTCTTTATAATATACAATGCTTAATTATCAATGTTTACAATAATTTAAGCAATATTAATTTTAGTGAAATGGTCATTTGATAGACCATTCGACAAATATTGATTCTAAAATTTAATTAAAATTATTCTAAAAGGCACACTTTTTTTTATTTTCTAATGAAATCGATTGCATATTTGATTTGTTTTCCCCAGATTTAGGGGCATATTACATAAGTTTGAATGAATCCCATTTTGTCTAAACAGTGAAGTGTCATTGACAATCAACCCAAAATGAATAGAATTCTACAATACCTGCTTCCGGTTTTTATACTGAATATAGTTTTTGTGTCTGCATCATTTGCAGAGATCCGGCTGCCATTTTTGATCAGTGATGGGATGGTTCTCCAGAGGGGTGTTCCCGTCAATATATGGGGTTGGGCAGATATTGGGGAAGAAATCCAAGTTGAGTTTGATGGAATAATAGTCAAAGGAAAAACTGATTCCGACGGAAAGTGGGAGTTTGCCTTGCCGCCCATGAAAGCCGGTGGGCCATTTCAGATGCAAATCACTGGCAATAATGAAGTGTTGGAAATCAGGGATATTTGGATAGGTGATGTATGGGTCTGTTCTGGACAGTCAAACATGGAGACTACCATGGAAAGGGTAGAACCTATGTTTCCAGAAGAATTTGTCGATGCGTACAATACAAGGATCAAGTATTTTGATGTTCCGGATGAATACAGCTTCACAGAAGTCAAGTCAGACTTGAAGGGAGGTAAATGGTTGGAGTTGAATCAGGAGAATATTAGGTCATTTGCTGCAGTCGCCTATTTTTTTGCGAAGAATATCAACCAGAAATATGATGTCCCCATAGGGATGATCAATGCCAGTGTCGGCGGATCTCCAATACAGTCCTGGTTACGGGAAGAAGATTTGAAAGCATTCCCCAGGGATTATGAAGAAGCATTGCATTTTCAGACTCCCGGGGTGATTGAGAATATTGAAAGGACTGATCGGGAGAGAATAAATGCCTGGAGAAGTGAATTGAAATCCAAAGACCAAGGGCTTTTGAACCCAGATCTTCCATGGTATTCTACTGATTTTAACCCAAAAGATTGGCAAATCATGGAAGAGGTGGGTTTTTGGCCTACTGATGATAGAAAGCCAATCAATGGTGTTTTTTGGTTTAGGAAAGAAATTGAGTTGGATTTTGATCCTACTGGATCTTCCGGGCAAAAATTACTGCTGGGGACGTTGGTGGATAGTGATGAAGCCTACATCAATGGTGTACTTGTGGGAAGTACAGGCTATAGATATCCACCAAGGAGATACAATATACCTAAGGGTGTATTAAAGAAAGGCAAGAATATCATCGTCGTGAAAATAGTCAATGAAAGTGGTAGGGGAGGTTTCATTACAGAAAAACCCTACCAACTGGAGATTGGGGATCAAACCATTGACCTGAGTAAATCTTGGCAATATCAAATTGGAGCTAAGATGCCCCAAGCGCCCAGCCAAACTGCCGTTAGGTTCAAGCCGATGGGTTTATACAATGCGATGATCGCACCACTTCACCGACTTTCGATCAAGGGTTTGCTATGGTATCAAGGTGAGTCCAATGCCGGACAGGCAAAAAACTATGAAAAACAGCTAGCCTCTTTGATAGCAGGATGGAGAGAAGAATGGCAGCGGCCGGAACTCCCGTTTTTGTTTGTGCAGCTTCCGAACTTTATGGAAGTGACAGATCAGCCACAGGAAAGTGGATGGGCAGAAATGAGAGAGGTACAAAGAAAGACTTTAGCCATTCCCCATACGGGAATGGCAATTACCATAGATGTTGGTGAAGCAAATGATATCCATCCATTGGACAAAAAAAGCGTGGGGGATAGGTTGGCACTACAAGCCCAGAAGTTGGTGTATGGAGAGAAATCCGGCCCGTTTTCGGGACCATTGTTTGAGGACGCCAGATTAAGAAAGCATAAATTGATTCTTACTTTTTCCGAAACAGGCAGTGGATTGAATATTTCTAACGGTGAAGAATTGAAAGGTTTTGCTTTGGCTGGAGAGGATGGGAAGTATTATTGGACAGATGCAGCCATTAAAAAGCATAAAGTCATTATCAGGTTTCCTGCTTCTGAAAAACCCAAAAAATTGAGATATGCATGGGCAAATAATCCCCAGTGGGCCAATTTGGTCAATTCTGTTGGACTTCCAGCATCACCTTTTGAAGTTGATCTAATGCCTTAAAGCCACTGTTTTTTGTTTTGCAGCAAGGGTCGCTAAGGAGCGCAAAGATTTTTTTACTTTTAATGTTTCACTTTGGGGGATTCCTGGTCTTTATGCGATGAGTTTAGTTTGATGTTTTTGTGTCCTTAAAAGAAATCTTCGGTAAAGTTGTTGCCGCAAGGGTCGCAAAGGAGCGCAAAGTTTTTTTTACTTTTTTAATGTTTCACACTGGGGGATTCCTTGCCTTTAAGCGAATGATTTAGTTTGGTGTTTTTGTGTCCTTTGTGTATCCATAGTGTTCCTTGTGGTTAAGTTTTTTCACCACCAAGCCCATTAAGGCTTCAGAAAGTCCGCAAATGTTTGTCTGTTTTTTTGATTTTTCTTTGCGTACCATTGCGTTCTTAGCGGTAAAAGAAATCTTCGGTAAAGTTGTTGCCGCAAGGGTCGCAAAGGAGCGCAAAGTTTTTTTTACTTTTTTAATGTTTCACACTGGGGGATTCCTTGCCTTTAAGCGAATGATTTAGTTTGGTGTTTTTGTGTCCTTTGTGTATCCATAGTGTTCCTTGTGGTTAAGTTTTTTCACCACCAAGCCCATTAAGGCTTCAGAAAGTCCGCAAATGTTTGTCTGTTTTTTTGATTTTTCTTTGCGTACCATTGCGTTCTTAGCGGTAAAAGAAATCTTCGGTAAAGTTGTTGCCGCAGAGGTCGCTAAGGAGCGCAAAGTTTTTTTACTTTTTTAATGCTTCACTTTGGGGGATGCATAGTCTTTATGCGAGGAGTTTAGTTTGGTGTTTTTGTGTATTCATAGTGTTCCTTGTGGTTAAGCTTTTCACCACCAAGCCCATTAAGGCTTCACAAAGTCCGCAAAGTTTTGTCTATTTTTTTGATTTTTCTTATCGTACCATTGCGTTCTTAGCGGTAAAAGAAATCTTCGGTAAAGTTGTTTCCGCTGAGGTCGCTGAGGTGCGCAAAGTTTTTTTACTTTTTTAATATTTCACCCTGGGGGGATCCCTTGTCTTTAAGCGAATTATTTAGTTTGATTTTTTGTGTCCTTTGTGTATTCATAGTGTTCCTTGTGGTTAGGCTTTTCACCACCAAGCCCATTAAGGCTTCACAAAGTCCGCAAAGTTTTGTCTCTTTTTTTGATTTTTCTTTGCGAACCATTGCGTTCTTAGCGGTAAAGGAAATCTTCGGTAAAGTTGTTGCCGCAAGGGTCGCTAAGGAGCGCAAAATTTTTTTTACTTTTAATGTTTCACTCTGGGGGAATCTCTTGTCTTTAAGCGAATTATTTAGTTTGATGTTTTGTGTCCTTTGTGTATCCATAGTGTTCCTTGTGGTTAGGCTTTTCACCACCAAGCTCATTAAGGCTTCACAAAGTCAGCCAAGGATTGTCTGTTTTTTTTGATTTTTCTTATCGTACCATTACGTTCTAAGCGGTAAAGGAAATCTTCAATCAAGTTAGCGCATCTAGTACCTGAATTTCTGTCTATATTTTTAACCCTAGAGTCTTGAATTAACCCAAATTGATAGATTGAATGTGTCAAACAGGTAATTTATTTGCTTATACTGAATGAAGTGATAGGTAATATTTTATGATAGATAGATTTTTTGGTATAAATGACTGTTAAAATATAGTGTGCTAATACAAACAATGAAAATTCAATATTTTTTTTTATATATAAACAACTGGTAATCAGTATTTTGGTCTAAGCGAAACAGGTTGCCTTATTGAAATCATTCAAAAACCCGCTCAATTCGCTCCAATGAGGGTTTTTTTACTTTTTTTATGTTTCAAGTAAGCGCAACGAATTTTTTAAATACTTGATAATCAAATAGTTGAAAATTAGTTTGTTTTTCGTTTTATATACAAGACTTTCTATATTTGATTCAGTTAATTTCAATCAAAACCCAGAATAAATATGATACATTATTACACTTCAATTCCCCAGTTACAAGACCCTGTTTGGGTGAATGTTTCGAGTCATTCACAGATGGCTATTCTTAAAAAAACTTGTAGCACTATTTCACCACTTCATTCAGTCAATAGACTTCAACAAGCCTAAGGTTTTTGGGCAGGTTGGGATTGTTTCCCCTTGCCTGGTTCCAAGCTTTTGAGTTTATGTCATGCTACAATGACATATACATGTCAACTGGTGCGCATCAGTATTTAACTTGACTACAAAATTCAATTATTAAATAAAACCCAAAATCAATGAGCATGATCAATACCCAACAAAACACCAGCTAGGTATGGTGTCACGCAGAATGTAGGATTTCTGCTGGAGCTGATCTGAATATTGATATTTAGACAAAAGCTCAACAATCAATCTTTTAAACCTTAAATAATAATTACCAAAATTATATGGATACAAAATTACTAAGGCGATTCTTTTTTATAAAAAAGAACTTGACATACGTCTTGGCAATTCTGCTGATCATGACGACAGTTTTATTGCCTTCCTATGCCAGAGATGCCAGAGGGGATGTTGCAGTTGGATTTTCGGATTCAACGGCGACTGCATCGATGTCTGTACCCGGTGAACTTAGCCATGGAGAAACTAAGTTGGATATCGCCCAAGCAAGGGTGGATAAATCAATTGTCAACCAAACGGAAATCAAAAAAGCCGGACAAGGGGTTGATCTTTTCAATGTCTTGGACGAGTTGGCAGCAAAAAATGATTTTGCTTACAATGTCAATGGGATCAAGAAACCAAGTAAACCTTCATTGGATAAAGCAAACGCAATCAAGTTAGCGCAGATAACAGGTATAGTTACAGATGCCAAAGATGGCCTTCCGATTCCTGGTGTGACTGTCCTTATCAAAGGTACTACCAAAGGAGTTGCCACGGATTTGGATGGTCAATTTAGAATTAATGTTGAGCCAGGAGAGTCTTTAATATTTAGTTTTATTGGCTACAAATCAAGAGAGATAGCCATAACAGACGGAAGAACTACCTATAACATTTCTTTAAGTGAAGATGAAACTTCGCTGGAGGAGATTGTTGTAGTTGGGTATTCTGAGCAGAAAAAGGAGACTGTTGTAGGTGCAGTTGTATCAGCACGAGGTGAGGAGCTTCAAAGAACTGGTGGTGTATCAAGTGTTGGAGCAGCTTTGACTGGAGCATTACCTGGATTAATAACTACAGCGGGTACTGGTGTACCAGGTGCTGACCAACCCCAAATTGTAATTAGGGGACAAAATAGCTGGAATGGAAATAGTCCTTTGATATTAGTAGATGGTGTGGAAAGACCTGAGTTTTTTAATCAAATGGACATTGGTTCGGTTGAATCTATTACAGTTTTGAAGGATGCATCAGCTACGGCTCAGTTTGGATCTAGGGGTGCCAATGGTGTAATTATAGTTATAACAAAAAGAGGTAGAGACGGAAGGGCTGAAGTGTCAGCTCGTGTAAGTAGTGCTGCAAAAGTAGTATCTATGCTACCAGGTAAGTTCGACTCCTATGATGCAATTGGTGTGAGAAATATGGCCATTGAGCGTGAACTGGGAGTGAACCCAAATGCATGGTCGCAAATCATACCTCAAGAAATGCGTAACTTATATCGATACCCAACAAGTCTAGAAGATGCAGAAAGGTATCCAAATGTAGATTGGCAAAGAACCTTGTTTAGAGATGTAGCGATGGCCCATAATGCTAATGTGAGCATTAGAGGAGGTACACCAAGAACTAAGTATTTTGCTAGTATTGATTACCAAAATGAAGGTGATCAGTTTAGAGGGCTTTCGAATAACGATAGAGGATACCAAGCTGGTTTTGATTTCAACAGGTTCAATTTTAGAAGTAACCTTGACTTTCAATTAACTAAATCAACTGTATTGAAAGTAGATTTGGGAGGGACGTATGCAGCCAGAAAAACTCCATTCCTTGCAGGAGATAACAATGCCTATTGGTCTTCAGCATATAACAATGCCCCTGATGCATTTATGCCAATATATTCTAATGGTTTTTATGGTTTTGTTGGTGAAGGAAGTTCTGGAGCTACAAATTCGTATTCAGCATTGGCTCACAATGGTATAGAATATATCACTACTGCTAATCTAATGTCCAACTTTATATTAGAGCAAGATTTGGGCATGTTGATTCCAGGTTTGAAGTTTAGGGGTAATTTATCGGTAGATAATAGGTTTACTGAAGTTGGAAGAGGTGTAGATGATAGGTTTAGAGAACCAAGAGCCATGTTTATAGATCCATTCACTGGGCAAGTTTCGTACTTTAGGGAATTTGATACAAACTCAAATTTCGATTATTTTCCAGAAAGATGGAATACTACAGTAGGTAATATTGGTACAAATAATTTCAATGGCCCTCAAAGACGTTTATTTTATCAGGCTAGATTGAATTATAATAAAACGATAGCTGATGATCATAATATATCAATATTAGGCCAGGTACAAAGACAAGAAGATGCTATTGGAAGTATGATACCTGTATATAGAGAGGATTGGGTTTTCCATACTTCATACAATTATAAAGGCAAGTACTTGATCGACTATAGTGGAGCGTATAATGGATCTGAAAAGTTTTCACCTGAGAACAGGTTCGCATTTTTCTCTGCTGGAGGTATAGGTTGGGTGATTTCGGAAGAAAACTTCCTAAAGTCTTTCTCTTCAATTGATTTTTTGAAGATAAGAGCGACATACGGGGAAGTTGGTGATGATAGTGCTGGAGGTAGATTTTTGTTCATGAACCAATGGGCATTTGGTGGTGCAGCAAGGATGGGTTTGGTTGGTGATCCCCCTGCAAATAGTCCCTATCAATGGTATAGGGAAACTGTGATTGGCAATCCTTCCGTAAAATGGGAAACTGTTTATAAATATAATATCGCTACTGAATTCAGCTTCTTTGAAGGTAAATTGTATGGTGAGTTAGATTTTTTTAGAGACAATAGGGTAGATGTATTGATGACTTCAGGAAGAGCTGTTCCATCATATTATGGGGCTTCTGCACCTGCTGCAAACTTGGGTGAGGTGATGACGCAAGGATTTGAATTACAGCTTGGTACGGAAAGGAAGTTTAGTTCAGGATTAAGGCTATGGGCAGATATAGCCGTCACGCATGCAACAGATCAAGTGATCTTTAGAGATGATCCAGAATTGTTGCCAGCTTACCAAAAACAAGCGGGTTTCCAACTAGGACAAACAAGATCTCATATCACTAACGGATTTGTTGGTTCATGGGATGAAGTATATGCACAGACACAATTTAATGCAGAAAATCAAAGTAGAATCCCTGGGATGTATCAGATTGTTGACTTCAATGGTGATGGGATTATTGATGCATTTGACTCAGCACCATATGGTTATTCTGGTGTGCCCATGAATACTTACAATACCAACATTGGTGCTGAGTATAAAGGGTGGAGCTTGTTCTTACAGTTTTATGCGGTAAACAATGTGACACGCTCTGTTCCCCTAATGAGCTTGACCAATCAAAGAAATCTAGTGTTTGAACAAGGAAGCCTTTGGTCACCAGATAACTTGAGTGCAGATACTGCTTTTCCAAGGTGGTTGCCTTCAGCTGGTTATCATATGGGAAACAGGTTCCAATTTGATGCATCTTATATCAGGTTGAAAAACGCAGAGATTGCCTACCAATTTCAACCAAATCAGGTCAAAAAACTTGGCTTGGCGAACTTGAGGGTTTTCTTAAACGGTAACAATCTCTTGATGTGGACACAAATGCCAGATGATAGAGAATCTAATGCTGGCGGTGGTGGAGGAACTGGTGCATACCCATTGGTTCGTAGGTTTAATTTAGGTTTAAATATGACATTCTAATGAAAACAGTTATGAATATTCTAAGAATGAAAAAATATAGCATAACCAGTATTTGGGTTATTGCATTGGTGATGATTTCTTCATGTGAAGACTACTTGGATAGAACTCCTGAGTCAGTTATTTCTGAAGAAACTGCGTTTCGGAATTTTGAGAATTTCCAGGGATTTACAGAAGAGCTCTATCGTTGTATCCCAGATAAGTTTCATTCTCACAATCAAGCGACAGGAAACTTTGGTGATGATGAAATATGGTCAGATGATTCTCCTGATCAGGTTGGGTTTAGATTTGACAGGGGAGATTTTTGGGCGTGGACACATTGGTCAAGCTACTTTGATCATGGTAGTCTAACGACAACTCAAGATAGAACTGCAAAGGGACTTTGGCCATTGGCATGGTATGGAATAAGAAAAGCCAACTTAGGCTTGGAAAATCTGCACAGGATGACAGAAGCAACACAAGAAGAAAGAGAACTTATAGAAGGTCAATTACTTTTCTTTAGAGGATGGCTTCATTTCAATATGGCTCAGTACTGGGGTAGCCTTCCCTATATCGATAGGGTTTTGCCTGGTGATGAGCCATTAAGGGAAGAGAAGTTATCTTATCAAGAGTTTGCAGAAAAAGCACATAATGATTTCAGAAGAGCAGCTGACTTATTACCTATCAACTGGGACAATACTGCGACAGGTAGGAGAACAGCTGGCAACAACCATTATCGCATCAATAAGATCATGGCCCTATCCTACTTAGGTAAAAACCTGCTTTGGGCAAGTAGTCCATTGATGAATAGTGTATCAGGCGGAGGTCCAGTTTATAATGCTGACTTGGCAAGAAGAAGTGCAGAAGCATTCGGTGAATTGTTGAATTTGGTGGAATCTGGACAGACGCAGTATGCCTTAGAGCCATTTAGCAACTACAAAAGGATATTCCTGACTAGAGGTCAGAATTGGCTATTACCAGGAGGAGCTGAAACTATTTTTAGAACTCTGGTGCATGGTGTAAATGCGACTCATTGGAACTTGACGCAATGTTGGATACCAGCTGTAATAGCTCGTGATGCAAATCACAGACTCTCACCGACTTCGAATTATGTAAATAGAAATTATGGAATGGCGAATGGGTTGCCTTTACCAGAAGATATTTCACAAGCTGACCCAGAGTCTGGTTACGATCCTAATTATCCTTTTAGAAATCGTGACCCTAGGTTTTATCATGATATTGCCTATGATGGTGTACAGATGGTACTTGGTTCATTATCACCAGAAAATGCAAATCTTAGATATGCAAATCTTTACACAGGAGGAAATTTCAGAAATGATAGAAACAGTACCCGTACAGGTTATGTACACATGAAATTCATGATGGTTGGTTACAATAATTTCGACCAACTCTTTAGCTACGGTAATGCGGGTAGCAGGAATATTCCCTATGTACGACTTTCTGACATTTACCTGATGTATGCCGAAGCTGCTTTGATGGGGTATAATAGTGTAACTGGTCAATCTCCTAATTTTTCAAAAAATGCTGTAGAAGCAGTAAATACCATCAGGGAGAGAGCTGGTATGCCTGAAGTTTTACCAAGATTTCAAACTACAGTTTCTGTTTTTCTTGAAGAATTGAGAAGAGAAAGGGCAGTAGAGTTGGCTTTTGAAGGTCATAGATTTACGGATTTGCGTAGATGGATGTTGATAACACATCCAGATTATGCAGCAAAAACAGCGATGGAGTTTGATAGGGCAGAAGCTTTAAATACCGAGGTCCCATCAGATACCAGGATTGTGAATTTACGAGAAAGGGTGATTATCAATAGGAACTATGATGACAAGCATTATTGGTTGCCTTTTAAAGTTTCTGACGTATCACTTTACCCTGAGTTTGACCAAAACCCTGGATGGTAAATGTGTTTTTTAAAGTTTAAATTTTAGAAAAGAAAATTATGAAATACATATGTAAAAGCCTGTTTCTTGTGGTCATTATGCTTTGTTCTGGGACATGGCTATGGGCTCAAGAGGAGGTTATGTTGATCGAAATAAGATCTACCGTGATGTCCGAAGATGGCATTCCGTTGTCAGGAGCTAGGGTGTCTAGCGAGAGTGACAGGGTATTTGCAACTACAGATGATTTTGGAAAATTCGAAATTGAAATCAGGCCAAATGCAACGATTGAGATCTTAGCTGATGGTTACATTGCGAGGTATATTCAAGCAAGTGATATAGGATCAGAGATTGCTATGAAACTTGTACAAGATGACAGGGTAAATGTGGCCATGCGCCAAGTAAATAGGGATAAGCTTTTAGGAGGTGTTTCTTATGTAGATGTGACTGAATTGATGAATGTAAACTATTTTGTCAATAGTCTTGATAACATGGCATCATTTGCAAGTGGTTTTCATGGGAATATTTGGGGGAACAATGGTTTTCTGGTATTGGTAGATGGACTTCCTAGAGATGCTAGCTCAGTAGTTGCTACTGAAATAGATCAAATTTCCTTTCTCAAGGGAGCGGCTGCAGTAGCTCTTTATGGGAGTAGGGCTGCAAAAGGCGTGATCTTAATCACAACAAAAAGAGGAGTAGCTGGTGAAAATCAAGTGAATGTAAGGGTGAATTCAGGTATCCATGCACCAAAACGCATTGCCAAATACTTGGGTTCTGCAGAATACATGACGCTATACAATGAGGCAAGGGTGAATGATGGACTTTCACCTTTATGGACTCAGGAAGATATCTACAATCATGGTTCAGGAATCAATCTATACAGATATCCAGATTTGGATTTCTTATCTTCAGATTACTTACAGAGAGTATATAGTGCACAGGATGCTACATTAGAAATTGCAGGAGGAAATGATAGGGCGAGGTATTATACTAATATCGGATACTGGGGACAGGGGTCTCTATTAAATTTTGGAGAAGCAGTTAACAATAGAAATGAAAGAATCAATATTCGTGGAAATATTGATGCGAAACTCAATGACTATATTACTGCGAAAGTAGATGCCGCTATGATCTTCAGGAATGATTATGGTACCAATGCGAACTTTTGGGGTGGTCATCATGGCCTTAGACCTCATCGGGTATCTCCTATGATTCCCTTAAGTATGCTAGAGCCAGATGATCTGAGTTCACAAGTTTATTTTCAAAATAGCGACCACATTATCAATGGTCAATATTTACTAGGTGGTAATCAACTAGAACCTACAAATCCAATTGGGGATATATATGCTGCAGGCACGAATGTAAATACCAATAGACAGTTTCAGTTCAATATAGGTACAGAAGCGGATCTTAGAAACCTCACTGAAGGCCTTACCTTCAATGCAAATTTTGGGATTGATTATTTGACCTCATATACCTTAGCATTCAACCATCAGTATGCTACTTATCGGCCTACTTGGACGAATTATGCGGGAGAAGAGTTGATAGCTTCACTCGAAAGGTTTGGTCAAGATGCTAGTACCCGAAATCAAAATATAAGCAATAGTTTGTTTCGTCAGACATTGATGTCATCTGCACAATTGAACTACACAAAGCAACTCAATGAAGATCATCATGTCTATGGAATGTTGTCAGCTTATGGTTTCTTAATTACAACTTCTGGACAATATCATAGGATGGGAAATGCCAATCTGGGATTATTGCTAGGCTATGAATACAAAAATAAATATCAAGTTGAATTCAATGGTGCCATGCCTCATTCTGCAAAATTGCCTGAAGGTAATAGAAAAGCCATATCACCTACCCTAAGTGCTGGTTGGAGATTGAGTGAAGAAGGCTTTATGTCAGGCGCTTCTAATATAAATAACCTTAGGCTAACAGCTTCTGCAGGTATAATCAATACAGATCTTGATATTGATGATTATTACATGTATGTCACCAATGTAGTTACTAGAGATGAAGGGAGTCATTGGGTAACTTGGAATGATGGTTTGAGTGTACGAACAGGAGTGGTAATGGGAGCAGAAAACCCATTCTTCACCTATCCAAAGAGAGAAGAAATCACTTTCGGTTTAGATGGATCATTTTTCAACAATAAGCTATTCTTCAATGGTAATTACTTCGCATCTAGAATGAGTGGGTTGATCACAAAGGTTGCTTTGGAATATCCTAGTTACTTGACTTCTAGCTGGCCCAATGCTGATTTTCTCCCAAACTTGAACTATAACAGTGATTTGAGAACTGGTTTTGACTTTAACTTGAACTATAGAGAAAAAATTGGTCAAGTCAATTGGAATTTTGGTTTAGTTGGGACCTATTATGAGGTAAAGGCTTTAAGAAGGGCTGAAGCATATGAAGATGATTATCAGTTTAGATCTGGGACTCCGCTTGATGGAATATGGGGTTTGAGAAGTGATGGTTTTTTTAATAGTGTAAGTGAGATTGAAGCTGCTCCTAATCAAACTTTTGGTCAAGTTAGACCAGGTGATATCAGGTATTTGGATCAAAATGGAGACGGTAGTATCAATGTCAGAGATGAGGTTTATCTAGGTAGAGGAGGATGGTGGGGATCACCTTTGACTCTGGGTTTGAACATAACTGCAAACTGGAAAAACTTCACCTTTTTTGCGCTAGGTACAGGAAGGTTTGGTGCAAATGCCATGAGAGACAGTCCATACTTCAGAGCTTCGGGTGAATCAAAGTATTCTGAAGTGGTCAGAGATCGATGGACACCTGAAACCATGGATACGGCTACTTATCCTAGATTGACTACTCAAAATGCAGCAAACAATTTTAGGACCAGTGATTTCTGGATGTATTCTACAGATCGATTTGATTTGGAAAGGGTTCAAATTACTTACAATGTACCAGCTGTATTAACATCAAAATTGTTTGTAAAGAACCTGGATGTCTATTTGAGTGGGATGAATTTGTTGACCATTTCACCATATAGAAGGATTTTAGAAACTAATTTCGCTGGTCCCCCACAGACCAGATTTTATAACCTGGGTCTAAATGCAAGATTCTAAAATTTGGTAATCATGAAGAATTTAAAAAATATATACTTATCCATTTTGATGATTAGTTTGATGATATCAAGTGGATGTACAGATTTATTCGAACCTTCACTGAGAGATATTCAGAGTATAGAAGGTTTGTATGAGAATAATCCAAATCCAGCATATGGATTATTGCAAAATGCGTATTTACCCCTACCTAGAAATAGTTGGCAGTTCAGTGATATGGCCACAGATAATGCTGTAAGCACAAATGAAAACCACGATTACCTAAGAGTAGCAACAGGACAGTGGACAGCTACATTCAATCCTCTCAATAGATGGGGATTAGGTACAGGTCTTCAGTATATTAACTTGTTTCTGGAGCATGTAGATAATATACAGTTTGCAAATGATCCTGTCACTAACTTAACCTTTCGAGACAGAATGAAAGGAGAAGCCTATGGGCTAAGGGCACTTTATATGTTTCACTTGCTACAAGCACATGCTGGGATGGTAAATGGAGAGTTATTAGGTGTACCTATACTTACTGCTTCGCAAGGGATTGGTTCTGAGTTTAATATACCTAGAAATACTTTTGAAGAATGTATGCAACAACTGTATGCTGATGTTGATGCAGCACTTGAACTGTTGCCATGGGACTATCAAAATATAAATAGTGTATCAGATATTCCTTCCAAATATAGAGAGCTTGGCGGTGGCTTAACCGAATACAACAGGGCATTTGGATCTGATGGAGGATTATTGGTGAGTGGAAGGATTGTCAGAGCTGTTAGAGCTCAGGCTGCCCTATTAGCAGCAAGTCCTGCTTTTGCTCAAGGGAACTCTACTACCTGGGCTGATGCTGCAAATTATGCTGCTCAGATCATTGACAGGCAAGGTGGTGTGTCGGGTATCTCACCTACTGGTCTCACCTGGTATAGAAATGTGAATGAAATCAATAATACAGGGGGAGGAAATACTCCTGGTGGTGAAGTCTTGTGGAGAACATCCTTAGGAGGAAACTCTACTAATCTAGAGGCTACTCATTTTCCACCTACTTTATTTGGAAATGGACTTTTAAATCCAACTCAAAATTTTGTAGATGCATTTCCTATGGCAAATGGCTATCCTATAGATCACCCAAGTAGTGGATACGACCCAAATGATCCATACAATGGAAGAGATCCAAGATTGAGAGAGTTTGTTATTGTCAATGGTTCTACTGCGGGCGTAAACAATACTGTAATCAATACGGCTGCTGATGGTCCTAATAACAATGCCTTGAATAGGGTAGAAACATCAACTAGGACTGGGTATTACTTAAGGAAATTACTTAGACAGGATGTGAACTTAGATCCAAATAGTACTACTGGTCAAGTTCATATTCAACCCAGAATAAGGTATACTGAGATTTACTTGATTTATGCGGAAGCAGCTAATGAGGCTTGGGGACCTACTGGGACTGGTTCAAATGGTTTTTCTGCTTATGATGTAGTTAGGGCTATTAGACAGCGTGCAGGTATAGGAAATGGCAGTACAGATGAATACTTGGAGTCAGTTAGAAATGATCAAGTTGCGATGAGGGAATTGATCCTAAATGAAAGAAGGATTGAATTGTCTTTTGAAGATTTCAGGTTCTGGGATTTGAGGAGATGGAATGCTAACCTTAATGAAACAGCTACAGGAATGGAAATCCAAAGTGGAGTTCATAGAATCATAGATGTTGAGAATAGGGTGTTTGGTAGTCATATGATCTATGGCCCTATTCCTTATGGTGAAACACTCAAATTTAGCGCATTGCAACAAAACGATCAGTGGTTACCTTAATTACTGTTTTAATTCAAATTGAAAAAATATGAAGAATTTAGTTTATATATCAATGATTATGCTGATACTCAATGTGTCATGCGTAAACGATGAGCGTGATTTCCCAGATTTCGAATATCAGACAGTCTATTTCGCTCATCAATTCCCTGTAAGGACGATTACCTTTGGAGAAGATTTATTTGATAACTCTCTTGACAACGAGGGCAAGGTTAGAGTCATGGCCACCTTAGGAGGTGCTTATGCTTCTAGGTCTGATGTTTTGTTAGATATAGAAGTAGATAATTCTCTTACTGAAAACTTGCTGTTTACTAGCGGTGGAGAACCTGTCAGAAATATGCCTAGTGAGTATTTTCAACTTCAAGACAATCAAATTACAATCCCGAGAGGCAGAGTAACAGGAGGTGTAGAAGTTCAACTGACAGGAGCTTTTTTCAATGACCCAGATGCTATTCGAAACTCTTATGTAATTCCGCTAAGAATTACCAATGTGGTAAATGCTGATTCTGTTTTGTCTGGGATACCTTTAGTGAGTAATCCAAATAGAGCTATAATTTCTGATTGGGATGTGCAACCAAAAGATTTTGTGTTCTATGCTATCAAATATATCAATGAATACGACGGGAACTACTTGAGAAGAGGTGCAGATGCGATCACTGGTAAGCCTGGCTATGAAGAATTGACACAAAATGCAACCAGAAGAGCCAACTACGTCGAAAATGATCAGATTCAAGCTATGAATACCAGTGCAAGAAATGAAACAATCTTGCCTCTAGTCTATCAAGGAGAAGGAGGAGTTAATGTCAATCTCCCTTTAAGGTTAACGTTTAACAACAATGGTGAATGCACTATTTCAGCAGGTGCAGATGGGTTTACTGCTTCAGGTTCAGGTAGGTTTGTAAGTAAGGGGGAAAAAAACTCATGGGGAGGACAAGATAGAGACGCACTTTACCTAACCTATGAAATTGATAATCCGATGATGAATATAGTGACTACGGATACCTTGGTAATGAGAGACAGAGGTGTAGGTTTTGAATTGTTCAACCCGGTACTTCAGTAATTGTAGACTATTAAAAAAGCAAATATGAAAAATATTAAAAAATATGGAATAGTGGCTTCTTTAGCGGTCTTAGGATTTTCGTGTGCGGATATTGATCCTTTAGAATTTGATGTTGAAAAGCCTGCTAGTATAGTGGAGTTTGATCGGATCAATGCATTTGATGACCTTAAAAGTTATTTGCCAGAGAACTCTAGCTTTCGAATAGGATCAAAGATCCCATTGCCTGATTACGGATCAATGGGTTTGTACTATAGAGTAATGAATAGAAATTTTAATGAGATTACCCCAAGCACAGAGGCATCTCATGGTGCAGTTGTCCAGAATGATGGATCATTAAATTTGGCCAGTCTGGAGAATTTCTTTGATGCTGTCGAAGTAAGTGGAATTTCAGTTTACTGGAATAACCTGATTACTCACAGTGGCCAAAATTCCACGTATCTAAACAGTATTATTGCCCCGTTGGTAATCCCTGGCGATGAAGGTACATACCTGATCAATTTTGAGGATTCTGAATTTGGGGATAATTTCCCAATGCACAATGGTGGAAGCAGTGTTGTGGTGACTGATCCCGTGACCCAAACCGGGAAGGTTTTAAACGTACTTGGCCCCCAGACATTCCCCATGTTTTCCATCACATTGCCTGATGGTGTGACTTTAGGAGATGTTGAAACACTCACATTTGATTTTAACGGTGCCGGATGTTGTGGTTTGTATGGACAGGGCTTGAGAATGGGGATCAGTGATGGTCCCACAGTATCAACGTTCACTGGGTATGGTAGTCCAGCAAGTTTTGGAGCTCCTGATGGCGGTTGGTCGAGAAATGCTATCATTCTGCCATTTGCTGATTTGAATTTGACAGCATCCCAGAAAGAGTTGAATAGCTTCACTTTGTCTGTAGGTTCTGCTACTGGCGCAGCCAATTACTTTATAGATAATCTTAGGCTTTTCTGGAGACAGGAAGGAGAAACAATTCCGAAAACTGGAGAAGAGATTACTGAAATCCTAACATACGAGATGGATAAATGGATTTCTGGAATCGCTGAAGTTGGAAATGAAGGAATTAAGACTTGGAATGTACTTAGTCACCCTATGAGTAATGACAATCCTACTGAATTGAGGTCTGGTGAAGAAATGGAAAGTATACCTGATGGAACATTCTTTTGGCAAGATCACTTAGGACCTCAATATGGAGTTTTAGCATTCCAGATGGCAAGGCAGTATGGTGATAGTGATGATCTTTACTTTATCAATGAGACTGGTTTGGTAGGAAATCCTGCAAAGTTAGATGGATTGATGCAGTACATTTCATACTTAGAAAGCAATGGAGTTCAAGTTGATGGTATTGCTACAGAGATCAGAATAGATTTAAGCTCAAGTTTGGCACAAGTAGCTTCACTTTTTCAACAACTTGCTTCAACAGGGATGAGGATTAAAATTTCAAGCTTAGAAGTAATACTTGACTCTACAAATCCCACACCTGTAATGATGAATAGACAAGAGGATTTATACACAGAATTGGTTGAAAGTTACTTTGAACACATACCTTCAAACCAGCAGTATGGGATGGTATTTGGTAGAGCCGTAGATTTACAAGAAGATCCACTTCGCCAAGGAATATGGTATAGGTATAGAACTTCTGAAAACCTGTTGGACAGAAAACCAGCCTATGCTGGAATTGCTCAGGGATTGATCAATGCTTTTGATTAATTGATTTATACTTGAAACAGTTGATGTAGGTTGATTGCATCAACTGTTTCATTAGTTTTTTAATGATGGAAGCATAGCTCGTTTCTAAAGTAAATGATGGCTTTTGTATGTTATGATTTAAATCAATAAGTGTTGCTGCATTTATTCTTTTCAATTACTAGTATGACTGTCAGGGATTTCCATTTAAATAGATGTTCAAATAAAGTGACTTAAGTACAATTTATCAGATTAGAGTCTAGAAATATGTCAATCAAAAGATAAAGCATGAAATACTTTAAGGTCTTATATATAGTCATATTAAGTTTAGCTTTTGCTTGTAGCGAAGTGGAAGATTTAGCCCAGGTCGAAGATGAGCTAGAGGAAATAGGTGATGAATCTTTAGACTTTGAATTCCCTTTGTCTACTCCACTCTTGAAAGTAGAAGGCCGACAGTTGGTAGACCCCTGTGGCAATGAAGTACTGTTACATGGCGTAGCAATCACACCAAGTCCCTGGTTCAATGGTGGCCATGTAGGTGTCTGGAGATGGAACAATTACGATGTAGCCGGATGCCTTGCTTACAACAAAGGGGTGATGGATAAGCTGACCAATGCCGAAGAAGGTTGGTTTCTCAACATGGTCAGATTGCATATTGATCCTTATTGGAGTAATACTCCGGGAGAACCTATTCCAGAAAATGATATTTCCAGATTCGATTTTGATCGGTTTGTGACAGCTGTAGATGAAGTCATTGTCCCATTGATTGACCATGCAAAATCCCGTGGCATGTATATCATCCTAAGACCCCCGGGAGTTTGCCCACACCAAATAGCTTTGGGTGATGAATATTTTGATTACCTCTTGAAAATATGGGATCATATTTCCCAACATCCTGAGCTGAAAAACAAAGCACATGTCATGTTCGAGTTGGCAAACGAGCCAGTCCATATCCTTGGTACCAATGGGGAGTATGGCAGCAACACCCAGCCTCATTTCGATGCCTTAAAACTGTTTTTCCAACCCATGGTGGACAATATCCGGGCTAATGGTGCTGAGAATGTCCTCTGGATACCGGGATCAGGTTACCAATCCCATTACAGTGGATTTCCAAACAATCCCATAGAAGATGACAATTATGGCTATGCTGTCCATATCTACCCGGGCTATTGGGGTCAGCAAAACAATGACCCAACTACATTCCGCAACAATTGGAATACCCATATCAAGCCTGTAGCCGATATAGCACCGATTGCTGTGACAGAAATCGATTGGGGACCGGAGCAGTATGGAGTATGGGGCAAAGGTGGTGTGACCGGAACAGCAGGAGCATGGGGCTTTGGTGCCAATTTCAAGCTTTTGGCAGATGAGTCTGGCAATGTAAGCTGGAATTTACTCTCCCCTGAGAATTTGTTCCATGATGGACATTTGGATGGAGGATTGGCATACGATGCAGATCCACAGGCATGTGCCTATCCAGTACATCAATGGTTCAGGGAGTATGCGAAGGAAAAAGTGATTTGTGATTGAAAATGAAGTGCAAAATTGAAAGTTTAATATAATATTCAAAACCTAACCAATTATGAAGATTACTAAATCGATCCCATTCAAACATGGGATCACCTTGGCCGTCATCCTGCTAATAGGGTTGGGTTGTGTGGTCAAAAAAGACAGAAAAACTACGGAGACATTGAAAGAAGCCTTCGAAGGTAAATTCCATATCGGAGCCGCTTTAAGTGCCAACCATATCAACAATCAAGGACAGGCATCTATGGAGGTCTTGAATACCCATTTCAACTCGATCGTGGCTGAGAACAACATGAAAAGTGGCATGATTCAGATTCGGGAAGGGGAATTCAACTTTGATGTGGCTGATAAATTTATCGAGTATGGTGAAGCCAATGATATGCATATCGTAGGGCACACCTTGATCTGGCACTCCCAAGCTCCGAGGTGGTTCTTTACGGATAGCGATGGCAATACCGTCAGTCCTGAAGTATTGGCCCAAAGAATGAAAGACCATATCCATACAGTAGTGGGTAGATACAAGGGAAAAGTCAAAGGCTGGGATGTAGTCAATGAAGCAATCTTGGATGATGGGTCCTGGAGAAAAAGTAAATTCTACGAGATACTGGGTGAGGATTTTATGAAGCTTGCGTTCCAGTTTGCCCATGAAGCTGACCCAGAAGCGGAGCTTTACTACAATGACTTCTCTATGGCACAACCCGGAAAAAGAGAAGGAGTAGTGAAAATGGTCAAAAACTTACAGGCACAGGGTGTGAAGATAGATGGGATTGGCATGCAGGGGCATATTGGCTTGGAACATCCGAAGATCCAAGAGTTTGAAAAAAGTATCTTGGCATATTCTGAACTGGGTGTGACGGTCATGATTACAGAGTTGGATCTAAGCGTGCTGCCTTCCCCAAGAAGGGATATGGGAGCGGAGATTTCTACCAATATAGAATATCAGCAAAGCCTCAATCCTTATACCGAAGGACTTCCCGAAGACGTACAGAAGCAATTTGACGAGCGTTACTTGGCCTTTTTCAAGTTGTTCTTGGATCACCATGATAAGATTTCCAGGGTGACACTCTGGGGGATCAATGATGGGGACTCTTGGAAAAATGGTTGGCCGGTAAGGGGAAGGACAGACTATCCATTGCTATTCAACAGGGATAATACACCGAAAAGTATCGTCAAGGACCTTATTGAATTGGCAGCGAAATATTGATTGATAATATAAAACCTGTTAGGTCCTAAAAATATTATGAGTATCTGCTTTCATACCGATAGCCACTTAAAATTATGTATTCATTCTATTTCAAGCGGCTGTTGACTGTCAACCGTCGACTGTTGACGATTATTTTCAAAACAACAAGTGGCTAATATGCAGCTATTTACAATTGTGAATAATCATAACAATTAAACAGCACTACACCTACACAAACCTATTGAATCCAAAGAATCTCCATATACAAGTTTCCGTGTTTGGAGATTCTATTAACCTAATTGAAAAATGAACCAACCTTCAAAGTCTTTAACCTTTACATTTTTGTTTATCGCTTTCTTTTGCCATTCGATTTTTGGGCAAAAAGCCATCAACCCCATCATCCATGCCGATGTCCCTGATGCTTCAATGATCAGGGTGGGGGATACCTATTATATGAGCAGTACTACGATGCATATGAATCCTGGTGTGCCTATCATGAAATCAAAAGATTTGGTCAATTGGGAGTTGGTCAGCTATGCTTATCAAACCTTGGGCAATAGTGATGATCTTACCTTGACCAATGATAAAAATATGTATGGCAAAGGCTCTTGGGCAAGTAGCCTGAGATATCATGAAGGGAAGTTTTATGTAAGTACATTTTCAGGAAATACACATAAAACTTACATCTACAGCACCGAAGATATTGAAAACGGACCATGGGAAGCGATCGAATTCAGACCATCATTGCATGATCATACCTTGTTTTTTGAAGATGGGAAAGCATATATGATCTGGGGCGCAGGAGAGATCAAGATGGTAGAGCTAGAAAGTGATCTATCAGGAATCAAGGTTGATACTGAAAGGGTTTTGATCAAAAATGCCCATGAACCTATCAAGGAAAACATCATGCTTCCAGCAGAAGGTACTCAGCTTTTTAAAGTCAATGGAAAATATTACCTATTCAACATTTCCTGGCCGAGAGGTGGCATGCGAACAGTAATCATCCATAAGGCTGATAATTTATTTGGACCATATGAAGGAAGAGTAGCATTTCAGGATAAGGGTGTCGCCCAAGGTGGATTGATCGATACGCCAGATGGAGATTGGTATTCATTTTTATTCCGAGACAATGGGGCAGTTGGTAGGATTCCATATTTGGTACCTGTTCGCTGGGAAAATGATTGGCCTGTTTTGGGTGAAAATGGCAAAGTGCCTATGGAATTGGATTTGCCAGCAAGCAAAGGACTGATCCCCGGTATAGTAGCATCAGATGATTTCAAGCGAAAAAAAGGAGAGCCTGCACTTCCACTCGTGTGGCAATGGAATCACAATCCGGTCGATAGGCTTTGGTCTATCAATGGAAAAAAAGGAAAACTTACACTCAAAACCGATAGGACTGACCAATCAATCCTAACAGCCAGAAATACACTTACCCAAAGAACAATCGGTCCGGAAAGTATAGGTACAATCAAATTGGATGTTTCCAAAATGAAAGAGGGGGATTGGGCTGGTTTGACATTATTGCAGAAGGATTTTGGATTGATTGCAGTCAAGATGCTCAATGGTCAAAAACAGCTCGTCATGCTAAGGTCAGAAGAAACCAATGAGTCAGAGATAGAAAGTGTTCCCTTTACTGGAAAGTCGGTTTTGCTAAGGGCAGTATGTGATTTCAAGGACAGGAAAGACCAAGCCAAATTCTATTACAGTACTGATAATGGTAAGATTTGGAAACAACTGGGAGATACCCTTCAAATGAAATACACGCTGCCCCACTTTATGGGATATAGGTATGGTCTTTTTTATTATTCCACAGAGCAGCCTGGTGGACAAGTTGACTTTGACTTTTTTCAGATTGATGACCAAATAAAACTTTGATAATCCATGGAAATAAGATTGAATCAGATGTGTAAAATTTCGATAAAATGCCTAGCCCTTCTTTTGTCTGTATTGGGTTTTTCCTCCGCTTGTTTTGGACAGAACCCACTGATCAGGGATCAATTTACAGCTGATCCAACTGCTAGGGTGATCCATGGGAGGATCTACGTATTCCCATCCCATGACATCAAGTGTGATTCAACACAAGGCCGTCCTGACTGGTTTTGTATGGAAGATTACCATGTGTTTTCTTCCTCGAACCTAACAGATTGGGAAGATCATGGGATGATTCTAAGCCAATACCAAGTTCCTTGGGCAGACTCGGAATCATTCAGCATGTGGGCTCCCGATGCGATAGAGAAGGATGGTAAGTTTTATTTTTATTTTCCCAGCAAAGCCAAAACTAGGGAGCTGGAAAACGATGCCCCTGGTGTGAACGGATCCAGCTTTAAGATTGGAGTGGCAGTATCCGATCAGCCGGGAGGCCCATATACACCGGAAAACCAACCAATAGCCAAAGTGGACGGCATTGACCCCAATGTCTTTATAGACCATGATGGCCAGGCCTATCTTTACTGGTCCCAACATCATTTTTACGGCGCCAAACTGAAGCCCAATATGAAGGAGTTGGACTCTGAAGTGTTCACACTCAAAGAATTCCCAGCCAAGGGACTGAAAGAGGGACCTTTCGTATTTGAGCGCAATGGGATCTATTACATGACTTATCCTCATGTCGCCAACAAAACAGAGCGGATTGAATATGCCATAGCAGACAATCCACTTGGACCATTTGAATACCAAGGTGTCATCATGGATGAATCACCAGTAGGCTGCTGGACAAACCATCAATCCGTCGTAGAATTTGAAGATCAGTGGTACCTCTTTTATCACCACAATGATTATTCCCCAGATTTTGACAAAAACAGGTCAATTAGGGCTGATAGCTTGTTTTTTGACCAAGAAGGCAAAATCCAAAAAGTAATCCCAACACTCAGGGGAATCGGGTTGACAGCTGCTACCGGCCATATCAAAATGGATCGCTACAGCTCAAAAAGTAGCCAGGGATATAAGTTTGTTTTTTTGGATGAAGGGAACCCTTTTTTGGGTTGGAAATCTGTCTTTGACAAAAAAGGTGCTTGGGTAAGGTACAATCAGGTGGATTTTGGAAAAGGGGATCTCAATGAATTTTGTGCAAAAATCAAAACAAACAATGCCAAAGGGGTTCTTGAGTTGAGATTGAGCCATACCAAAGGCGAATTGGTTTCTACAATTGACTTGGATAGCAATCAAGATTGGACTGAGTACCGATCGGTTGTTGAATCTGAGATTGCGGGTGCCCAAGACCTGGTATTGGTTTTCAGGGGTAAGGGGAAAGTGGAAGTAGACTGGGTTTCTTTTGGGAAAATATAAATTGGAAAAAAGTGAAGAGAATAAAAAAGTTACACATGTTCATCAATAGGATTGGATCGACTGCAAAAATTGTCTTGGCTTTTGGAGTACTGCTAATCGCCAATAGCGCTTGCCAAGCACAATCTTCAAAGAATGACCCCTACATGAAGCTATGGTATGATAAACCTGCCGAAAAGTGGGTAGAAGCCTTGCCTGTGGGGAATGGCCGTTTGGGCGCAATGGTTTTTGGCAATCCGCAAGAGGAAACCATCCAACTCAATGAAAATACTTTCTATGCAGGCCAGCCCCATCGCAATGACAATCCAAATGCACTGAAAGCACTTGATCAGGTAAGGAAGTTGATATTTGATGGGGAATATGTGGAAGCCCAAAGCGAGGTGGATAGGAACTTTTTCAAAGGACCACATGGGATGCCTTATCAGACTATTGGAAACCTTAAGTTGAGATATAAGGATGAAAGCGAAGTAGAAGATTACTACAGAGAGCTGGATATCGAAAACGCCATTGTCAGTAATCGTTTCAAGAAATCAGGGGTGAATTATACCACCAAGCTGATAGCTTCTTTTCCCGATCAAGTCATTGTTGCAAAGCTGACTGCAGACAAATCCAAATCGATCAGCTTTACAGCCACAATGGACAGGCCGGGAAATTTTGACTTGCGTGTTGATGGGAATGATCAGTTGGTCATGTCTGGTATTTCAGGTGATCATGAAGGGATCAAAGGGGCAGTGAAATTTGAGGCAAATGTAAAGTTTGTGAATAAAGGGGGAAGTATACAAGCTGAAAATGATAAGATTCAAATATCAGATGCTGATGAAGTTACCATATACATTTCTATAGCAACCAATTTTGTCAATTATAACGATATCAGTGCAGATGCACCGGTTAGAGCGACTGGGTATTTAGAAAAAGCTCTCACAAAGAGTTTTGCAGAAATCCATAAAGATCATGTTGCCGATTATCGGAACTATTTTGATAGGGTCCGATTGGATCTGGGAAGAACGGATGCTGCCGATCTACCGACTGATACCCGGATTGAGAGGTTTTCTCAAGGCAATGACCCACAATTGGTTTCATTGTATTTCCAGTTTGGAAGATACCTTTTGATAGCCGCTTCTCGACCAGGAGGACAGCCGGCAAACCTTCAAGGCATCTGGAATCATCAACTGAATCCAGCTTGGGACAGTAAGTACACTGTGAATATCAATGCGGAGATGAACTATTGGCCTGCTGAGATTACAAATTTGAGTGAGCTGCATGGGCCATTTATCCAAATGGTAAAGGACTTATCGGAATCAGGACGACAAACAGCCACAGATATGTATGGCGCCAGGGGTTGGGTGTTGCACCACAATACAGATCTATGGAGGGTAACCGGGCCGATCGACTTTGCCGCAGCAGGCATGTGGACTCTTGGTGGAGCTTGGGTTTCCCAACACTTGTTCGAAAAATATGATTTTTCAGGTGACAAAGCATACTTGGAGTCTGTTTATCCTGCGGTCAAACAAGCAGCTGTTTTTTTCTTAGATTTCCTGGTTGAAGATCCCAAAACTGGCTATATGGTAGTCTCACCATCTGTTTCCCCTGAGAATATTCCTTATCAGTATCACAACTCCGCAGTGGCAGCTGGAAATACGATGGACAACCAATTGCTTTTTGATCTATTTACCAAAACCATCAAAGCAGCAAAAATACTTGGAGATGAAGATGATTTGATCAAAGAAATGAAGGCAATGCTCTCCAAACTTCCTCCAATGCAGATCGGGAAATGGGGACAGCTGCAAGAATGGCAGGAAGACTGGGACAATCCCAAAGATGATCACAGGCATGTCTCCCATCTTTACGGCCTTTACCCTTCCAACCAGATTTCTCCCTATAGAACTCCAGCGCTTTTTGCAGCAGCCAAGACTTCATTGCTTGCAAGAGGAGACGAATCTACGGGTTGGTCAATGGGATGGAAGGTTAATCTTTGGGCAAGATTTCTGGATGGAAACCATGCCTATAAGCTGATCAAGGACCAACTGAGCCCTGCCATACAGCCGGATGGAAAGCAAAAAGGGGGGACCTATCCAAACTTGTTTGATTCGCATCCTCCATTCCAGATCGATGGAAACTTTGGGTGTACAGCAGGGATAGCCGAAATGTTGGTACAAAGCCATGATGCTGCGATTCATATCCTACCTGCTCTTCCTGATGAATGGAAGAGGGGTTCAGTGGCTGGCATAAGGACACGTGGTGGTTTTGAGGTATCAGTCGATTGGGAAGACAACAAAGCGAAAGTGGTATCGATTCATTCTAACCTGGGAGGGATTTGTAGGATCAGATCCTATCACCCCCTGGAAGGAAAGGGCTTGGCCATCGCCGAAGGTTCCAATCCCAATCCATTTTATGAAATACCCAAAACCAAACCGGCAGAAATCAAAGACCATCATAAACTTGGGATCGATGATTCAAAACATGTATATGAATACGATCTCGAAACTGTAAAAGGGAAGAAATACTTGATTTCAATCAAAAAATAACCATTATGAAACCATACCAACTTAAAATCCTAACGATCACATTCCTGTTGATGAACTTCGGGCTGTCGACTTTGGCCCAAGATGAAAACTTTTACATTTTCCTGAGTTTTGGACAATCCAACATGGAAGGGGCGGCGAAGTTTGATGAGCAGGACACTGTCGTGGATGAGAGATTTCAGGTATTGCAAGCTGTCGACTGCGACAATTTGGAAAGGAAAATGGGGCAATGGTACCCAGCCGCTGCACCTATCACCAGATGTCATACTGGGCTAGGTCCAACAGATTATTTTGGAAGGACTTTGCTGGAAAATCTACCCGAGCATATCCGTGTAGGAGTGATCAATGTATCCGTGGGAGGGACTAAAATTGAGCTTTTCCAAAAGGATGGTTTTCAATCTTATGTAGATACTGCACCGGATTGGCTTCAGAATATGGTCAGGGAATATGATGGGAATCCGTACGAAAGATTGATTACGCTGGCCAAACAAGCCCAAAAAGAGGGGGTGGTCAAGGGAATTCTCCTTCATCAGGGAGAATCCAATACAGGAGATCAAAGTTGGCCAAGCAAAGTTAAAGGGGTATATGATAGTATACTTTCAGATTTGGGCTTAGCGGAAAACTCCCTTCCGCTTTTGGCTGGTGAGATGGTCAGTGCAGAGCAAGGTGGCAAATGTGCCAGTATGAATGCGATCATTCAAACTTTGCCATCAACAATTCCCCAAGCATATGTGGTTTCTTCGGCAGATTGCGAAGCTGTGGATGATGGCCCGCATTTTTCGGCAGCAGGTTATAGGGAACTGGGGAGAAGATACGGGACACAAATGTTGTCAATATTGAATTAGAGGGGTTTGGGTAGAGTACTTAAAAGTAGGAATTATGAAAAGAGTTAATAATTTAAGATGGTCACTTTTTTTTCTTGCAGCAATTATGCTGGGATTCATTTCCGCTTGCGTAGATGAAGAGGAATCAGAAAACAGGACCGCCCAACTCAGTTGGGATTTAAGTAGTATCCCCGACGGGGATTTATCAGCCAGTAGTGGCAGCTTAAACTTGGATGTCCATTGGGCATATACCCAATGGATAATTAAAGTAGAGGAAGTCATTGAAGGGGAAGATTTTGTTCAGGAATTCACACCTAGAGTCGCCGGTAGCAACACTATTGGCAGCTCCACTACGAGAGTCGCCATTCGGTATCGACAGAATGATACCTATTCAGATAATGTGGTCAAGATAAGCCTTCAGGCTTCAGATGGTACAGGGGAGAAATTTGAAATGATATTGACCCAAGCAGGAAAGGAATTTGTCCCGTTTAGAATCAATTTGGATCAAAATGTCACTTACCAGCATATTTCGGGATTTGGTGGGGGAAATATGATGTGGGGGACAGATTTTTTGGATGCCAACGAAATCAAACTTGCTTTCGGAACAGGGCCAGGTGAATTGGGACTTTCGATTTACCGGGTTAGGCTTTCTCCAGTTAGAAATGATTGGCCTGCCGTGGTAGAGACTGTCAAAGAAGCCAAGAAGCATGGGGCGACCATTATTGCTTCTCCATGGTCGCCACCCGTCAGCATGAAAAGTATCAACAATCTGGTAGGAGGATATCTTTTGGAAGAGAATTATGAAGCTTACGCAAATTATTTGAATGATTTTGTTCAGTTCATGGCTGAGCAGGGAGCTGCTGTAGATGTGGTTTCTATCCAAAACGAACCGGATATTCAGGTAAGTTACGAGTCCTGTGATTGGACGGTTGGGCAGATTTATGATTTTGTCAAGTTCCATGGGGATAAAATCCAAGGGGCAAAGCTTACTGCTGCAGAGTCATTCAATTTCAAACAGTCCTATACAGACCAGATACTCAATGACCCGGATGCACTCAAAAACCTGGATATCGTGTCGGGACACATCTATGGCAGTGGCCTGGCACCGTATCCATTGGCTGAACAAAAAGGTGTGGAAGTGTGGATGACCGAATACCTGATGAACCAGAATAGTGGTGTTGACATCAACAACTGGAATACAGAAGAGGCGGTCATTTGGGAAGAGACCATGGGCATGTTGCAGACCATCCATGATTCTATGATTTCGAATTGGAATGCCTATATCTGGTGGTATATCAGAAGGTTTTACTCATTCTTGGGCGAAGGCGAGCAAGGAACTACCAGGGGGCAGACTTTAAGAAGAGGTGATGCCATGGCCCAGTTTGCCAAGCATGTCAGACCAGGTTATACCAGGATATCTGCAAGCCTTTCAGAGCCAAGGAACATTGATGTCACTGGATATACAGGTGAAGGGAAACTTGTAATTGTCTTGATCAACAAAGAAGCGGAAAGCATTCCTGCGATAGAATTGGAAATACCAGAAGGGTTTGACACTGTGCATGCAACTGTCACCTCTTTGAACCAGAGACAAAATTCAGTTGATGTCACTACCCAAGGTGGTGTTGCTTCCCTTGGCTTATCGGCAAAGAGTATCACCACCATTGTGTTGGAATAATCAGAATCTTAAAAAGCATTTATCAATCAATCAATACGAGTATAATGAAAAAAAACCAAGCTATTATTTTGTCTTTCATTTTGGCATTTATTTCCATATTTGATGGGTTTGGGCAGAAGAAAAAAAGCAATTCCCCCATTTTCTCTGAAGTGGTCTATGAGGGAAAAGACCAGGTATACATCGATAATCCATTGAAGGAAGGTGAATTTTACAACCCTTTGCTTCAGGGATGCTATCCAGATCCTGCCATTACTAGAAAGGGGGATGATTATTTTATGGTTGTCTCTTCCTTTGCGATGTTTCCAGGAGTGCCTATTTTCCATTCCAAAGACTTGGTGAATTGGACACAGATAGGACATGTTTTGGATCGCAAGTCGCAACTCAAAGTCCATGACACCGGGATCAGTATGGGGATCTATGCACCGGATATCAAGTACAATCCATACAATGACACCTTCTACATGATCACTACACAGTTTGCAGGTGGATTTGGAAATATTGTGGTGAAGACCAAAGATCCGTTTCAAGGATGGAGTGATCCCATCAAATTGAAATTTGACGGAATTGACCCGGGGATATTTTTTGATGACAATGGCAAAGCCTATGTAGTTCACAACGATGCCCCAAATGAAGGCGAAGAAAGATATAATGGCCATAGAGTGATCAAAGTCTGGGAATATGATTTGGATAGTGACCAAGTGGTAGCAGGTACCGACAAGATTATCGTGGATGGAGGGGTAGACCCAGCCAAAAATCCTATTTGGATTGAAGCACCCCACCTTTACAAGAAGGATGGGACATACTACTTGATGTGTGCGGAAGGTGGCACGGGAGGAAACCACAGCGAGGTGATTTTCAAAAGCGATAGCCCAACTGGACCGTTTATCCCAGCTCCATCCAACCCGATCCTGACACAGCGTTATTTTGGAAACAACAGAAATTATCGGGTTGATTGGGCAGGCCATGCAGACCTTGTCTTAGGTCCTGATGACAAATATTATGGGGTCTTCTTAGGTGTAAGGCCAAATGAAAAAAACAGGGTAAACACTGGAAGGGAAACTTTCATTCTTCCAGTTGATTGGTCTGGAGAGTGGCCGGTTTTTGAAAATGGCTTGATCCCTATGGAACCCAAATTAAAAATGCCTGAAGGTGTGACTGAAAATAAAACTGGCAAAGATGGGTTTTTCCCTAATGGCAATTTTGTGTACACCGAGAAATTTGATTCCAAGGATTTGGACTTTAGGTGGATCGGACTAAGGGGACCTAGAGAGGATTTTATCTCATTTACCAAAGGTGGTCTACAGATCAATCCTTTTGCTGCCAATATCAAAGAAGTGAAGCCAACCTCAACTTTGTTCTACAGACAGCAACATCAGAATTTCTCCTTTACAACCAAGCTGACTTATCAGCCGCAAAGTGAAAAAGACTTAGCGGGCATTACTTGTGTTCAGAGTGAAGCTTTCAATTATGTCTTTGGTGTGACCAAAGTGGGCAATGACCATGTATTGGTTTTGCAACGCACAGAAGGAAAAGGTATGGGAAGAAACAGACAAATCAACTCACAAATACTAGCCAGTACCAAAGTAGATATTTCCAAACCCCTCACTTTACAAGTGAAGGCTACCGGAGATGATTATGAATTTGGCTATGCTGTGGCAGGTGGTGAAATTCAGAATCTTGGTGGTAAAGTATCAGGTGACATATTATCGACAAATGTTGCCGGTGGATTTACGGGTAACATGATCGGACTTTATGCCACTACAGCCAATGATGCGACCGTGGAATAGACATGAATAAAAAGTAACCCATTATACATTTTAAATGCATCAAAATAACCTATCATGCTAAATACACTTAAAACACTGGCTAAATCTTCTATTCTAGTCTTGTTGCTTTTCTGCGCAAAATCTACAATTGCCCAGGATGGAACCATTTACCCACTTGAAACCCCAGATGAACCCAATGCTATTCCTCTTGGTACAGGAGGGGTCGATGATCAACCAGCTTCAGAGACTTGGTTTCGGCAATGGGGCGACCCAATGGCTCGTAATATTACTGTGGCAAGCCTAACTCCATTTCTACCGGAACCCGGAAAGGCAAACGGTACTACTATAATAGTAGCTCCCGGAGGAGGCTTTCGATGGTTATCATTGAAAAACGAAGGCTGGGATGTGGCAGAAGCATTGGCCGCACAGGGAATCACTGCTTTTGTGCTCAAGTATCGCCTTCATCCAACTCCTGAATCCTTGGATGGCTTTAGGGAATCTATGAATAGAACCTTCGATGCAGCATCTAATCCAGCACAAGACGAAGAACCAAGGCCTCGTCCCGTGCAGCGAGATCTTTCTGACCAACTTGAGGACGCTGAGGCTGCCTATGCGATGATCGTGGAAAGAGCCGAAGAGTGGGGGGTAGATACGGACAGAATAGGCATGATTGGCTTTTCGGCAGGTGCCGGTCTTACCATGCATTGTACACTGAACTCCCAAACCATGAAGCTGGCCTTCATTGGTCCGATCTATGGTGGTATGGGTCCGGTAAAGGTGCCGGAGGATGCGCCGCCCATGTTCAATGTGATCGCCAGCGATGATTTTCTTTTCAGGGGGCAGTTTGGTATCATCGATTCCTGGTACAAAGCAGACATTCCCGTTGAGTTTCATCTTTATCAAAATGGTGGTCACGGTTTCGGCCTGGGAAATCCCAACCGAACCAGTAACCGCTGGTTTGATGCATTTATTCACTGGCTGGATGTCAATAGCTTTCTCACAGCTAAGTCGTCGGAGTGATGAGCCCTTAGCAGTTGCTAATAAATAAGAAAAAAATAGAAATATTAAATCTCACGAATAAACCTATTCTATGAAAAAGTTATCGCTTTTCTCCAAAGCAAAAGACCTATTGAAGCTAGCACTTGGATTGGTCATGATCTCTGCATCTGTATCATGTGCCCAAGAAGAAGCTCAAACCAGCTTGATGCATGAAGGGAAATATGTGCACACAGTGGCTGGTAATCCATACCTTCCTTTGTGGGAGCATGTTCCTGACGGAGAACCACGGGTATTTGAAGATCCTGATAATCCGGGTAAGTATAGGGCTTATATAATCGGTTCCCATGATGTCAGGTTCACGAGCTATTGTGGACCGGATATTAGGATGTGGTCAGCTCCTGTAGAGGATTTGACGAGCTGGAGAGACGAAGGAGCTATTTTTACCTATGAAATAGATGGACAATGGGATGTGATGTATGCACCAGATTTGGTGGAAGTAAAAAGAAAAGACGGAACTAAGGAATACTACCTATACCCACATAGCAGAGGTCCTGGAAGAGAAGCAATGGTAGCAAAAGGTTCAAGACCAGATGGGCCATTTACTCCGATCAATATGACGGAAGATGGAAAGCGTACAATCCCTGGAAGTATTTTAGGTTTTGATCCCGCTGTCTATATAGAAAATATCGATGATCCAAATGATCCTGATTATGAGATAGGTTTCAGAGCTTACGGATTCTGGGGATTCCAGAGATCTATGGCAGCTGAATTGGATCAGAATACCATGTATTCAATCAGACCTGGTACTGAGGTGATCCCTTATTTTCTCCCTGCTAGTAATAGATATGGTTCTCTAAGAGATCCAGAGGGAACTCAATATCCAAATATCTACGAGGAAGAAGATTTGGGAACATTCAATTTCTTTGAAGCTTCTTCTATTAGAAAAGTTGGCAATAAATACATCACTGTATTCAGTGGCTATTCAGGACCTGATTATGGAGTAAGTAGCACCAATTCCACTTTGAGATATGCAGTTGGTGATTCTCCACTTGGTCCATGGAAAAGCGGAGGTGTATTGGTGGATTCGAGAGGGCCGGTTTTGAATGAAGATGGAACCGGTATCATGCTTACCAACGGTGGGCACAATACCCATGGAAGTATCGAAGAGATCAATGGACAATGGTACGTGTTTTACCACAAGCCACCTAGAGGATTTGGTTTTGCCCGTCAGCCTGTTGTGGCACCGATTAGCATAGAGGTAGATGAAAAACCAGTAGCAGAAGGTGGAGGAGCAAGAATCAGAGCCTATGATCCATATGCCGAAAACAAACAATGGACTGCCAAGGACAGCCAAGGCAGAGAATACAAAGGTGCTGAAGTGACCTCAGAAGGTTTCCATATGTATGGTCTTGATCCATATCAATATTACTCAGCAGGATATGCCGCATATCTTTCTGATATCAGCATCCAGCAGGATTCTTGGGATATTTGGGACAATCACATGCCGATCACGCAAGTCAAAGACGGACATATTATTGGTTATAAATACTTTGGTTTTGGAGGTCTGTCTGAAGATAAAAATGGACTCAAAGCATTTGAAGGAACAAAATCTGGAAATCAAACAGCTTTCAATCTTTTCCTAACTCCAAAGACAGACAAAGCTTTCAAAGTCAATGTTTGGATAGATGGTCCTTATGCAAATGACACTTGGAAAGGTACTAAAATCGGTATGATCGAAGTTCCTGCAAATTCTAAAAACGAATCGACAAAGTTCAAAATTGATGTATCGGAATATGTTGATCAATTGGACAAAAAACATGCTGTTTACTTGGTTTCAGAAGGAGATGGATCAGAGCCTCTTTTTGACTTGTTGGGATTGGCATTTAGTGCAAAGGGAAAAGAAATCGAAAGGCCTATTTCTCCAAAGATTAGCATATCAGTGAATGGTGAGGCTGTAGAAGTTCCAGAAACACCCATAAGATCCACAAATGAAAATGGCATCGTTGGTTATGGTCTTTATGAAGTAAATGCAAGCCTTGCAGCTGGTTCGGATTCTAATCCCAAAGTAACTGCCAAAGCTGATAATCCATCTGTGAAAATCTCTATTGAACAAGCTGAAAATAAAGACGGAGAAGCTACAGTAACTTGTGATTACAGAGGAGTTATCAAAACTTACAAAGTGAGATTCATTTAAAAGTATCAAAATAAACTGAAGAGGTGAATCAACCTATTTTAAACTTTCCTAAAAACTTTCCCAAAGTTCAAAACTTTGGGAAAGTTACACCAAAACCTTAAACCTAAGCCAAATGAAAACAGCCATAAAATTTCTATTCACTTTAGCTTTTAGCTTAATCATCCAGATAGGTTTCTCTCAAAACCCAATTATCCGTGATGTTTTCACAGCCGATCCAGCACCTATTGTACACAATGATATTGTTTACTTATACACCAGCCACGATACAGCATCTGTAGATTCCAAAAATTATGAGATGAAAGATTGGCTTGTATTTTCATCTACCGATATGGTGAATTGGGAGTATCAGGGAGCACCCGTTTCCCCAAAAACTTTTTCTTGGGCTACAGGTGATGCCTACGCGGCACATTGTACAGAGAGAGATGGGAAGTTTTATTTTTATGTTTCCACATTTCATAAAAAAGATGAAAACAGCAATGGCGGTGCCGCCATCGGTGTAGCTGTGTCTGATAGTCCTACTGGTCCATTTGTAGATGCCATTGGCAAAGCATTGGTTGTAAATGAAATGACCACCGACAATAAGCATGGCTGGGATGATATCGATCCAGCAGTTTTTATTGATGATGACGGTCAAGCTTATATTTATTGGGGCAATGGAAGTCTGAAATGGGCAAAGCTCAAAGACAACATGATAGAAATGGATGGCGAAATCAATTATTTGAATCCCGAAAATTTCATTGAAGGCCCATGGGTCTATAAGCGCAATGATCTGTACTATTTGCTTTATGCCAGCAAAGGGGATAAAGCAGAGCAAATTGACTATTGCATAGCCACAAGTCCAGAAGGGCCATGGGAACACAAAGGAGTGATTATGGAAAGTGTTCCCAATAGTTTTACAGTTCATCCTGGGGTGGTTACTTACAAGGGAAAAGATTATTTCTTCTATCACAATGGCGTGCTACCCACAGGAGGAAGCTATAGAAGATCCATTTGTGTGGACTACATGTACTACAATGAAGATGGTACAATCCAAAAAGTGATTCAGACTGAGGAAGGAGTCAGTGCTGTTTTATAATTAAACAATATGATTATCCGCAATGACACCAAAAAGTGAATTTTCACATGAAATCATGAGGATAAATCGTCGACGGTTGACTGTCAACTTACCCTAGAAACAATATGGATACATTATTTCAAATGGCTACTGGTGAGAAAGCGGATATACATATTAAACAATATCCAAATCATCTAATCCTCAGATCCTTAAAGTGGAAACTGTAGTCGTTGTTGGTTTGTACAGATCAAAAAGAAATTCAAGACTAAAAGAGAAGCTAAAGAGATATTAAATGAAACGAAAAACGAAACAAATCAAGTTAGGTTTATTTATATGTTTTTTGCTGCATTGCTTTGCAATTCATGCACAAGATAAACTTTACAGTAATGAATTTCCGATATCGGATGTTGTTTTGCTCGATGGCCCATTTAAACATGCCCGAGACTTGAATCTTCATGTGCTATTACAATACGATGTTGACCGTATGCTGGCACCTTACCGCAAGATTGCGGGTTTGCCCGAAAAGGCAAAAACCTATCCCAATTGGGACGGGCTTGATGGTCATATAGCCGGTCATTACCTTTCGGCAATGGCCATGAATTATGCTGCTACAGGCGATCTTGAATGCAAAAAACGCATGGAATACATGCTTTCGGAGCTCAAAGCCTGCCTTGAAGCCAATGCTGTCAATAATCCGGAATGGGGAGTTGGTTATATCGGTGGTTTTCCTAATAGTGCAGATTTGTGGAGTGCATTTAAAACAGGTGATTTTAGTATTTACCTTTCTGCCTGGGCGCCTTTTTACAATTTGCATAAAATGTACGCTGGGCTAAGAGATGCCTGGCTATATGCTGGCGACGATGATGCCAAGGACTTATTCTTGAAGTTTTGTGACTGGGGAATCAACATTACCGCTGATCTTTCCGACGAGCAGATGGAGACTATGCTCAACATGGAATACGGTGGAATGAATGAATCCTTTGCCGATGCATATCAAATATCTGGAGATGAAAAATACCTCATTGCAGCAAAACGGTATTCGCACAATACTTTTTTGGAGCCGTTGGCGAATGGGATTGATAATCTCGACAACAAGCACGCCAATACCCAAATACCTAAATTCATCGGTTTCGCAAGGATTGCAGAGCTTAGTGGTGAACAAGACTACGAAAAAGCAGGCCGCTTCTCATGGGAGACTATAACCGAAAACCGTTCCCTGGCTTTTGGAGGAAATAGTCGTAGAGAGCATTTTCCAAGTGTTGAATCCTGTGGAGATTTTATCAATGATGTAGATGGTCCGGAATCTTGCAATTCATATAATATGCTGAAATTGACCGAAGACTTGTTTCGTATGCAGCCTTCGGCGCATTATATGGATTACTACGAGCGTACTGTGTTCAATCATATTCTTTCAACCCAACACCCGAAGCATGGTGGTTATGTGTATTTTACAACTGCCCGACCACGCCATTACAGGGTGTATTCAGCACCAAATGAAGCAATGTGGTGCTGTGTAGGTACAGGTATGGAAAACCATGGGAAATATAACCAATTGATATACTCTCATTCAGGTGATTCATTGTACCTCAATTTGTTTATTGCGTCGGAACTCAACTGGAAAGATAAAAAAGTTAGAATTAGGCAGGAAACGGATTTCCCGAATGAAGGAAGTACAAAAATCACTGTCACTGAGGGCTCGTCTAAGTTCAAACTGATGGTCAGGTATCCAAAATGGGTGGAAAATGGGGCATTGAGGATTTTAGTAAATGGGGAAGATGTTAAGTTCACTGAACAACCCTCTTCTTATATTTCCATTGAGAGAGATTGGAAGAAAGGAGATGTTGTAGAAGTGGTAACACCCATGCACAGTACAATTGAACGTTTGCCAAATGTTCCTGATTATATCGCATTTATGCATGGTCCCATTTTACTCGGTGCTGAAACTGGCACAGACGACCTAAGGGGTCTGATTGCTGGCGATGGGCGATGGGGCCAGTTTCCGGGTGGTAAATTATTGCCCATAGACCAGGCTCCCATTCTTGTTGAAGATGATTTAGATAATATTGCCAGCAAATTGGTGCCAGTTGAAAATGAGCCCTTGAATTTTACGCTCAATGTTAAAATGGTTAATCCTATCGATCTAAAATTGAAACCATTTGCCCAAATCCACGATGCCCGGTATATGATATACTGGTTGGCACTTACCAACGACGGCTATCAGGCCTATATGGATTCATTGGCCAATATGGAATTTGAAAAGATTGCCCTAGAAAACCGCACCGTCGACTTTGTGGCTACAGGAGAACAACAACCCGAAACCGACCATGCCATGCAAGTCGAAAATTCGAGTTCAGGCAATGCCAACAACGATTTCTACCGTGAAGCAAACCGGGGTGGATATTTCAGTTATGAAATGAAAACAAATTCAGAAACAAACCTTGGTCTTCATGTACGCTACTGGGGAGCCGAATGGGGTGGCCGCAAATTTGATGTTTTTATTGATGATGAAAAGCTATTGACCGAAGATAATACAGGAAAATGGAACCAGTCGAAGTTTCAAGATTTAGAGTACACTATTCCTGATTCGATGGTAAAGGGCAAAAGCAGCATCAGGGTCAAATTTCAATCAATACCAGGAAATACTGCAGGAGCAGTTTATTACATCCGTCTAGTAAAAAAATAAATAATATGATTATCCGCAATGGTACCAGTAGTTAAATTATGCATATGTAATCATGCGGATAATTGTCAACTACGCCACGCCTGTCCGCCGTGGTGGAGCGCACGGGTGTCAACGGTTGACAGTCAACTTGCCCTGGAAATAATATGGATACATTATTTTAATTGGCTACTTGTAAGAAATCGGATATACATAATAAATAAATAAGATATGAAAATTATAGCCACATGCTGTTTGATATTCATTACTGCATTTTCCCATGCGCAAAACACTGCCATTGTAAAAAGCCCTGATGGGAAACTTCAAGTTAAATTGGAAGTGATAGATGGGGACTTGGGATATTCAGTTTCCTACAGTGATCATATGATGCTGGAAAAATCCCCCTTGGGATTGCTAGCCAATGAAGGCGATTTTTCGAGAAACCTGACTTTTGTAAGTACATCCACTGGCGAAACTGACAATGCCTACACATTGGATAGGATCAAGAAATCCTCCGTCAAATACAAAGCCAATACGCTCACATATACTGTCAAGAATATAGATGGCAAAGAATTGAATGTACATTTTCAGGTCAGCGACAATGACATTGCTTTTCGATATGAATTACCCAAATGGGGAGATACAAGGGCTGTTGTAATTGAAAAGGAGGCGACTGGTTTCAAATTTCCTACCCAAAGCACCTCATTTCTTTCACCCATGATGACACCGATGACTGGCTTTGCAAGGACAGCACCAAGTTATGAAAGTGGTTATACAGTAGATGCCCCCATCGAAAAAAACAATGCAAGATTCGGATATGTATTTCCTGCTTTGTTCCAAATAGGTCAGAATGGCTGGGTGCTGTTATCAGAAACCGGTGTAAGTGGTGGTTACAATGGCTCTCATCTCAGCAGTTTTAAAGAGGGACTATTTACTGTCGAATATCCCCAAATGGAGCAAAACAATGGGTTTGGAAGTACAGGGGCACAGGTGGGGCTTCCTGGGTCTACGCCGTGGAGAACGATCACAGTTGGAGAATCGCTCAAACCCATTGTAGAGACTACCGTTGCATTTGATGTGGTTGAACCTTTGTATGAAGCTTCCCAGGTTTACAAATACGGAAAAGGAACTTGGAGCTGGATACTCTGGCAAGACAACAGCATGAACTATGATGATCAGGTCAAGTTCATTGACTTGGCAGCTGAGATGGATTTCGAATATATTTTGATAGATGCATGGTGGGATGATAGAATCGGTTACGACCGCATGGAGGAATTGATCAAATATGCCAATTCCAAGAATGTAGATGTTTTCCTTTGGTACAATTCAAACGGAACTGCCAATGATGCCTTTCAGACTCCTTTGAACAAAATGAATACTTCCATCGCAAGAAAAGAAGAAATGAAATGGTTGCAAGAGGCGGGAGTCAAGGGATTGAAAGTCGACTTTTTTGGAGGGGATAAGCAGGAGACCATGCGCTTGTATGAGGATATCTTGGTCGAAGCGAACGAGTATGGGTTGATGGTTATTTTCCATGGGGCAACCCTTCCCAGAGGCTGGGAAAGGATGTATCCAAATTTCGTAGGAAGCGAAGCTGTGTTGGCTTCCGAAATGTTGGTTTTTGTGCAAGATACAAGAGAGAAAGAGGCATTTTACGCCACCCTTCATCCATTTATCAGAAATACTGTCGGAAGTATGGAGTTTGGTGGGATACTGCTAAACAAGTATCTAAACAAAGGAAACCAAAGAGGGCAAAAACGCTTGACGACAGACATCTTTCAATTGGCCACGGGTGTTCTTTTCCAAAACCCAGTACAGATGTTCGGCTTGACGCCAAATAATCTAGAGGATGTTCCTGAATTTGAACTGGATTTTTTGAGAAAATTGCCCACTACTTGGGATGAAACCATCTATATAGATGGCTATCCCGGCAAATACAGCGTGATCGCCAGAAGAAGTGGCAAGCATTGGTATGTAGCGGGTGTGAATGCAGAATCCAATACCAAAACATTGAAAATCAGCATTCCCATGCTGCAAGGGCGAAAAGTGTCATTTTACAATGACGACAAGGACATGCAGCCGACACACAGTAGCCTGGAAATTGGAAATGACGGGGAGTTTACGGTTACTATCCAACCAAATGGCGGGTTTGTATTGACTGATGATTTATAACCGGAAGAAGTAAATTTCTACCAAAACCATACCTATGAAAAATATACGCTTTGCATATTTGATTTTCTGTGCCATGTTGTTTCATTTTGGAAATAGCCAAGCACAAAACCCCATCATCCAAACATCCTACACAGCCGACCCTGCTCCGATGGTGTACAATGACAAAGTCTATCTATATACTTCACATGATGAAGATGGATCGACTTGGTTTACCATGAATGACTGGAGATTATACACAACGGAAGATATGGTCAATTGGACCGATCATGGGTCTATTCTCTCATACAAAGATTTCGGATGGGGCAAAATAAATGCGTGGGCCCCACAATGTATAGAGAGAGAAGGGAAATTCTATATGTATGTCCCGATTACAGACAGAAACAACCAAAATGGTATTGGAGTGGCCGTATCGGACAGTCCCTATGGGCCATTTGTGGATCCTTTGGGCAAGCCATTGATCAGCAATAGCATGGCGGATATAGACCCTACAGTTTTTGTAGATGATGACGGTCAGGCTTATTTGATGTGGGGAAATCCAGTTTGTTACCATGTTAAGTTGAATGAGGATATGATTTCCTTGGATGGGGAAGTTGATCAGTTTCCAAATACTATTGAATCCTTCGGAAAGAGAAATGCCGATGATTCCAAAAGACCAACCACATATGAAGAAGGTCCTTGGCTGTACAAAAGAAATGATCTGTATTATTTGCTGTTTGCAGCAGGAGAGCTTCCGGAGCACTTGGGGTACTCCATGGGTGACAGTCCGACTGGCCCCTGGAAATATCAAGGGATATTGATGCCTTCTGAAGGAAGGAGCTTTACCAATCATCCGGGGATTATTGATTTTAAGGGAAAAACCTATTTATTCTACCACAATGGTGCTTTGCCTGGGGGGAGTGGTTTTACCCGGTCGGTCGCAGTCGAAGAAGTCAAGTTCAATGAAGATGGTACGATCGTCCCGATGAAAATGACCGAAGGAATTACTGAAAGTTTAGGTTCTGTAAATCCATATGTAAAAAACGAAGCTGAAATGATTGCTTGGTCAGAAGGAGTCAAGGCGAAGCATAATAAAGTGGTAGGAAATTTTATCACTGCCACCAGGAATGAAGCTTATACCAAAGTGATAGGCGTTGATTTTCGAGATAGTGGAGCTACCAAATTCACGGCAAGGGTAGGTACAACCCATCATAGTGATGTATACATGGAAGTAAGGCTTGACAGCAAGGAAGGTGAGCTATTGGCAACCATCAAAGTCCCACTCACAGGTGGAGACGATAGGTGGTCTCTTGTCGGTGCTGATATTGAAAAAGTGTCAGGGATCCATGATTTGTACTTTGTGTACAAAGGAAAAGCTCCAAGCGATATCATGTTCTTTGACTATTGGTTATTCACAAGGTGAATTAAAAGACAAATAGGAGTGGTCCTGTGATCAGAAGCAAGAAGCTTGAAACATAACATCCAAAATATTCCATTATGAAAAGATATTGTATAAACTTATTGCCAGTCATGGCATTACTTCTTCTTGGACTCAGTTGTACATCGCCGGAAGAGATAGTCCCAGAATTGGATGACCCAATTGAAGAAGATGACAATGTGGAGGTTGCCATTCCTCTAAAGGAATTGTTCAAGGATTATTTCCCCATTGGTGCGGCGGTTACGCCACAGCAAGCGAATCTTGGTACACCGCACGGACAGGCATTGCGAGAGCATTTTTCCAGTATCACAGCCGAGAATGTCATGAAGCCTGATGCACTCCAGCGAGTCAAGGGTCAATATACATGGGGAAATGCGGATCAGTTAGTAAAGTTTGCAAAAGACAACGGTATGCTGGTAAGGGGACATTGTCTGACATGGCATGCACAGTCTCCGGACTGGATGTTTTATGATGAAAATGGGGAGTTATTGTCCAAAGAGGTTGCCCTTGCTCAACTGGAAGAACACATTACAGCCGTAGTCTCTAGGTACAAAGGCGACGTATATGCATGGGATGTGGTCAATGAAGCCATGTTTGATTGGGATCCAGAAGGTGTGATCGAGTATAGAGAGGATTCTCCCTGGTACCAAATGATAGGGGAAACATACATTGACTCGGCTTTTGTATATGCCCACAGGGCAGATCCGGACGCGAAGTTGTTCTACAATGACTATAATTCCATATTTAGCTGGAAGCGTCATAAAATCTATAACATGGTCAAAAGGTTGAAAGACAATGGGATTCCTATCCATGGAATTGGTCTTCAGGGACATTGGAATGTGAATACTTCTGAGTCTGACATCAGAACCACTTTGGATTTGTTCCGGACTTTGGATGTAGAAATTCAGATTACAGAATTGGATGTGCCTGTTTATCTGTCAGGTGACGAACCTGGAGCGGTGGAGTACAACAGCACATTTTCCTTCAGACAAAAGGCTGCCTACAGCATGATCTTTCAAGTCTTGTTGGACTATAGTGATCTCATTACAAATGTTACATTTTGGGGTATTGGAGATGATCATACATGGTTAGATCGGCCTGATAGGAAAGCTTTCCCTTTCTTGTTTGATGAGGATTTGAAGCCAAAGCCGGTATATTTCGAAGTACAGAAATTGGTTCAAAACCAGTAAAGTTGCTTTTCGATAAAAAATCCAAGAATATGCGTAGGATTATGCAATCGTATGCGTAGAATTATGCAACCGGTTTCTATTTGAATGTAATAAGCAGTATTTTGGGGTTTAATTATAACTGTACCAAGATGAAAGATAAATCGAATAAACCAAAATCAACCAAAAGTGAAAAAAGGAGAGATTTCCTTAAAAAAAGTGCATTGGCATTTGGCGCATTTCATATCATGCCGAGTCATGTACTCTTTTCAAAACCTGAAATCAAAAACAAAGCAGGGGAAATCGTACAGATGGCGTCTAGGGTACCCAGTGATCGGGTGAATTTGGCTTGCATAGGGATAGGAAATAGGGGTGAGCAGGTGATCAATGATTTTGACAGGACAGGATTGTCCAATGTAGTTGCGCTTTGTGATGTGGATATGGGCGCAGCCCATACGGCCAAAATTATGGAGAAACATTCGAAGGCAAAACGTTTCAAAGATTTCAGGGAGCTTTTTGATCAAAGTGAGGTTGCATTTGATGCCGCAGTGATCTGTACACCGGATTTTTCACATTTTCCCATTACCATGCATGCGATGGCTTCCGGTAAGCCTGTGTATGTAGAGAAGCCAATGGCGAGGACATTTCAGGAAGTGGAATTGATGATGAAAGCTGCCAAAAAATATGGTGTCGTGACCCAGATGGGGAATCAGGGACATTCGGAAGCAAATTCATTCCAGTTCAAATCTTGGGTGGATGCTGGCATTATCAAAGACGTCCATGCCATCAGCTGTCATATGAATAGCCAAAGGAGATGGCATGGTTGGGATACTTCTATGACAAGCTATCCAAAAGCCGAACCAATTCCGGAAACTTTGGATTGGGATCTTTGGCTGACGACGGCCGAGCATCATGACTACAACAAGGATTTTGCCAATGGACAGTGGAGATGCTGGTATGAATTCGGAATGGGCGCTTTGGGTGATTGGGGTGCGCATATCATGGATAGTTTCCACAGATATTTGGACTTGGGTCTTCCAGAAGAAATCAATGCAGTGAAGTTGGATGGCCATAATCCACTCTTCTACCCACAAGCGACTACCCTTGACTTCAAATTTCCAAAAAGGAAAAAAATGCCGGCACTAACCGTGACCTGGTATGATGGATTGGACAATTTGCCACCACTGCCTGAAGGTTATGGAAGTTCCGAATTGAGTGCGGATATTCCGGCAGCGGGTACAGGCCAAATAGAAAAGAGAACTTTGAATCCAGGGAAAATAATTTATTCCAAAGATTTGACTTTCAAGGGAGGTTCCCATGGAAGTACACTTTCTATCATTCCAGAAGAGGCAGCCAATGATATGAAAGGATCACTTCCTGAAGTACCGGAAAGTACCTCAAACCATTTTGCCAATTTCCTTTTGGCATGTAAGGGGGAAGAAAAAACAAGGTCTCCATTTGAAGTATCAGGGCCATTGAGCCAGATATTTTCACTGGGTGTCTTGGCTCAGCAAATGAATACCAACCTGAAGTTTGACAGAAAGAAAAAAGTCATCACCAACAACAAAACAGCAAACGAACTCCTGAATGGCACCCCACCAAGAAAAGGCTGGGAAGAGTATTATAAATTGTGAGGAAAGAGAGATTAGAAGCGAGATTTTAGAGACAAGATTCAAGAAACATGGAAGCGAGAAGTTAGTGATTAAGTAAGGAAAAAAACCACGAAGTGGTTAAACTTTAAATAACCCCGGGTTGCAACCCGGGGATTAATGATGATACAGGAAACAACAACCCCGAAGTGGGTTGAACTTCTTCATTTAAAAGAAAAAGTGTCGACTACTTACCCCTCGGTTTGTGTCCCAACAAACTGATTACTACTATAACTTTCCCTTGGAATGTGTCTTCACGGGTCAATCTTCGTGAGTTCTTTTCTTTCATGCAAACAATAATAAAAATATGATTATCCGCTTGTGTACAAGTACGTATATTAAAACACATAAATCATGCTGATAATCGACAACAGACAACAGTTTACGGTCAACTGCTGATGGATTTGAACTGAATACATTATTTTAAGTGGCTACTTGTATGTAGGCGGATATACATAAATAAAAAACACCTTAAACCCATAACCAAATAACCTATGAAAGCACTAAAAACAACAGCCTTGGTTTTCAGTTTGGCTCTTTCAAATTTTGCATTTGGTCAATCAGATCAGATCATTGCGCCAGAAGGCTTTGATAAACCAAGTACAAATAAGCCTCAAGGAGAAGTCAAAGAGTTCATGTATCCTTCCAAAACAGTGGGGGTAGACCGAAAGGCAAATATTTATCTACCACCTAATTTTTCTGAGAATGAAGCTTATCCAGTACTTTACTTGCTACATGGTATAGGTGGGGATGAGCGGGAGTGGCTGGATCAAGGAACTCCAAATGTGATCCTGGACAACCTCTATGCAGACAAAAAGGCAAAACCAATGATCATTGTGATCCCCAATGGTCGGGCGATGAAAAATGATCGAGCAGAAGGAGATATTTTTGGAGCAGAACCAGTGAAGGCTTTTGCTACTTTCGAAGAAGATTTGCTCAAGGATTTGATCCCTTACATAGAGAAAGAATACAAGGTAAAGCCTGGAGTAGAAAATAGGGCTATCGCAGGCCTTTCGATGGGTGGAGGACAGTCTATGAATTTTGGGTTGGGCAATCCAGAGCATTTTGCTTGGATTGGCGCATTCTCTCCAGCTCCGAATACAAAGCGGGGTGAGGATTTGCTGCCAAAACCTGAGGTGACCAAGTCTAATCTGAAGCTTTTGTTTTTGAGTTGTGGAGATAAGGACAATTTGATGAACGTTTCAAATGGCGCCCATGATTATTTAAATAGCAAAGGAATAGCGCATACTTACAGAGTGATTCCAGATCATCACCACAATTTTGAATACTGGAAAAATGAATTGTATTTCTTTGCTCAGGAGATATTTTGATCCACTATTGATGTACATTTATCCACTCTGCAGCTGTTAGGGAGGGTAAATGGATAATTGGAAGAAAGAAGGTTTCGGACATTTAAGGTTTCATCCCAGTCAAATTGATGGAAATCATCTTATTTTATTATAATCTCAATTTTCAAATTTTTAATGTCTTTAACCATTCTCAAGAGTATATAATGATGAGATTTTATTTTAATTTATTCAATTCTCTTCTTTGTACAGCTTTACTTTTCTGTAGTTGTAAAAGTATTTCCAATGAAGTTGATGACAAAAAAGATTTAGTGGCAAAGTATTCTAAAAAGTTGAATTGGAGGATCGTTTTAAAATGTTCCTTGTTTTGTGCTTCACTATTATATTCTTGTGGCAATTCAAAAGACTCTATTCAATTTGCAACTGACTCTTATGAGAACGCAGAAATAATATGTATAGATCCGAGAAAGGATGTCGATAAAGACTATGCTATGAATGCATCTTTGATTGTATCTACAGTGGAATATTTTCCTCTATCTCTACCAGAGAATATGATTATAGGTGAGATAGCGAAAATGATTCATCGCAATGGACATGTTTATATATTCGATCGCCATACGGAATCAATTTTTATATTTACCGATGAAGGAGAATTCGTAAATGCTATCCAAAGAAAAGGAGAGGGACCAGAAGAATATGGTGATATAAAGGATTTTGAAGTTGATCCAGAATCAGGCAATGTTTTGATTTATTCACCAATGAGTCAAAAAATACTCCAGTATGCTATCACAGGGGAATATTTGGGTGCTATGAGAAACAAGGCACACCTTTCCTCATTTTTTCCTATCAGTGATTCTACTATGGCGATGTACAATTCCCGAATGCCAAATGGGCATGTCTTTGAAAGTACTTTTCCAATTCAACCTAGGTTTTTTATCACAAATGAAAAAGAAGAGATTGAAAAGCAAGACTTGGAGTGTGATTATCGGGAACAATTGCTTATGTATCCAGTTGCGGGCTTTGGATTTTATCAAGTTGGGGATTCGTTGAGGCTCATGGAGTCTATCAATGCGGTTGTTTATGGTGTTGATGTAGCCAAGGGAAGAGTATATCCGAGATTTGCATTTGACTTTACCAAAGTCAATCCCCCAAGGTTGTATGATATGGATGCTGATGAGCTTTCATCATTTGTAGAGAATTATAAAAATAAAAAGAAGGGGGATTGGGCATCTCTTTATAAGGTGAATGAAACGGCTGATTATCTGTGTGTCACATATAGTTATGGTGGTTATATGAATACGGCATTTTATTCAAAGCATAGTAAACGATTGATCAACTTAGGGTCGGTTTGGATCAATGATATGGATAAAATTTCCATGCCTTCTGTAGTGACCATAACTTCTGATGGTGGTTTTTTAGGGTACTTTAGCTCACAAAATTTTTCTACTATGGTGAAAAATAATAAAAATAAGCTTTCGCAAAGGATATTGGATTTGGAAAAGAGCCAGAGGGATGCAGAAAGCTTTATCTTGATAAAGTTTACGTTGAAAGATTTTTGATCACTACCAGATAGGTAAATGAAAATATTGATCCGCTCAGTTTTATTAATCAGCTTTGTCCTCCTAGCTATCATCGTCGTGGCATCATGTGGCAGATCTACAGATGTCATCGAGCAGGTTTACTATGATCAAGAGGGTTTTATTGTTTTTGATTTCAATGATCACAATACAGTAGCTATTCTTTATCTATCAGAGTTTGTAAAAGAAATTGAATATATCCCTTTAGAAACAAACTCAGCTTGTTTGATTGGAGAAATTGATAAAGTACTTATTGATAAAAATTTCATCTATGTATTAGATAAGCGAATAGCAAATGCTGCTTTTGTATTTGATATGGAAGGGCGTTTCATAAAACAATTGGGTAGGAAAGGAGAAGCAGAAGGAGAGTATATGGAACTTGGAGAAATGACACTCATTGGTGAAAGTCAGATTATGATATATGACCACATCAGACAGCTAATGGTCGTTTTTGAAAATTTGGAGTATAGTTATACCCAGAAAATAGATTGGAAGTCAAGTAATATCCAGGAGTTAGATGGATATTTTTACCATAACCCATTCTTGGCAAAATATAATGACAAAGGAGCAGGTCCTTATGAGTTATTTATTTCAAATAATGAATCTGTTATCATAGAAAGTCACTTTGAATATCCATCAGTTAGAGATGTTGCATACGAAAAGCGAAATGTATTTAGGTTTTATGATGATTCGGTTTTATTTATTCCACCATTTTACAACAAAGTATTTAGCATCAAAGGGCAAAAAATAAGCCCTAGATACTTTCTGAATTTTGGAGATAAACAGTTACCAATAGAAGATACATATAGCTATGAAGCACTTTCTGATGCTTTGAAAAATTATGGACATATGGGAGATACATTTTTAGAGAATCAACAGCATGTGTTTTTTGAGGCAAGCTATCTTAAGCCTTCCTCCAAATATTGCTTATATAATAAAAAAGAGAGCGTTTTCAAGTTTTCATCAAAAATGATCAATGATGTGGATAGCTTAGTCCATTTTAAATTTGATAATTTCAATGGGGATTTTGCTTATGGTGCATTGAGTCCAGTTGACTTGATAGCGGCTATCACTCAAAAGGAAAATTTGGCAAAGAAAAAACTAGATGATTCTAGACTTAAAATGTCAGAAACTTCAGACAATCCTGTCATTGCAGTTTATCATTTTGTCCGACCTTCTTGATTTAAGCTGTGTTTATAGTTATGATTTAATGATACTTGAAATTTCTCCATTTTAATGTTTTGGCAGTGTTTAGAGATAATAAGAAAAACACAATGGAGCGTGATATAGGTGGTGCTTTCTTGCCTCAAGTAAAAGAGGTGAAGATATTCCTTACGGTTTTTGATGAGGACTTCAACCTGATCTCGGAAGGGGAAGTTCTTGAGTTCAACTAAGAAAGCGTGAAATACTTTGCAAAAGATGGTATGCTTTGGTAAGGGTTTTGGATAATCAAGGACAGGTCACATCTACTTTGCTTATTGGTTTTTACAGTAAGGTGAGGAGTAATGGCATCCGCTATTTGAGGCCTGTTTTGCCTAAAGGGGACTATACAGTGGAACTTGAAGTGACGGGAGAGCAGTCGGTTTGGTACGACAAAAGTAAAAACCGTTTTGGTAGTGATGACTATTTCGTGACTGTAAGAGATATTCTGGTAATGAAATGACTAAATCAATTTTGGAAAGCATATTAAGTAAACTTCCGATTAGATGTTGTATAAAATGAAATATATCTACACAATTATTTTCCTGTTAATATCTGGTGTAAGTCTGGCGCAGGGACCAAGAGAGAAAAAGAATTTTGATTTTGACTGGAAATTTTCGCTTGAAGATGTCACTGAAGCCAAAAAAACTGATTTTGATGACAGCAATTGGCAGAAAGTTCAGTTGCCGCACGACTGGAGTATTAAGCAACAGGTATCAAGAGAAAATGCCGGTAAAGGCTGGATGGAAGGTGCAATGGGATTTTTCCCTGGAGGTATTGGATGGTACCGCAAAAGCTTTACGGTCCCCGGAACCTATAAGAACAGAAAAGTTGTCATTCAATTTGACGGAGTTTACCACCAAAGCGATGTGTATATCAATGGGAAGCATTTAGGGTTTCACCCTTACGGTTACACTACATTTGAATATGACCTGAGCCCCTACTTAAACTATGGAGGAGAGAATTTGATTTCCGTGAGAGTGGACCATAGCGACAGCCCTTCATCCCGTTGGTATTCAGGCTCGGGAATTTACAGGCATGTTTGGCTAAAAGTGACTGATCAGGTACATGTCGCCACATGGGGGACTTACATCACCACTCCGGATATTTCTGGGAAGGAAGCTAAAGTCAATATCGCTACGACTATTGATAACGCTACTCAAAGCCCGGCGGAAGTTTTGGTGGAAAACCGGATTGTTGACGAGCAGGGAAAGAAAGTTGCAGAGGGAAAGTCTAAACTTGAGATCGGTAAATCAAAGCAAGAAACGCTACAGCAATCTTTAAAACTCCGTGAACCCCGGCTTTGGTCAATAGAAGAACCATACTTATATAAGATGGAAACCACCGTAAAAGTAAACGGTAAAACGGTGGATAGTTACACCACTCCGTTTGGTGTCAGGGAAATAAGGTTCGATCCAGATAAGGGCTTTTTCCTCAATGGAAAGAATATCAAAATGAAGGGCATGAACCTTCACCCGGATGCCGGATCTTTGGGTACAGCAGTGCCCGACAAGTCATACCTGCGCAGGCTTCAAATACTCAAGGAATATGGAGTCAATGCTATCCGTTGCTCCCATAATCCTCCCTCTTCGGAGTTTCTGGACATGTGCGATAGCCTGGGCTTTGTCGTGATTGATGAAGCATTTGATAAATGGAAAAGCATGTATTATGAGAAATACTTTGAGGACTGGTGGCAGTGCGATATGGAGGCTATGATCCTTCGAGATCGGAACCACCCTTCTATTGTTCTTTGGAGCATCGGAAACGAAACAGATGAACAGTACGATATAAGTGGGGAAGGTACAGCGCGTGCCATTATGCTAAGGGATTATGTCCATGGTCTGGATCCCAGCCGGTTGGTTACGGCAGCACTTCGGCCAGATCAGGAGAGAAGGCATAATATAAATGATTTTGCTCAAAGCCTGGATGTGGTTGGCTACAATTACCAGGAACCATGGTTGAAGGATGAAAAAGAACAATTTCCAGATCGGATTATCTACGTATCTGAAGCCTTTTCTTATTATCGCGGAAGAAAAGATAAGTTCAAAGCTTTTGACCCTGTTAATCCGTGGTATGATGTGGCAAACAATGATTTTGTGTTTGGCCAGTTCCTTTGGCCTGGGGTTGATTATTTGGGTGAAAGTAGAGGGTGGCCCAGCATCGGGCGAGTGAATGGTCTTTTTGATGTCTGCATGTTTGAAAAACCTGCTGCTGCATTTCACCGGTCCGTCTGGAACGATGAACCCATGGTAAGGATCGCAGTAGCCGATCAGTCATTGGATATGGACACAGGAAAACCTCACTGGAGCTGGCCTTTTCTGGCAGATCACTGGAATTTTCCCCAATACGAAGGGCACATCATCAAGGTAGAAACTACCACCAACTGCGATAGCGTAGAGGTAATCCTGAATGACGAATCTTTAGGTATTCGAAAAACCACTGATTTTCCAAACAATACAATTGAATGGCATGTCCCTTATGAAAAAGGCAAAATCGTAGCCAAAGGATACATGACTGGTCGGGAAGTAGCTTCTTATGAGTTGAAAACGGCCGGAAAACCTGCACAAATCCTACTGTCGGCAGATCGTACACAAATTTCCGCTGATGGCCAGGATTTGTCTCACATAGCGATCAGGATTGTGGATGAGAAAGGCGTGGTAGTTCCGGATGCGGACCGGACAATTACGGTAGAAGTATCCGGAAAAGGAAAGCTATTAGGTCTGGACAACGGAGACCTGAGAGACCCTTTTACCGGGAACTCCATTTCAACCTATTTCGGAAAAGCCCTGCTTACTGTTCAGTCTGACCGATCAAAAGGGCATATAACGGTAATTGTAAGATCTGAAGGTCTTCCGGAGACAATCTTTCGAATAACAACAGAATAACATGAAACTTACCGCAAACTCTAAATGCCTGATTTTCATGTTGGTTTTTGTGTTTTTGACATCAGGCATGTCATGGGGACAAAGTAGGGAGTCATTTGTCATTGCTTCGCCACAGACAACATCTCAGATAATTTTGGACAAGGGAGAGGAGTTGGTAGTCAATACAGCGGCAGAAGTATTTGCCAAGGATGTTTTCAATGTTTCTGGGGCATTACCTCAAATAGTACAAGCTGGATCGGCCAAATACCAGATAAAGGCAGGCACTTTGGGGGTAAACAATTCATTTGATCGGGAGTGCAGGGAATCAGGAATTGAGATAGATGCCCTCAGACCAAAATGGGAAGCTTATTGCATCAAAGGGAAAATAGATGCTGCCAATGGAAACAAGATACTGTATGTGGTGGGAAGTAATCCTAGGGGGACTGCGTATGGATTGATGGAATTAAGTAGGATGATAGGAGTTTCTCCATGGTATTGGTGGGCAGATGTGCCTGTCAAAAAGATGATGACTTTAGAAATTTCGGATAATGTATTTATCGAAGATTCACCCTCAGTAAAATACAGGGGGATTTTTCTCAATGATGAAGGTTGGGGCTTGTGGCCATGGGCCAAAAAAACCTTTGATCCAGAATTTGGGGATATTGGACCAAAGACATATGAAAAAATATTTGAATTGATGCTTCGTTTGCGGGCGAACCATATTTGGCCTGCGATGCATCCCAATACAAAATCATTTCAGTTGGTGGCAGAGAATAGGGAAGTGGCCAAAAAATTCGGAATCGTGGTGGGCTCAAGTCATGCTGAGCCTTTACTATTCAACAATGCCGGCCCGGAATGGGACTCCAGACGTGATGGTCCTTGGGATTATAACCGGAATAAAAACAAGATATTGGAAGTCCTCGAAAAACAAGTCGAAAATGCGAGTGCCTTCGAAAACATCTATACGATGGGCTTAAGGGGAATCCATGATTCGAAAATGCAAGGCATTGACTCCCCGGAAGAAGGAGCTGTCCTTTTGGAAAAGATATTTGAAGAACAGCGGAGCTCCGGTTTCAGGTACTGGACCTTGGTGGTAAAAAGTTCTGGATCCACTATAAACTACGGGTCATAAGTTAAACTAATGACCCGTTAAAAATCAGCAATTAATTTAATTTATGAGATATTTGATTTTATTAATCTTTCTTTCCTGTTCTGGAAAATCTGATCAGAATTCATGTGGCTATTTTTCAGAGCATGAGATTTCTATTGACACAATTCGAATTGAGGCAAATAATGAGATTTTGTATTTGAAAGGGGATATAATAGGTGCGGATGTAAGTAAAGACAAGAAATATCTCTACAATTTTAATCCATACGACCATACACTTGAGGAAATTAATTTAAATGAACATAGGTTAGATTGTAAAATCCCCTTTGACAGGGAAGGCCCAAATGGTACAGGTCAAATTACAAGTAGAATTCAAGTTTACGGAAAAGATAAAATTGTAATTCAAGGCAATGTTTTTTCAATGGATGGACAAAAGTTAACATCTGTAAACCCAAGAGATCTGTTATTAAATTGGGCTAATGGAGATTATCCTATTTCAAAGCCAATCTTTAATGATGAAATGGATAAACTTTTTACGGTGATCAATGATTTTGAAAATAAGAGAAATGTTTTAGGGATTATTGACATAGCAGACCAAGAGGTTTACGAGATACCGTTGGATAATTTCAAAGACTTCAAAAATTTTACTTTTACATTGCAGGGTGGAAGTGGAAGTGTGAGAACAACACCAAACCTTGACATGGATAAATTCGATTCAAAATTAGTAGTCTCCAACCAAGTAACGAGTACATTATTGGTGTATGATATTTCTTTAGATACCATGCATACAAAAAAATACCAGACCTCCTTATTTAATAATGAAAAGATAAATTCATATAAATTAACCCATGAAATTGAAGCTTGGGAAGATTACCAACTAGAGTATTCAAGATTTTATCAAGAAATAAATTTTCTAGCTCCATTTTGGGATGAGAAAAACCAAATCTATTATAGATTTTCTTTTAAAGAATTACCAACTGCCTCTAAAACAGTTGATCATATAAAATGTAAAGTTTACATCACAGCTTTGGACAAAGATTTTAACTTATTGGGTGAAATTGAAGTCCCAAAATTCACAAAAATCCCTATTGAAGGTACGTTTAGGAAATTCCCTAAACATTTTGCCAAAGATGGTAATATCTGGATTTTTGAGAATCTTATGGATGAAATGGGTTTCGTCAGAATAAACTTGAGTGAATCCTAAAATGTACTATATTGCAAACTGAATAACTAAAAGACCTGATATTACATCTATCAAAATGAATAAGATTCTGAGCTTATTTTTTTAAGTAATTCAAAAATATGGCAACAAGCACACCATTCTGCAGATACCAAATTTGGTTTTAAAACTTAATTTTATGAATCAAACCAGAACCCTTTCTCTACTTCTATTTGTACTCCTCTTTTCTTGCGGGCAAAAAGCGACAGATGATTTACAAAAAAACTTTTCCTATAAGCTGGACACAGTTCTGGTTGACTCCAAAGGGAAAAATCTGGATCTGACCAGATATATAACCAATTCAGATTTGGACGTTCAAGAAAGCGTTATCTATTTGTTCAATAAGTTTGATCATTCAATTGATGAAGTCAACTTGGATAAGCTTGAATATGTACAAAGCATCCCTTTTGAAAAAGAAGGCCCAAATGGCACTAGCTATATCAATTATATCTATGCGCTGGAGGATGACTTATTTTTTATCAAAGGGTCTGCTAAATCTGGAGTTTTCAATAAAAATGGGAGCATCCTGCAAAGTGCGGATTGGTCGAAAATAAATGGTGGGGAGGGTTTTCAAATGCTCAGAAACGAATTGGTATTGGAATATAGCGATTCTATGAAGGTTTTTGGATTAGCTTATGACTTAGATAGGAATGTTTATCTCGATGTTTTGTCCACTAGCGATAACACGAAAAATCGATTTGACATTGATCTAGAAAAGGCATATCAAGACAATGTTTTGGAACTTGATGATTCCGGAAACTATTTCTATATAGATCCCATGGTTCATCTTAAGGCAGAAAATGGTCATGCCATAGTCAGTCATGATTTTTCCAATGAAATTTACATCTTCAATACATCAGGGGAGCTTGTGAAAAAAGTCAGCTATGAGCCAACCATGACCCCTAAAAGTGTCAAGCAGATTGATAAAAAAGAGATCGTTTCAAGAGATGTTATAGAAAATACTTATCAGGGTTTTTTGGAGCAAATCAAATTCAGTGCTCCAGTTTGGGATAAATTAAATAAGAGGTATCTGCGCTTATCTGCCCAAAGGGTGTTTACTGATACTAAATTGGAAAATGCTTTCTTGCCTCAAGTAAAAGAGACGAAGATATTCCTTACGGTTTTTGATGAGGACTTCAACCTGATCTCGGAAGGGGAAGTTCTTGAGTTCAACTCAGAAAGCGTGAAATACTTTGCAAAAGATGGTATGCTTTGGTTCTTTACAAATGTGGATGACGAGTTGGGTTTCGTAAGGCTGAGCTTGGGAAATTAATGCCTCACTCAGGGCGGGAATCCCTCGCCTTTAGGCGAAGACTCTAGTGTATTTTTCTTTGTGAACTTGGTGTTTTTACTTGGTGATCCTTGTGGTAAAAATTAAACCACTAAGATCACCAAGTTTTTCACAAAGAACACTAAGTCTCGGATGCACTTTAGTAGCCTTTAGGCGAAACCAAACGTATCGGACTTTAGCCGATAGTAGTTTAGTCTCCACAAGCTTGTCTAATTCTCCTGCAATCCGCCCAAAAAATTCCGTATAACTTGATTCTTGCAGGGACTGTGTTGGCTTTGCTCAGGCTTTCTGAAGATCGTATTGTTAAGCTTTTTTTTCGGGGAGTGGTTGCCCTCCATCTTTTTTGCCCCTGTTTTGATGTTAAATCCATCTTGTCATAAGGGTTGTTTTTGAAAGAATAAGCCTATAATGGTACGTTAGCTAACTTCCTGCAGATGGTTGATTAAATTCAAACCTTAATATTTAGTGGAATTTGGTGAAAGTTTGCTTTTTCAGTAAATAAGTTTTAGTTTTAATGAAAACAAAAAAACTCAACCTTCGGGATGAAAGCTACGAAGTATAGCCTTTTGGTCTTATCAAGGAGCTTTATGTCTTACCTCATAGCATTTCTTTTTATGTATTCTTTAAATTTTGAAAATATGAAACTGTCTACCTTTCCAATTTTGTTTGCCCTCTTCATATTGATTTCATTTTCATGTCAACAGGGGAGTGTAGAAGAAAATAGTCAAGTTTTAACTTATTCCGTAGATACAGTTATCATAGATTCGAAAGGTAGAATTTTGGATGTGTCGGGGTATATGGTTGTTTCAGATCTGGATGATCATAAAGGAACCTTTTTTCTGTACAATCATCATGATCTTTCCATTGATGAAATCAACCTCGATAAGAAAGAGTTTGTCAAAACAGTTTCCTTGGATGCTGAAGGTCCCAATGGTGTAGGACCGTATATATTTGGGCTACAGTTTTTAGGGGATAACCTTTTGTTTGCCAAATCAGTACCATTTTCCTCAGTCGTCGATAGAAATGGTCATGTGGTTCAAAAGGTGAATTGGCTTACCACGAAGGATACGAATGGTATCCAGTTTGAAACCCCTCCGCCGAGATCAGAGTTGGTGGTGAACACTAAGGATTGGACGGTAGTTGGAACCAATCTTGACTTTAGGAAAAAGACTGCTTTTTTGGTTTTTTTTTCAGTCAAGGATAATCAGGTGAAAAATATAGATATAGATCCTAAGAATTCATTCAAAAATTATTTTTTGAGTGCTGATAACAGCTTTTATGATCCTTGGGTATTCCTTTGTTCTGATGAAAATCACATTTCCGTAAGCCATCTATATTCCAATGAAATAATCTTGTTAAATACAGAAGGTGAGATCGTTAAAGTAGTCAATTACGAACCAAAAATGACACCCAGTAGGGCGGATGTTCCCGAAACTTTGACGGGTACGCGCCAAGAAATTGGTAAGGAACAACAAAAACTTCTGGAGCAAGTCCGTTTTCAGGCACCGGTGTGGGATAGCAAACACAAGCGCTACTTCCGTTTGTCCGCAAAACGGATCTTCACGGACGAATCAGGAAATGTTGAAAATTCCCGACTTTCTAGGACTCAGGTTTTTTTGTCCGTGTTCGATGCAGAGTTTAACCTTATTTCGGAAATGGAACTTGTGGAGTTGTATGACGAGAATTACAAGTATTTTGCCAAAGACGGGAAGCTCTGGGTGTGTCAGAATTTCTTGGATGAACTTGGCTTTCTTGTGTTTGATTTTTAAAATATATTCACCAATTATTTCTAAATCCATGTCTATGGTTACATGATTTATTGGTTAGTCCTGCAACTGATAATGAATTATTTACAACTCAGGTGGCATTCAAATCAACTATAGGCTAAAAGTATATCTGGAAGAGTTCGGTACAAAAGTGATTTTATCAAATGAAGTAACGAATACGCTAATGTGGTAAGATGATGGGTTGGATTCTTAGTTTATAAAATCATACGATTGCCAAATACTATAGGAATTAAAATTTTAATAAAATGAAAATGCTAATTGTACACATTCTATGACATACAACTCCCGCTTTTCATAGACTCCGCAACTGTAGGACTAAAGCAGTTTTCAAAAAAATATTCATCGAACCGACTTTCTAATATGAAATACACTAATTTGATTTTGCTGGTTTTTTCCATTTCCCTGTATACGAATTGTGGAAATAAAAGTGATGTAGATTCGACAGCGGTTACCAATATTGTTGAGATCCATAAGGATTTTTTGTTTGGTGATTCGCCGGAATTTCAGATTGAAATTCTGGACACCATAAACCTTGAGGCTCCGGGAAATCCTGCACTTACCACCATCCAGGACTTAGCCTTCTCACAGCACTTTTTTCTCCTATTGGACAGAATACAGGGACTTTTAAAATTTGACAACAGTGGTAATATCCTACGGACAATCGGTGAAAAGGGAGAAGGACCTGAAGAATATATTATGCCCTATGCTATTCACTTGGATGAAAAGGAAAATGTTGTCCTTGTGGCAGATTGGGAGAAAAGGATTGTTATCTCCTATGACCTTGAGGGAAGCTTTAAAAGCTCAAGTCAAAGATTACCAGCGCACCCGATCTCTTTTTACAAAGATGATGATAACCTATTGGTAATTCAGGAAACCTTGAATGGTTCCAAAGAAAAAACCCGTCAGGTTTTGGTAAGTTCGATTGAACCAAAAAACCTTGAAGTCAAACATCAGGAAAGCCCACTTTACGGCTATCATTCAAATTACACAACTATCAATTCAATCCCCAGGATATTAAGTTGGGTAAAAAACACAAGCTTGTTTTATTTGCCAATTATTTGGGGAGACATATCATCCCATAGTGGCACGGATACGATCTTTAGAAAAGTGGATGATGACCTGGTCCCGGAATACCTGCTTGATTTGACAGGATTTGACAAGACACTTCAGTTGGGAATAAACCATGTCGTGTTGTCCGATAGTTATGCGTTTTTGCGTATTGTATATGACAATCGTTCCTATTATGTGGTAATTGATTTGGAGAACAACCGCCCCCTGATTCATTTAAGGCAACTATTTGGTAGGGAGTTGACAGAAGAAATCATTCCAAAGCCATTGAAAGGGGATCTGTTTTATTCCATATTACGTGACGAGGAAAATACAGTGGAGAAAAATCCACTGATTGTGTTTTATCGTTTGATATCTGCCCATAATTAGATTATTCGATTGAAGTATTGCATTTTGGAAGCAAGCAAATGAACTTTCCAATGAGAGAGTATGGGTTTCCTATGATAATTTGCTTTCAAAAATGCTGATTCCAAGATACTGGGTTTTATCACCAAATTGTTGTTAAATTTGAATCTTCCGCAAAGCTTGTTTTGCGGAAGATTTTGATTTCAAATGTGAAAGAGAGGATGATACCAAAGATATATTGCCTTATTGTTTTTTTGATGCTTCTTGATCTTTGTGCCAATGCCCAATACACTAATTTAAGGTTTGAGAATTTTTCCACAGTAGAAGGTTTGTCCAGCAGCACCTGTGTTGAGATATTTCAAGATAGCGAGGGCTTCCTATGGTTTGGGACCATTGATGGGCTGAATAGATACGATGGTTACGGGTTTGAAGTGTTCAGGCCTGTTTTGAATGATGCAAATTCGATAAGCAACAACAGGATCAATTCAATTGTAGAAGATAGCAGGGGCAATCTGTGGATAGGAACGGGAAATGGGCTCAATGTATTTGACAGGGAGACAGAGGGATTCCATAGAATTGAATTGCACAAAAGGAGGGCCAGTTCCAATGATACAAGAAATGTGGTCAACGACCTTTTTTACGATGCTGAGCATGAACATTTATGGGTAGCTACCAAAAATGGTTTAAGCCTGCTCAATTTGGGTGATGTTTCATCAAAGTCGTATACGAACCTGCTCTCGGGACATTATATCTCAAAGGCCAATGATCCTTTTTCTATAGATGACAATAATGTGACCAGTATTTTGAAGGATAAAGAGGGGGCTATTTGGATTGGTACAGATGGGCGGTACTTAAACAAGTATATACCGGAAACTGATAATTTCGAAAGAGTCCTTGTAGATGTCCCCAGTTCCTTTGACCTTGACCATCTCCCGAAGGTGGTTATGATTGACAATGGAGGGGATTTTTGGATAGGAAATGACCTTTCTCGATTGATCTTGTGGGATAGGAAAACCAACCGGTTTGTGAGTATCAATCCAGTGAACCATCATGTCCCGATCTTTGATATCTATCAGGATAAGAAAGGTATGATATGGCTTGTCACAGATGGTTTTGGTATATTTCTTTATGACAAACAAAGTGGACTTGTCCAACATATAGAACATAACCCTTCGGATCCTTTTTCTCTTCCCAACAATCAGGTGTCCACGATTTTGGAAGATAGGGACGGTATTTTTTGGATTGCTACTTACAATAAAGGGGTCAGTAAACTGGCACTTTCCAAGTCAATATTTGGACATTATTTTTACCAGCCCGGGAATCCAAATACCTTAAGCACACAGATTGCCCAATCGGTATTACAGGATAGCAAAGGAAACATTTGGATAGGTACTGATGGAGGAGGGCTGAATCTTTTTGAGGAAAATAGCAATACTTTTACACATTTCAGGTCAAAACCCGGAGATCCAAATACCTTGAGCTCTGACAAAATATTGTACTTGCTTGAAAGTTTTGATGGGAAACTGTGGGTCTGTACCTGGGATGGTGGCCTGAACAAGTTTGATCCGACTACAGGAAAGTCAAAGTTTTATAAACACACACCGGAAAACCCAAACAGCATAGGTCAGAATACAGTCTGGTGTGCTGCCGAGGATAGTTCGCATCGGGTTTGGCTGGGAACCCAATCGGCTGGCCTAAATTTATTCAACCCGAGCACAGGACATTTCAGCAAGTTTACCCATTCTCCGGGAGACAGCACTAGCATAATGAGCAACTTTGTCTTTTCTGTTTTTATAGATTCCAAGCAACGGTTGTTTGTAGGGACTGCCCTTGGGCTGAATGTTGTAGACTTGGACAAGCTGGATGGTTACATACCTTCCAATATACGATTTGAGGAAATAAGGCAACCGAATCTTCATGGAAACCGCGTTAACTATATCACAGAAGACAGTAGTGGGAATATTTGGATCGGTACTGATTTGGGCTTGCACAAACTCAACAACAGTCTTCAACTGATAAAATCCTATTCTACCCAAGATGGATTGTCCAATAACCTTGTCCTAGGCATAGTTGAAGACAAGGACAGATTCATGTGGATCACCACCAAAAGTGGCCTGTCACGTTTGGATCCTGATTCCCATGGTTTCAAAAATTTCAATATCCATGATGGTTTGCAGGGGATGGAGTTCCAAAGCAAGTCGATTGACAAGACCAGAGACGGTAGGATTATTGCCGGAGGGATTAACGGCTTCAATATTTTCCACCCAGAAGAAATACATCAGGGAACTGAAAAAGTTACCCCCATTATTACGGAATTTCGATTACTGAATAAGCAAGTGAGCGCTGGGGACACTGTCAATAACAGAATACTGTTAAAACAATCTATTGCCAACACAAAAAAGCTTGAGCTGAAACACTACGAAGGCCATGTTCAGTTTTCTTTTGTCGCACTGAACTATCAGAATCCTGAACGCATCCATTATGCATATCGCATGAAAGGGCTGGATGAGTCATTCATTGGAGTTGGACAGAACCGGACAGCAAATTATTCCAACTTGTCTCCGGGAAACTATGTATTTGAGGTAAAGGCTGCGGAGGATGGTTTATGGGGCGAGGCAACCGTAACCAGTATTATTATTTCTGTACTGCCTCCACCTTGGAAGACTTGGTGGGCATATACAATATATGTGATATTGTTGATCTTGGCTTTTTGGCTGGCAATCAGGTATTATACCCGCTTGGTAAAAGATGAAAAAGAGCGCGAGTTGGATCAAATGAAACTACGTTTTTTCATCAATGTTTCCCATGAATTCAGGACTCCTCTTACACTTATACTTAATCCGGTGGATAAGATCCTCTCGGCATTCAATGATCCCGAAGAAGTGAAGACTTCAGCCTATACCATCCAAAGAAGTGCTAGAAGATTGTTGAATTTGGTCAATCAGCTTCTTGATTTGAGAAAGATGGATCTGGGAAAAGAGCGGTTGCATACACTGAATGGGGATATTTTGAAATTCGGCAAGGATATTTTCTTATTGTTTGAGGATCTTGCCAACCTAAAAAACATTGATTTCAGGTTTGAAAGTGGTTTGAAAGAACTTCCTGCTATTTTTGATCCGGACAAGATCGAAAAAATCATCACCAATCTGCTTTCCAATGCACTCAAGTTTACCGAACCCGGGGGAAAAGTGGTTCTATCCATTTCCAAGCTGGGTCATGAAAACCGACATCAAAAGCTCAATATTTTTAAGCGGTCGACAACCCAGGAGATCATTGAAATCCGGGTCAAAGATACAGGTATAGGCTTTAAAAGAGAACATCTGAAAGATGTGTTCAGTAGGTTTTTTCATGTCGATAGTACCAAGACAGGCACAGGTATCGGGTTGAATTTTACCAAAGGGCTCGTGGAACTACACGGTGGTGAAATCCTGGTGGAAAGTGAATATCAGATCGGCAGTACTTTTATAGTCCGCCTTCCCTTAGAGCCAAAACTGAAGAAAAATCAAAAAAGCAAAATGGAAAGCATGGAAGTGGAAACCTACGGGTTTGACTTGAATGCAGTAAAATCGACAGAGTACGAGCTTTCGATTTCGGACAATGGAAAATCGGTGGAGACTGAGGATTTGACAAAGGGAACAACTGAAAGTGGGGGCAGGCCGGTTGTATTGATAGTCGAAGACAACAGGGAACTCAGGATACACCTGAAAAAGGAATTGAGTCGGAATTTTAAAGTCAGGGAAGCCAACAATGGAGCGGTGGGGCTTGAAAAAGTGTCCAAACTTTATCCTGATGTCATTATCAGTGATGTGATGATGCCGGAAATGGACGGGTTTGAGCTGTGCAGAAGGGTAAAAACAAATTTTGAAACCTGCCATATCCCGGTAGTCCTGCTTACAGCCAGAAGCCTGGAAGAGGACAGGATTGAGGGTTACAATACAGGCGCAGACGAATATTTGCCAAAGCCTTTTAATATCAATGTACTCCAGGCAAGGATTTTCAATTTACTGGAATCAAAAAAGAGGCTCAGGGACAAGTTTACTTCCGTCGGTGGCGTTTTGCCTTCCAGTGAGCTGACGACCAACAACCTGGATGAGGTTTTTCTAGATAAGGCTACCAAAGTAGTGCTTGAGAATATTGATAACCAAGATTACAGCCTGGATGAGCTTCTTGTTGAAATTGGCATCAGCCGGTCACAATTCTACAGGAAAATCAATTCCCTTACTGGGCAAAACCCCAGCAAATTCATCCGAACCATACGGCTGAAGTATGCTTCCGAACTGCTGTTGCAAAAACAGTATACTGTCAAAGAAATAGCATATATGTCTGGGTTCAATTCTACAGCCTATTTTGGAAAGACCTTCCGGGAATTGTTCGGCCAGACTCCCAACCAGTTTGTGGAAGCAAATGACAATCAATAGGAATGTGGCTTTAGCCAAAATTGAAAGACATCATTCAAGAAGATGGATTTGGTTTGGCTAAAGCCGGGGAAGATTTGGATTTATTTTTTCTCCAGCAATAGCAGGAGGCGATTAATGGGAATGAATGATTTTTTCTGCCAATGGTAACCAAATTCCCGAAGGATTTGACAGTCCTTCTTTTCACACACTCTTCTTCGGTACTCCATGCATTATACCATATGACTTGCATGTTGTTTTTTGGTTAGAAAATCCGATTTTCCTTCCAGAAGCTTATAAATCAGCTCTTTTGAATGAAAATGGATCATGGTTTATCAATCTTGAATTTTAATTTATATCCCCAAAATTGATTTCTCCCTAAAATTGTGGAAGCACTTTGGTGCGTTGAAAACAAAATTTAAATGAATGAATAAACCTTTAATTAACCATTAACCCAAAATAATTAATTATGAAAAGATTTACGCAATTGGGTGTAATCATGCTGTTTCTTATAAACATGCATGCCTTTGCACAAGAACAAGTCATAACGGGAGTTGTTCTTGATGAACATGGCCACAGCTTACCCGGGGCTACCGTAGTAAATAAAGGTACTACGAAGGGAACTGTCACCGATATTGACGGTAGTTTTCGCCTCGAAGTAGAAAAATCTGCCATACTGGTGGTTTCGTTTGTGGGCTATAAGCCAGAAGAAATAATTGTAGGAAATCAGACGGTTTTCAACATATCTCTTGAACCAGACATTTCCAGCCTAGAGGAAGTGATTGTAATAGGTTATGGTGAACAAAACAAAGCGACCCTTACGGGGGCAGTCGAACAGGTTTCCAGCAGAGTTTTTGAAGATCGTGCGGTGACAAACCCTGCACTTGCCCTTCAGGGGCAAACTCCCGGATTGGTAGTGACCCGTGGGTCTTCCAGACCCGGAAGGGAAGGGATCAAATTGGAGATCCGAGGAGCCACATCCGTCAATGGCGGATCACCATTGATAGTAATTGATGGGGTTCCGGCTGTGAATGACGAGGCTTTTTATAACATGAATCCGGATGATATAGAATCTATAAGTGTCTTGAAAGATGGTGCGGCTTCTATTTACGGATCACGGGCAGCCAACGGTGTACTCTTGGTGACTACCAAGCGAGGTACAGCCGGTGAGATTAAGGTGAATCTTACCAGTAATTTTCGGGTAAATACCATTGGAATCAGACCCGCTGTTCCCGGGATGAGAAAATATGCCGAGATGAATTTAGAGGCTACCGACGAGGACCTGGCATATGCCGGTACTGCATGGTATTGGGGCTGGGTAGACAGGGAGACGCTTGTGAGGATGCGGGATGAAGGTCCGGGAATATACACCACCCAATATTGGGGGGATATTTTCCTCGGAGAGGGCAACCGATTTGATGATATGTATGGTGCATCATTTTCACAGCAGACAAACCTGAGTGTTTCTGGGGGTACAGAAAGAGCCCAATACCGGATTTCTGCCGGATTTGCTGAAAACTTGGGCAACCTGAAACCAGCCTACGATGGGAAAGAGCAATATAACCTGAGATTTAACCATAACTATAAGATCTCTGATAGGATAAGGATTGAAACCGGTATGTCTTACTTTAGGTCCCGTATATCTGGACCTTCAGGAGGTCTTGGGATTACTTCTTTGGCTCAGGATCCTCCATTGTTCCCTGCCAAAAACCCATTTGGACAGTGGTACGCCAATTTTGGAATTGCAGGGAATAGGCATTCTGTAGCCAATGTCATTGATGGTGGTCGGGAAAACGCTTATGCCGATCAGCTAAAATTATCCATGGCGGCCACGTTTGATATTACCGATGACCTGAACTTCAGGGCAACAGCCAGTTTGGACAAGGAATTCTGGGACAGGGAAATATATAAAATAAATGTGCCCACATATACTTGGTTTGGTGAAAGAGCACCGGAGTCTGTCAATACAGTTTCCTCATTCGAGAAGATAAAGAGGGAGATTAGTTACGGAAACTATGGGGGTTTTCTGAATTATAAAAAATCTCTATGGAACGATCACCACATAACTATGATGGTAGGAACCACGGCGGAATTGAGGAAAACCGATGAGTTGCAGGGGTATAGACAGGGGTTTGAGGATAATGGTGTTTTTAATCTGAATGTGGCATCTCCTGAATTTAATGTGACCAATAGGGGGGCAGCCTCAAATTGGGGATTCCTTTCGTATCTCGGTCGATTCAATTACAATTATAAAGACAAATACCTGATGGAGTTGACAGGTAGGAGAGATGGATCCTCAAAATTCCACCCAGATTACCGCTGGTCAAACTTTGGCGGCGCATCTGTGGGCTGGGTCGTGACAGAAGAGTCATTTATGCAGGATGTCGGCGCCTTGGATTTTCTTAAGTTCAAAGCCAGTTATGGCGAAATGGGAGGACAGGTTGGTATAGGAAACCATGATTTCGCTTCTGCGGTAATATTGGGCTCAACCATTTTTGGCAGAAGTGCTTCCCTTCAGACAACTGCGGGAGTTGAAGGGCTTACCAGCCTTACCCGTACCTGGGAAAGGATAGGTGTGGCCAACTATGGGGTTGAATTTAGACTTTTGAACCATAGGCTTACAGGTGCTTTTGACTATTTCACCAAGAAGAATGATGGGATGCTGATCGCTGTAAACTATCCTGCCATATTGGGAGGAGCTGCACCAAAAACAAATAGTGGAGTCTTGAAAGTAAAAGGTTGGGAAGCAATGCTTTCATGGAATTCAAATGTTGGCGATTTCCAATACAATGTGTCTGTTAATATGAGCGATGCAAGAAATGAACTGCTCAGCATGGAAGGAGTCAATATATACAATGCGGGACTTAACAGTACCATACAGGGATATCCTTTGAACTCTTATTTCCTTTATCAAACAGATGGTTTTTTTGCCAATGAAGGAGAAGTGACGGCTTATTACGAACAGTTTAATAATGGGGGAGAGATTCCCAATGCCGATAACCAGGCCATACGATTACGCCCTGGAGACACCAAAAAAGTCGATCTGGATGGCAATGGCATCATCAGGGGACCCGGAACAACGGTGGAAGGTGACGGTGATGTCAAATTCATGGGCGATGCTGCCCCCCACTACACCTATGGCATTAATCTAGGTTTTCAATACAGGGGCTTTGATTTTGGTACTTTCTTTCAGGGAGTGGTTAACCAAAACGTTGTGAGAACTGACGGTATGGCCTATCCATTTGTCACAGTAGGAAATAACCAAACTACAGCGTACCAAGGCAAAACGTGGACGGAAGAAAACCCGGATGCAGCCTACCCAAGATTGACCCTGAATTCGGCCAGAGCCAATTGGAACTGGAGAAATAATGATTTTATGTTGCAGAACAATCGCTATATCAGGATGAAAACATTGGTCATTGGTTATACTTTTAGCAAACTGAATGTAGGTAAATACGCGGTGGATAGAGCCAGGGTGTATTTTTCAGGAAATGATTTGTTTGAATTGACAACTGTGAAAGATGGCTGGGATCCTGAGTTCGGTTCCAGTAGCAATAGCTCCTATCCTTTTAACAGGACTTATTCACTTGGTCTAAATATCACATTCTAAAAATTGAAAGCGATGAAAAAATTTAATTACATATTGATGCTGTTTGGGATTTTTGTTGTGACAGCTTGTGAGGACAAATTCCTGGATTTGGAAAGACCGGACGCATTGTCCGAGTCATCTTTCTATAAAACTGCAGAGCATTTTAGGGCCGGTGCCAATGGCTTATACAATGGCCTGTGGAGTTGGAGCTGGAATGTGGGCAATGCCCAACAGCTTCTTTTGGATAGGGGCTCTGACCTAAACCTATTTACGACTGATTATGGAAGAGGTAATATTTTTCCCGGAAATAAAGACCAGGTTTGGACCGAATCCTATAAAAATATCAGGGCGACCAATATCCTATTGGAAAAAGCCAATCAATACCCCGGAAACCCTGAGGAGATAGTGGAGTATGTTGCGGCAGCTAAATTTTTTAGGGCATATCATTATTTCTTTCTCCTTCAAAGGTTCGGAGGTGTACCTGTGGTAACAATCGTACTGGATGTTGATTCCCCCGAACTAATGGGTAAGAGGAACTCCCGGTATGAAGTGTTCTTCCAGATGAAAAGTGACCTAGAGGAGGCGATTGATGGCTTGCCCAATGAAGCCAATATAGCAGCGGATGATAAAGGACATATAAGCAGGGAAGCCGCACAATCTTTATTGGCCAAAGCGCTTTTATTTGAAGCAACTTGGGAAAAATATGTAGGAACTTCTACTGACGGAAATGGAACAACTGAAGGTGCGGGGTCTACAAAGCCAGCTGGATATCCTTCTATGGATGAAATGTTGCAACAGTCAGCGGGTCTATCAAAAGAAGTGATGGACAGTGGCAGTTTTGGGTTGTGGAATTACAACAATGAACTGAATAACTTGACCATGTACTATCTGTTTAACCTGGAAGATGCAGGCTCGAACCCGGCAGGCTTGGACAAATCCACTAATAGGGAATTTATATTTTATAGTAAATATGACTTTGTTCTACGCCAAGGAAGAACCAATATTAGTCACGCTTCTTATTACTCGTCTATCAACCAGAATTTTATGGACATGATACTCTGTACAGACGGGCTGCCGGTGGACAAATCTCCCCTGTTTCAAGGATATCAGACGGCTGAGAAGCAGTGGGAAAACCGTGACTACAGGCTATTTGCATATTCGGGCGGCAATGAAGACGAGGTCGTATTGCCAGATCCACCTACCTTGACGGAAACCGATGCCTTTCCAAATTTTTGGAATCGCAAGTTTAGGTCATATGATTACCCGAATTTCAGGGAGGCGAGTACGGAATCATCAGATTTCCCACATATCAGGTTGGCAGAGGTGTACCTGATCTATGCAGAGGCACTGTATGAACTGAATGGGTCTATCACTGATGCACAACTGAATGAGTCTCTTAACAAAGTGAGGGAACGCTCAGGTATAGCTCCTTTGACGAACCAATTGGCTACTGATTATGATCTGGATATTTTAGAGGAGATCCGAAGAGAAAGAACAGTGGAGTTGTTTCAGGAAAACAGCAGATTCAACGACCTAAGAAGATGGGGCATAGCAGAAGAGGTGCTGAATGCGCCAATTTTCGGACCTATTATAGAAGGTACTGATTATGAGGGCAACCCCGATTTGTACGATCCGTCGAAGTATCAATTTGGAGAAGCTGTAAAACAATATACTGCTGAGGGACCAAGGAGGGCTTTGGTAGTGGATCCGAGTTCGAACAGAAGCTGGTCCCGTGCAAATTACCTATTCCCTATTCCTGTAGAGGAGACCAATCTGAATAGAAATATTTTGCAAAACCCAGGTTATTAGATTGTTAATCAGAAGGTTTGCTTTTGGTAGGCAAAACACAACCTGCCATAAGCAAACCCTTAAAACATTCAAATCATAAAATCGACATTGAAAATTCAGACCGGAGCTTTAGGCTGACCGGGGATGGGTTTTTGATCAAAGATTCCAAAGTCTGCCCCAAGTATTAGGGGTGATCGTTGAAGAAAAACATTATACACAGATGAAAAAGAATAACCTAAAATATTATAAAGGATACCTGGCCTTTGTGCTGGGCATTGTCCTGACGACATCATGTCAGCCGGAATATGAACCGGAGATATATGCCTATCCTGAAATAGAAATTGATGCCGTTAGTCCGGCGAGTGGATATCCGGGAACAATCGTCAGGATCACAGGCAGGAATTTTGGAACACATCAGGATGCTGCACATGTAAGTTTCAATGGTGTGCCTGTAACAGAGTTTCTCAATTACGAAGATGGCCTTATGGAAGCAGTAGTCCCACCCTTGGCCAAGTCAGGCAAAATTTCAGTGCAAGTTTGGACACATTTAAAGGATTCTGTGGCTTCATACACAGTAATCCCACTACCCATAATTGAATCTGTTAAGTCTAATAGCATATTGGGACCTAACATTGCTCTTCCAGGAGATATCATCACTCTAGCAGGAAGTGGGTTTGGGACAGATGCATCTCTGTTTACCATAACATTTGCTGGTGATGTTGAAGCGGAAGTTATTCTTCCCGTAAAAGATGATGAGATTAAAGTTATAGCTCCGGAAGAATTCTCTACTGGAAATGTGTCCTATCTAGTTGGAAGTGTAAGTGTTGTTGGAAACCCAGTAATTATCAATCCCAATGCACCTGGAGATATTACCCCTTATTTTCTTGGCAATACCGGGGATATAGAGGGAGGCGGTCTATTTGTTCGTGGAGATGGAAAAGATGGTAGATGGGGTACCCTTGGGGCTCCTTGGATTACCAATACTGCAGCGCTTAATAAAGTAGAACAAGGATTGTCTGTAGGAGGATATGGAAGAGAGCAATGGAATGGCCAGCCCGGATACATTGCCTTTGAAACTTGGGGTGATACTCCGATTGTAAACGGAAAGGTTTATCAACCGACTTCCTTTGAATTGCCGGTTGGAAGCTATACGGTTTCATTTGAATACTATTCGGAAATTCAGACGAATTCATTTGTTCACTGTGTGGTGGCAAGTGGAGATAGTGGAATCCCTTCTTTGGCAGATTTATCCTCATCATTAGGATATGTAGAATTGGAGAATGATGCTGTTATTGGTGCATCTGCCCCCAGTGTAAGCGGGGTGAAGGAATTTTCTTTTGAGCTCGAAACTTCACAAAAGGTTTCGCTTGGTTTCTTGGCGAATATGAAGTGGAATGGTGCTGATCCTGGTAGTTATTGCATAATTAAATGGATTAAGTTAGTTAAAAACTAAACGAAAAAACAAAGGTTTTTTCAAAAGTATAGTGTTGAGTTATGTGTAGAATGATGTAAAGGGTGCTATTGTTTTTGCTCTTGGAGATGCAGAAAATATGATATTAGCTATAGCTATTTGACTATTGGATGAAGTAGCAGAAGTCAATAAAGACAAAACTTAGGATGTTGGAATACACCTAACTCAACACTGATTAACAGGAAACGTTTCCCCAAAATATTTTTACGGGAGAATGGTTCATTATCGCTTCACCATGCCTACAAGAGAATAGGTCAGTGTGAAGCAAGATTCAAATAATTTCACAACAACTACAATTTAAATTTTATGTTATGAAAAGTTACCTTACTACATTCATACTGTTAATTATTTTTATGGGCAATGCTTTATCACAGACATTTGTCCACCCAGGAGGCTTGCATACACTGGAAGACCTCAACCGAATGAAAGAAAAAGTCGCAGCAGGGGAGAGTCCCTGGGTAGAAGGCTGGAATACATTGGTTTCCGACTGGAAATCGAGTTCTACATATGGTATATCTGGCGGGGTTTTGGCAAATGCAAACCAGCGTCAAAATATGAACAGAGACGGACAAGCGGCTTATTTGAATGCGCTTCGCTGGTACATCTCAGGGGACGTGGCCCATGCGGAGAAGGCAATAAGCATATACAATGCCTACGCCAATACCGTCAACCAGATACCCTCTGGAGGAAATACGGATATCCTGGGGCTGGGAGGGATAGGTTTTACAGCTTTGGCCATGGGTGCTGAGATCATGAGGCTCTATGAGGGCTGGGCACCGGAAGACTTTGAGAAGTTCAAGTTCATGATGAAGGAGTATTTCTATCCTGTAAGTCACGACTTTCTTACCAATCACAATGGCCGCTGCCCTACTTATTATTGGGCAAATTGGGATCTGAACAATATTTCTGCCCTTATTGCCATCGGTATTCTGGTGGATGATCAGGATATATTCAACGAAGGGATTGAGTATTTCAAAAATGGGATCGGTGCAGGCAGCATCAAAAATGCTGTTCCTTTTGTTCAGGGAAATTTTGGTCAATGGCAGGAATCAGGTAGGGACCAGTCACATGGCCTGCTGGGTATCGGGTTGATGGCCAATACCTGTCAAATGGCCTGGAACCAGGGAGTGGACCTGTATGGCTACGATGACAACCGCTTTTTGAAAGGTGCCGAATATGTAGCCCGTACCGGTGCACTTTCGCTAGAAGCGCCGTTTTTTGAAGAATACAATAGCTGCAATAACCGGAGGCACCGCTGGGTAGCCATCAATGCCCTGGGAAGATATTTTGACCAGCCTGTTTGGGAAATAGTCTATAACCATTATGTGGTAAAACAGGGACTGGAAGCACCCCATGTCAAGGCCATGGCACTAAACATGAGGCTTTCCCAAAGTAGCAATGATCAATTGGGTCACGGTACGCTCACTTTCACTCTGGACAGTGATCAATCTCCACTGGATTTTGTGGCACCTCCCGGTCAATTGGATGGGCTCTTCGCAAATGAAGGTATGGGTAGGGTATATCTGCGCTGGAATGCACCTGAAGGCATGGATGCCAAAGGGTACACCATCAAGCGTTCCACTACCCCCGGTGGGCCATATGTAGAAATATCAAGTGGAAGTGGTAGCACCAACCCCCGGTATACCGATTCAAATGTGGAGAACGGCACGACGTACTATTACGTGGTTTCTGCGAATAACCGTGCCGGTCATGGACCGGACTCAGAAGAGGTCTCCGCTACCCCTGTGGAAGGAGGAGAAATATTGCCTATTGGATGGACCCGTGCAGACATAGGCAATTTGAGCATTGAAGGTGAGGCTGTATATGCTGAGGTCAATACCGGACACACTTTTATCACCACGGGAGCAGGTAGCGTTGGCGGAACTTCCGATGCTCTGGGATTCACCTATGGAATTGCTTCGGGGGATGTAACGCTCACCGCAAGGGTAGCAGACTTCGGAGGTTTGCAAAAAACAGGGATCATGATTCGTGAGTCTTTGGATCCCGATGCTAAGACCGTACTGATGAAAATAGGTGACGCGGGCTGGCGTGTCGCTGAAATGGGTGTGCGTACAGGAACAGGAACAAGTATGCAATGGATAGGTGGAAATCGCTATACCTGGCGTCCCGAAATATGGTTCAGAATATCCCGTACCGGGAATACTTTTACAGTGTATGAATCAAATAACAAAGATGTGTGGTTTGAAGTAGGCAGTCGCACCATAGAAATGGGTACTGAAGTCTATGTAGGTCTTTTCAATAGTTCCGGAAATACTACTTCATTGAACACTACCCGATATGAGCATGTCTCCATCACAGGACTTGATGGGGGCGTACCTGAAGCACCTTCCAATTTATCTGCATCATCTGGCAATACCCAGATTGAGCTGGATTGGGACGAAGTGATCGGTGCTTCCAGTTATACCTTAAAGCGCTCTGTGGCAATTGGAGATCCCTATGAAGTGTTGGCTACAAATCTTAATATTACCCAGTACACAGATAAAGGGTTGGAGAATGGGAAAACCTATTATTATGTGGTTTCTTCCAGCAGTCTTTCAGGGGAAAGTTCTGATTCCGAAGAGATAGCTGCCGCCCCGCAAATAGATATTGCACTGGCACCTGAAGAAGTAATAGCCAAATCGATATCAGGACAGCAAATCAACCTTTCCTGGAATGAAAGCATAAGTGCTACCAGTTATCATGTAAAGAGGGCGACAGAAAGTGGAGGTCCTTATACGAACATTGTCAGTGCGGATACCACTTCATTTAGCGATACCGATGTAAATTATCCTACCACTTATTATTATGTGGTATCAGCCATAAATGAACTGGGTGAATCAGAGGATTCTGAAGAAGTCAGGGCAACTCCCGGACAGTTGGCTTATTGGGAATTTGATGAAATGCAGGGCACTATGGCTGCTGATTCCTGGGGCAATAACGATGCTACATTGGGTTCAAGCGCATCATTTACAACCGGGCTTATAAATAATGGGGTTAAACTGAGTGGAAGTGACGGGTATGTGACGCTCCCTGAAGGGCTCGTAAGCCACTTGACGGACTTTAGCATCTCTACTTGGGTAAAGCTTGATCAAATAGCGAATTGGTCGCGTGTGTTTGATTTTGGCTCAGGAAGAGACAGTTTTATGTTTCTTACACCAAGCAATGGTGCCAACGGCAATTTGCGTTACGGTATCAATAATGGGGCAGGTGAACAGCTAGTCAATATTTCTTCTAGATTGGAAACGGATAGGTGGCATCATTTGGCACTTACCCAATCTGGCACTATAGCCATTCTATACTTAGATGGTGTAGAAGTAGGTCGTAACGAAAATATGACACTCAACCCATCTAGTCTGGGGTTTACTACACAAAACTGGATTGGCAAATCCCAATGGCCTGATCCTTTATTGGTAGGGAATGTAGATGATTTTAAGATTTATAGCAAGCCATTAAGCGTTAGTGAAATAAATGATATTGTTTCTGGATACCTTCCGCCTGTAGCACCAAAAAACCTGTCATTTGTTCCAGGAAATAACCAGATTACGGTAAGCTGGAATGACTCTGATGGAGATAGTTACAATGTGAAAAGGGCTACTGGGATCGAAGGTCCTTTTGAATTGATTGCAAATGTAACGGACACCACTTATACGGATACTGATGTGGTTAATTGTGTAGATTACTTTTATACTGTTTCAACTGTCAATAGCATCGGTGAGAGCGAGGATTCGCGACCTTCAAGTCCATTATTTGGTATGAAGCTTACAGGACTGTTAATTGGGACAAATGGATCTTGGGGCAATAATCCTGCAACAACCAAAGCAGCAGCCGTAGATGGAGATTTGGGTTCGTTTTTCGATGCTCCGACAAGCACTGCTTGGGTAGGGTATGATCTGGGCGTTGATGGTATGAGTGTTATTAAGACGATAAGGTATGCTCCCCGACCGAATGGTTACAATGTCCGCATGCAAGGTGGTCTGTTTCAGGGAGCTAATTCTCCTGATTTTAGCGATGCAGATACCTTGTTTACAGTCACCTCTGCTCCGGCTACGGGTGTGTATACCGACCAAGTCATTTCATCTGAAAAAGGATATCGATATGTTCGGTATTTATCTCCAAACGGATCAGGGAATGTATCTGAAATTGAATTTTGGGGGTTGCCTGCCATTTTACCGGAATTTAGTGGCGAGAATGTGATGGAAGGTACCTTCGATTCGGAATTCCATTATCCAATTGAAGCTTTGAACATGACCAAAGAATTTGAAGTAACGGGATTGCCGGAGGGTTTAAATATAGACAACTGTACAGGAATTATTTCCGGTATACCTAGTATGACAGGGGTTTTCCCGGTTGTCATTACAGCTACCAATTATTATGGTTCCACCACAGATGAGTTTGAGTTGACTATCAAAAAAGACCAAATAATCAGTTTCGATTCTATTCCTGCAACATACATTGGTAGCGCTGATTTCACACTTACTGCCGTTGCGAGCTCAGGTTTACCGGTCACTTTCAGCAGTTCAGATACCACAGTGGCTACCATTGTTGATGGAAACAAACTGCATATCAATGCGCTTGGTACGAGTGTTATTACGGCTTCGCAGGTAGGTGATAGTCTTCACCATCCTGCCATGGATGTGGACCAAAGTTTTTTATCTATCCCTTTAAACATTAGTGTCTTGCATAGAGATGGAGGGAATAATAATACAGCAAGCCAAAGCATTAAACCCCATCTGAAAATTGTCAATGAAAGTGGGGTAAATCTGGCAATGAATGAACTTACTGTTCGCTACTGGATTACACCGGAAAATTTCGCAGGAATCAATACCTGGGTAGATTATGCAGAAATGGGCAAAGAAAACATTGACATGGAGTATATCCCCCTTGATCAACCTCATCAAGATGCTTTCGGATATGTCGAATATCGATTTGATTCTTCACAGGATACATTGCTTGCAGGAAGTAGCTCTGGAGTAATCCAATCCCGTCTCAACAATCAAGACTGGTCTGACATGGACGAAACAAACGACCATTCCTACAAACCGAGTTTATCCTTTGAAGAAAATGAACACATCAGCATGTATAGGAATGGACATTTGGTGTGGGGAATTGAGCCTGAGAAAGTGGATCCAGAAACCGACCTACAGGTATATGCCAACCATAAAAAAGGTAAAAAGCATATCGGATTGACACTGGAAATTGCCAATAAAGGAAATATTCCCGTCAACTATGGGGAACTGAAATTCCGGTATTGGTTTACCAAAGAAGGTTCTGGGGATATGGTGGACGCAATTGATTATGTTGAGTTGGGAAGTGGGAATCTAAGCGGTCAGTTTATTGCCATGGATCCTGTAGCAAACCAAGCCGACCACTACTTTGAATTGGGTTTTGACCCGGTATTGGGTGCTTTCCACCCATTGAGTCAGACTGGGGAAATACAGCTCAGGCTATATGATTCCAACTGGTCGGTATTGGACCAAAGCAATGACCACTCCTACATGGGAAATAACCAGTTGGAGCTCAATGACCACATTACTGTTTACTATCAGGGACAATTGGTATTTGGTGTCGAGCCAATTGGGAATGTAGCGTTGACTGTATCAGAGCAGACCACTTATACCATCTATCCAAACCCACTCCAAGACGTGCTGCATATTGAAAGCAGCCAAATTCCACAAGGTGCTGTAGAAATCCTTATCTATAATAACAATGGAGAGGTCAAGGTAGCTATGGAGATGGATGCACAGCATATTGAAGTGGATGTATCCCGGTTGGGCAAGGGGATTTATGTACTTACCATACAGGATCAAGAACAAGTGCTCACCAAAAAACTGATCAAATAGCCCAATAAAACCAAGACTGGGATGAGCATCAACTAAACCAGCTTCTCCTGAATCAAACTTGTATGGAGACAAGTTTGATTCGGGAGAAGCCATTCCGACCTTTGGCACATGACAAGTTATGCTCATTGAAAATGAATTATAGATATATGAAAGAGGAATTTAGTACGGATTATCTATGGAAAGCTTTTTGTTTCCTTTTCCTTATTCTTCAATTAGCAGGAACAAAAGAGTCTTATGCACAGGATATGGGTGAAAAATATGCCTCCCAAGTATGGGTCAGTGACCAAGGGGACGGTACTTTTACCAATCCGGTGTTGTATGCGGATTATTCAGATCCAGATGTGGTTCGAGTCGGGGATGATTTTTACATGACGGTGTCTAGTTTCAACTGCATGCCGGGATTGCCTATTCTCCATTCCAAAGATTTGGTGAATTGGACGATTATCAACCATGCAGTACACAGGTTGATCCCCTATGAGGTTTATGAAGTCCCCCAACACAGCAAAGGAGTGTGGGCACCAACCATTCGCTATCATGAGGGCGAATTTTATATATACTGGGGCGATCCTGATTTTGGGGTATTTATGGTCAAAACGAAGGATCCGAGTGAGAAATGGTCCGATCCGGTTTTGGTATTGGAAGGAAAAGGGATTATCGATCCCAGTCCTCTGTGGGATGGAGATCAGGCATATCTTGTCCATGCGTGGGCAGGTAGTCGTGCAGGTGTCAACAGTTTGTTGACCATACGTAAAATGAATGTGGAAGGTACGAGGGTTTTGGACGAAGGGAAAAACGTATTCAGTGGACATGACAACCACCATACCGTGGAGGGGCCGAAGCTCTACAAAAAAGATGGCTATTACTATATTTTTGCCCCTGCGGGAGGAGTGGAAGAAGGCTGGCAATTGGTGCTAAGATCCAAAGATATTTATGGACCCTATGAAGAAAAGGTGGTCATCGAGCAAGGAGGGACGGACATCAATGGCCCCCATCAAGGTGCTTGGGTGAATACCCAAAATGGAGAAGACTGGTTTGTCCATTTTCAGGATCAAGGGGTCTATGGACGTGTTTTGCATCTTAATAAAATCAACTGGTCTGAAGGATGGCCACTCATGGGCGAGGATTTGGATGGAAATGGTATTGGTGAGCCTTTGAAATCCTACCAAAAACCTGATGTGGGCGGGGATTATCCCAAAGCCACTCCCCAAGAGTCTGATGGGTTCAAAGACGGAAAGCCTGGGCTCCAATGGCAATGGTACGCCAATCCATCGGTGAAATGGAGTGCCCAAATCCCGGGTACGGATTATTTGAGACTGTTTGCGATGAGTAAGAAAGAGTTGCCTAACCTTTGGGATCAGCCCAATCTTTTGTTGCAAAAGTTGCCAGCTCCAAGCTTCTCAGCCAATACCAAAGTCAAATTGGGTATTGAATGGAATACAGCTGGAAAATCTGCCGGCTTGATCATGATGGGACAATCCTATGCCTATGTGGGCATTACCTATAAAGATGGCAATTATTATGTGCAGCAAGTCAATTGTATGGCTGCTATTGATGGAAATCCGGAAAAGGTCATCGAAGAAAAAATGCTCTCAGCCAATGAAGTCTATTTAAAAATGGATGTAAGGGCTCCTGATGCAACCTGTTATTTCAGTTACAGCGAGGATGGTGAAAACTATACTTCGATCGGCCTACCATTTAAGGCGGAAAAAGACCTTTGGATTTCTGCCAAAATGGGGCTTTTCACGGTCAGTGAAGCGGATGTGAGAATGGGAAGCTATGCAGATTTTGATTGGTTCAGTGTCAATGGAGTAGGAAAAGAGTAAAATACAGTCATGGTCCTCTTCCAAGACCTTCCAGGTTTCCAAAACATGGAAGGTCTAAAGCTTAAAATGGTATCAGGCAACCACCCAAGGTGCCAACCTTTATTTGGTTTCTTTTGGTTGGTATGTGCAAGTTTCTTAAAAATAAAGTGTAAACGAATTATAAATTTCAGATTACCCATGCTCAAATTTAACCTAAAAACATTTGCGATCATCATCCTATTCATAGGGGTTGTTTTTGAAGGAAAGTCTCAGACCGTATTGGAAGCGACCCGAACTTCCATTTCCTCCCCCAATGGGGATTTCAAAATGGAGGTTTACCAAAAGGAACTGTCTCCGGGAAAGAAACAATTGTACTATGTGGTTCATTTTAAGGGGAAGCCCATTATTTTGGAGTCTGAGCTGGGGATGCTGATCGAAAACCAACTGTTTGAATCTGCTTTGGACATTCCAAATGATACCGCTGATCTATGGAGCGAAAATCTGGATTTTATGGGGGTTAGTAATGACCAAGTGGATGAGGAGTGGAAGCCTTTATATGGTGAAAGGAATCTGATAAGAAACAGATACAAGGAACTTACACTGCATTTTCAGAAATATGGCGATCCGAAAGACGGGTTGGAAGAAGGGCATTCAGGAACGTTTTATGATAAGCGACAGCAATACAGAATGAACCTGGTGATCAGGGCTTACAATGAAGGAATCGCTTTTAGCTATCATTTTCCTGAGACCAGCAATGGCCTTTTTCTACATATTACGGGGGAGCAGACTTCCTTTACCCTGCCTGGGGAAACCATGGCTTATTATGAACGCTGGGCACAGGGGCCGTATGAACTGAGACCACTGCGTGACTGGCCGGATGAAAGTGAAAGACCCTTGACCCTGACCTTGGAAAATGGTTTGACAGTGTCACTGACCGAAGCCCGTCTGGTTGATTTTGCTAGAACTAAGTTCCGGTTGAGTAATAGCAAGGCGAACACCTTGGAAACCTCCCTGTACAATAAAGTGGATGTGATCAGCCCATACACTACACCGTGGCGAGTGATTATGGCAGCTGATGAACCTGGGAAGCTTTTGGAAAACAACGATTTGATCCTCAACCTGAATCCAGAAAACCAAATAGCCAATACCTCTTGGATCAAGCCGGGGAAAGTTTTTCGGTCTGACTTGACCACAGAAGCCGCAATAAAAGCGGTGGACTTTGCCGTAGAAAGAAACCTGCAATACGTCCATTTGGATGCGGGATGGTATGGTCCAGAAGTGAAAATGTCCACTGATGCAAGCACCATTGATCCTGACCGAGACTTGGACTTACAGGAAGTCATCAATTATGGAGCTGCCAAGGATATAGGGATTTTCGTCTATGTCAATCAAAGACCGCTTTCTTGGCAGTTGGATGAATTACTGCCTTTATATCAAAGTTGGGGTCTCAAAGGGATCAAGTTTGGCTTTGTACAGGTAGGTTCGGACAAGTGGACCAGTTGGATGCATGAAGCGATCCGGAAGGCTGCGGATCATCAACTGATGGTCAATGTACATGATGAATATAGACCAACTGGATACAGCAGAACTTACCCCAATCTTATGACTCAGGAAGGCATCCGAGGCAATGAGGAAATGCCGGATGCTACCCACAATACGATCCTACCATTTACCCGATACCTAGCCGGGGCAGGAGACTACACCATTTGTTATTACAATGACCGCATCAAAACCACCCATGCCCATCAATTGGCTCTTTCTGTGGTGTATTATAGCCCATTGCAGTACATGTATTGGTATGACAAACCTCATTTGTACCAAGGAGAAAAGGAAATTGAGTTTTTTGACAAAGTCAAAACTGTTTGGGATGATACCAAAGTGATCAATGGTGAGATTGGCGAATACATCAGTGTAGCCAGAAGGTCGGGAGAGGATTGGTTTGTGGGAAGTATTACAAACAATGATGGCAGGAGATTGTCAGTTCCACTAGACTTCTTGGAAGAAGGACAGCTATATGTGGCCCATATTTATGAGGATGATGAGAAAGTTCAAAGTAGGACCCAAGTGAATATCCATCGGTATGTAGTTGACAAGAATGATGTTTTGAAGTTTGCCTTGAAAGCAAGTGGTGGGGCAGCCTTTCATTTGGAACCTGCCAATGAAGCAGATATGAAGCAATACAAAAGACTGCCCAAAGGTAGGTTTTGATAGATATTCACCTAAAACATACAGGGCATGGAATACAAAGGAAAAAATGAGATCCCAAGGAAGACAAAATCCATTGCGTCGCATTCGAAACCCGTGAAAAATAGTTCTATATAAATTGATTGCTAAGAATGAAAAGCATTGGAAAAGGAATTCTTTTACTTTGGATCGCATTGGTATACAGTTTTGCTGCTGTGGCACAGCAAAGGCAATACCTTTTGCATTCGGATCAGAACATCGCCCGTCTCAAAAGACAGGTCGAACAGGATCGGCAGGTAGCAGAATCCTGGAAAGTGAAATTGGGCCAGGCAGAAAGACTGATGGAAAAGGATCGCTGGTCTGCTCCGGATTGTCAACTATTGTCTTTGGTCTATAGGATGACTGGTGATAAGCGTTTTGCGGAGGCTATCCGAAAAACCCTGTTGGATTATGCCGGACGGGAAACCTGGGAAGGGCATGATCTCCTGAATAGAACCCCACCATGGAAGGGTGGTTTGGAAACCGCCCACACCTGTTTTTACATGGCCTTGGGATATGATGCAGCATATGATTACCTGTCCAAATCTGATAGGCATATCATTGCAGAAGGTATAGTCCGTGTGGGAATCGAACCCCTGATGGGAGACTGGCTAGATCCACAGACCAGCTTCCATACCCTTGATACCATGGGGCACAACTGGTGGAGCGCATGTGTGTATATGGCAGGGTATGCAGCCATGGCAGTACGAGACGAAATCCCGCAGGCCAAAAATTGGGTAAGACAGATATCTGAGACAGCACCGGAATGGGTCAATTATTCCGGGAGTGTCCTGCAAAATAAAATCCCCCATTTTGATCAGGAAGGTGGATTCTACGAAAGTATCAATTATGCAGCTTTTGGAGTGTCCCAGTATTTGTTTTTTCGCTATTCCATCACACATGTGATGCCGGAGATCAAACAGCCCGAGCTCCCTGTTTTGGAAAAAATGGCTGACTTTTTCATTTATACCACCTACTACGTCAACGAGGGAAAACCCCTGTCGGTCAATTTCGGGGATAGCAGAATTGACAAAAATGGGAATGCCTGTGTAGTGCTGTTGTACAATATGGGATATCAGAAGGAACGCTATGCATGGTACCTCAAGCATTCCAGTACTGGTGCTGATAGGGAAGGGCTTCAGTTGGACTCACCCAATGGGCTGATACTTTACCCGGAGTTGCCGGAGCTGAAAAATGATTACACGCCGGACCTGCCGTTTTCGAAGTTATATCCGGATATGAATTGGGCGACACTCAGGAATTCATGGGAAAAGGATGCCACAATGCTGGCCGTAAAATCCGGTTTTAGCTGGAATCATTCCCATGCTGATGCAGGCTCTTTTATCCTTTTTCATAAGGGCAAAAACCTGATTATCGATTCTGAAAATTCTTCCTATGCAAATCCCCTGTACACGGAATATTACTGCCAAAGTGAAGCACATAATGTTATCCTCTTCAATGGAGAAGGACAGGATAGGAAAGATCCCTATTTCGGGACAGTAAACCATGGATCTCTACGCCACCTAATCGAAGGGAAAGATTACAAATATATCCTGTCCGATGCCACCGGACCTTATGCGCATATATTGAGGAGGAATTACAGAAGCTTTCTCTGGGTAGGGGATGTGATCTTGGTGATTGATGATCTCCTAGCCCACAAGGCAGGTGGTTTTGAATGGTTGCTACATTATAATGGCGAGTCCGAAAGAAGGGGGCTGGATCTTTCCATAAAAGAGGGAGATGCAGAGGTGTTGGTACATCCTTTATTTCCAGAGACATTCCCCAATGGTGGTCTACCCCATGATTTTCCGGAACAAATGAGACTGAAGGAGAAACAAGGCTATAAAGGCCATCATCCTGAAAAGCCGGAGCCTTACTGGTCTATCAGCCATTTTGAAGAAAAGTCCAGGGCTAAATTTATCAACGCCATTTTGCTGAAAGGAGATGAGAGGGAATTGCCTAAGGTCGAGCGCTTTGAAGGGAAAGACTTTTTGGGAGTAAGAATCATCCAAGAAGGAAAAGTAACAGAAGCATATTTTAATCTGCTTGCCGATGGGAGGTTGAAACACCGGAACAGTACCAATGTGATGAATGGTTGGGAAACAGATGCTTACCTATTGGCTTTGACTTTTGAAAAAGGTGATAACAGGAGCAAAGTAGAAAATGTCGAAAGCATATTTATAGGGCATGGAAGCATTCTTAGAAGGAACGAAAAAACATTGATCCATTCCTTGTCCAAATTTTATGGAGAACTGAATGTTGCCTCCACTTTATCACTTTGGATGGACGGCCAGAAAGCGGCTAAAGTCAGCCTAGGTGTTTTGGGGAATACCAATCTCCTTCAGTTAAATGGAAACGAAGTGTCACTTGAAAAGGATAAAAGTACAGGACTGTCTTTTTTTCGGTTTGAAAATAAGCTGAAATAGAGCCTTCCTACCGGACAGACATGACTGTCACACTAAGGCATGATTATCATCTGATCCGCCACGACGGACACATGTCAGAAGACCGGAGACCGAAGCAAATGTCATAGACCTGCCAGGTTTGTTTAACGAGTATATACAAACCTGGCAGGTCTGCAGATAAATTATATACAGATAAATAAAGAACCAATTAAACTAAAATCAATGATACAACTTAGAAGAGGGATGTTTGCGGGAGGCTTGCTGTTTATCTTGGCCGCTTGCGGCATTCAACAGGGAAAAGATGTAAATTCCCCAGATGTATTTGATATTGAAGCCCAGTTGGATTACTGTCTGGCTCAAGCTACCAAAACACTGGAACTGATCCCGGAGGATTCGATATTTCCCCGCACCATCAATCAGGGAGAAAAGGACTGGAAATTTGTCTCGGTGGAGGATTGGACCAGTGGCTTTTGGCCTGGAATCTTATGGTATCTCTATGAATATGACCAAACAGATGAATGGAAAAATACCACTGAAAAGTATACGGGTTTTTTAACTCCACTTTCCCAGCGTCCGCCTATGGACCATGATATTGGATTCCAAATATTCTGCAGTTTTGGGAATGGTTACCGCTTGACAGGGGATTTGGAATACAAACAGGTGATCCATGATGCTGCAAAACAACTGACTACTTTGTATAATCCAAATGTAGGGACCATATTGAGTTGGCCTAGAGAAGTACCCAATATGGAATGGCCGCAGCACAATACCATCATGGACAATATGATGAACCTGGAGCTGTTGTTTTGGAGCTCCAAAAATGGAGGGGACAGCAGCTATTATGATATTGCAGTAGAACATGCCGAAACCACCATGGAAAACCACTTTAGGGAGGACCATACTTCCTATCATGTGGTAGTATATGACAGGGAATCGGGAGAAAAGATCAAAGGTGTGACCCACCAGGGCTATGCGGATTCCACCATGTGGGCGCGTGGGCAAGCTTGGGCAATTTATGGCTACACACTCGTCTATCGGGAAACGAAAGATAGAAAGTTTTTGGATTTTGCCCAGAAAGTCACCGATGTCTATTTGGATCGGCTGCCTGAAGACCTGATCCCTTACTGGGATTTTTCTTCTCCCGGAATTCCGGATGTTCCTAAGGACGCTTCAGCGGCTGCGATTACTGCTTCAGCCTTGTTGGAACTGGCGGGTTATGTAGGTCAAGAAAAAGGGGAGAAGTATAGGGCATTGGCAGAAAAGATGCTGGTAGAACTCTCTTCCGGGCGCTATCAAAGTGGCGATGCCAATTCGGCTTTTTTACTCCATTCTACAGGACACTACCCGGCAGGATCAGAGATCGATGCTTCCATCAATTATGCTGACTACTACTATGTAGAGGGATTGATCCGGTTGAAAAAACTCAAAGAAGGTAAATTGGTATTGGACAAATTGTAAATTGGCAGCCAAGTAATTTATCGATAGTACTAAAGTTTAATTTGTTTTGTTTAAATAATGATATCTATGAATATTGGTAGGATTTTATGTATTGCAATAGTTCTTTTGATTGGGCTTTCGATCAACGGCATATTTGCCCAGGATATAAAGGATAGCCTGGTTGTCTATGAGGTACCGAAGGCACTTTTTTATTCCATGCACAACGATGATTTTACCGTACAGGTCAGAAATCCAGGGGGGAGATGGGAGTCCCTTTATGAGTATAATGTAAAGGTGGATATGGACACAGAGTCCAATGCTTCTATGGTCTACTTTGACTTTTCGGGAACTGTGGAACTGAAGATCCGGAAAAACAATGGAAACGTAGGGAAAGTGGCAGTCCGGCCATTGTCTTATGGGATCACTCCTGAGGTGAATGAAAACATGATTTACCTCACCCTTGACAGGCCCAGGAATATTTCCATTGAGGTGGATGGCGACAGATTACATAACCTACATCTGTTTGCCCAGCCCATTGAGGAAAGCCGTCCGGATCCCAATGACCCCAATGTCATATATTTTGGACCGGGTGTACATGAGGCACCGGATAAGCCGGGGAATGTATTCCAGATCAAAAGTGGGCAGACCGTGTATATCCACGGTAGTGCTGCCATCAAAGGGAAATTGCTTTGCGATAAGGTAAAAGATGTGCGGATTATCGGAAGAGGCATGATTTTGCAGTCGGAGCGGGGGGTGGAGATTCGGCATTCGGAAAATGTGGAGATTGATGGGGTCCATATTGTGAATCCCAAGCATTATTCTGTTTTTGGAGGAGAATCGAAGGGGTTAAAGATCAGGAATATCACCTCCTTCAGTTGTGGTCCTTGGACGGATGGAATAGACTTGATGAGTTGCTCCGATGTTGAGATTGATGGTGTCTTTATGCGCAATTCAGATGACTGTATTGCCATCTATGCGCATCGCTGGGATTTCTATGGCGATGCCAAAAACTATAAGATCACCAATTCCACGCTATGGGCGGATGTTGCGCACCCGACCAATATTGGGGCGCACGGCAATACGGAGCATGAAGGGGATACAATTGAAAATATTATCTTCTCAAATATTGACATATTGGAGCATGATGAAGATGATCCATGTTGCAAGGGAGCCATGGCCATCATTGCAGCGGACAACAATCTGGTTCGAAATGTGACTTATGAGAACATCAGGATAGAAGACATACAGGAGGGACGTTTATTTGATTTGCGTGTGCTGAATGACCCAAAATACAATACCAAATCAGGAAGATCAATTGAAAATATCCATTTCAAGAATATTACTTATAATGGCTTAGACATACTCCCCTCCCAGATCATTGGGTTTGATGAAGACCGGAATGTCAATGGTGTGACATTCGACAATGTGAGAATCAATGGCGAAAAGATAACCAATGCCGAGCAAGGTGATATCATCATCGGAGAATATGTAAAGAATATAAAATTCAAAAAGTAAATAGTATGCTACAAAATATGAATGCATCAAAAATCCTAACCGTGATCAGCGCATGTGCGCTTCTGACAGGAATATCAAGTTGTGAAAAGAAACATACATCAGAGGCAGAAGCTTCTGGAGAATCCAAGGTCACTGCTGAGCTGGTCAACCACCCCATCTCAGACATATCCTGTGCGGATCCTTCATTTGTAAAACATGAGGGTAAATATTATATCTATGCCACGGTGGATCCATGGGGAGGGGAAGAGCTCGTGGTACTGGAATCGAATGATTTTAAAAACTGGGAGCGAAAGCATATCAATTGGCCCAATTTGGAAGACTGTACCAGTCCCACATCAGGGAAAGATAAAGTGTGGGCACCAGGTGTGATCAAGGGTAAAGACGGGAAATTTTATATGTATGTCACCGTGCACAACGAACTGTGGGCAGGTGTGGCTGAGCATCCACTGGGTCCTTGGGAAAATGCTAAACAGGATGGTACCCCATTGGTCAGGGGCGATATGTTTCCTGAATATCACATGATAGATGGGGATGCATTCATTGATGAGGATGGCCGGATCTATTTGTATTGGGGTTCAGGGCTGGATTGGGTAAACGGGCATTGCTTCGTTGTAGAGTTGGAAGACGATATGGTGTCTTTCAATGAGGATGAAATAAAAGACATTACCCCACCTAACTATTTCGAGGCTCCCTATATGATCAAGAGAAGCGGGAAGTATTACCTGATGTATTCCAATGGGAAATGTACCAATGCAACTTATGAAGTCAGGTATTCTGTGGGAGATACTCCATACGGACCCTGGACTGAAGGTGCAGAAAGTCCAATCCTTACAAGCACGCAGGATTCTACCACATTGGGACCTGGACATCATACGGTGTTTTCGGAGAATGGCCAGGATTATATATTGTACCACAGAATTAGGGATAACACCGGTCCATTGTTGAGGGAATTGGTAATTGATAGTTTGAATTTTGATACATCGGGAAATATTAAAAAGGTAATCCCGCAGGGAGTTTATAACTTCACTCGGTAAATAGTCCTATCATTATTAAGAGTATGGAATATACCGGGATTTTGGAAAAATAAGCAGTATTGCTCCGGTTTCATGTTGATTTTTTTGAGTAAAAAAAGGAATTGTTTTTATAACCAGGGTTCTTCCGAGAGTTGCATCAATAACTCTCGGAAGTTTTTTTGCGAAAATTTGTCAAATATTTTGAATGCAACATGCATGCGTGTTCTTTTAGCGCTTGAAACCCCAGTTTTGTCTGCGATTCTTACCCAATTATTCAGAAATCTTTTCCCAAGAGATATTTATGTTTGAAAGGTCTTCAGGTATTATGATGGTGATGAAATCTGAATCCAACTCCTCTGACGAAATATTTTCTTTGCAGGAAATCGAAAAAATGAATATCACCAGAATAGGAAGAGATTTGATTGTCATCAGAGGGTTTCTATTAGGAAAAGTTGGTTTCATAATCTCATTTGGTTGAGCTATTTTAGTTTGGGGAATCAAGAACCACCTCTATCAAATAGTATGATTCCAAATCTTCTTCTTTAGATAAATATTGATCAAAAGGACTGTCCCCTTCCACAAAAAGCTTTAGAATATACCCTTCCAAAACACTTACATAACGGTTTTCGGCTGCATCGACTGTATGAAAAAAAGGAAGTATCAAATTGTACTTTTTTGATTCTTTCAAAAATCTTCCATTTCCAATGATTTCACCTGCTTCTTTGTCATAAAGCGTTGAGAACTGTTCATATTCAGTATCAAATGAAGTGAAGATTACAAAATCCATGGTTTCAAACCAAGGTCCTCTAAACCCATTGTATCCTTTGAACACTGACTTCCGGGCATCATAATCAGAGGAACTGGATTTGAATACCGGGAGATGCTCTTTGATTACTTTTTCTTCAAAATTTTCAGGAAGGGGATTGGGGAAATAATCCAGATGGTATTTTTTTTCGAAATCTCCGGATTTCGATACATTATATACATAGGGGTCAAAATCCTGAAAGAACCTGACTTCTTCATTGTTGATTTTCAAAAATGGATTTATGGGAGAGGAAATTAGTGTTCCCCTGAATTCCTTATCAAAATGGAATGTAGTCTCTTTTAGAATAAAATTTTCATCTAACCTAGCTACCTTATAAGAATTGTTGTTGAATTGAGGGTTCAAATCACTATAGCCATCATATCCGATATACAATCCATCGAATTTGTAAATAGAGTTAAAGAAAAGATGATTTTCGCATTTGATAGCCTTTATGGGATTATAGTCACTGTCCAATTGTAATATCTTCCTTAATCTGAAGTCATAGAGCTCAAGCAAACCATCTTCATTGATCCAACAATCATTGATGTTAAGGACTTCTTTTGGACCGTCACCAGTGGCGAAAATATTTTTGACCAACTGCCCACCCTTATCAAATACCTTGATGCATTTACAGGAATATCTGTCAAAAACAATATAATGATTCCCACTTAACAGTACCTTCCAAGCTTCGGTCATATAATTGCCATCTTCTTCCAACCGAACTATGCTGATCTTGCTGATTAAATCCGAAACGTCTACGGTATCCTTGATAGCAGAAGCATCGATTTGAATTCGTTTGATGTCTTTATCCAGTTCAGGGACCTTTCTGTCAGATACGTTACATGAACTTATTAATAAAGTTAATGTCAAGCCTGCTATTATTTCTGTTTTCATTAATTGTTTTATTAAATAGGTTTCTATTTTTTTTCTAATCCAAATCAAGCTTTAGGTCATCCTTAAGTGTGTAGATAAATAAAATTGGGTTGGAATCCTTTTTCAGCTTTAATCGAATTGATCAGTCTCCCAGTGTTGTTATAAAAATGAATTGCTTCCGAAAGCTTTTTGTCTAAGATGATGATTCTTTCATCAGTAATCAGCACATCATTCACCTCAGCTACCAATACTTCCGAGTCATTGTCCAGTTCAATAATTCTCAAGTCCTCGAAAAGATCTGAATAATTCAGGGTAATCTCCTGACCCAAATCGACGAATATAATGGTGTCTTCTGAATGGTTCTCGCAAGAGAGAAGAAGTAAAAATGCAAAATACAGGGAAATAGACCTTAAGGTTTTTTTGGGGGAGAGCTTGCTTGTTTTTGGCATGGTTGGGAAGTAAGAAAACTTAATGCTTATGGTTATCAATAAAAATCTTAAATCAATTTCAAATATAAAACATAGGAAATCATCCTGTTGTGTCCTGTGTTTTAATGCCTCGCTCTGGGGGGAAATCCCTCATCTTTAGACTAAGATTTTAGTGTTTTTTTCTTTGTGAACTTGGTGTTTTACCTTGTGATCATTGTGGTAAAAATCATAACATAGGAGATCACAAAGTTTTTCACAAAGAACACTAAGTCTCGGATGCACTTTAGTCACCTTTAGACGAATTGAAGATGTAAGGGTATAAGCAGGAGCAAGTGTCCAGACGCCCGAATCATCCATCAAAAAGCTAAAACTCTTTGCATGATCATCTTTTGGTTTTTCTGCCTTATTTGAAATGTTCTGGGTGAATGAGTTGGTGCAGGATACCTCCATTCTGTCTTAAATACTTCCATCTAATTGGGGTCATATGGTGATTTGCAAACGTCTAACTTTTAGAAGCTGTTTTATTAAAACTTTAATTCTAATATAATCGAAATAACCAAACCCAAAATAAACGACCATGAAAACCTACAACCGATCCAAATGGCAACTAATCATGTTTAGCCTTGTTTGTTCTTTTGCCTTTACAATCTATGGCTGCGATCAGTCTGTTGCTGACCCAGACATCAAAGATGAGGAAGAAGAACCATACGATGGTCCATTCGACGCATTTCCGGGAGCAGAAGGCTTTGCAAGGGAAATCACCGGTGGAAGGGGAGGTAAAGTATACAAAGTGACCAAACTTTCGGATGATGGTACAGAAGGGACTTTGCGTCATGCTGTGGAGAGTTCAGGCAAACGCTACGTGGTATTTGCCGTGTCTGGGAATATTGAATTGACTAAAAATCTCCATATCCGCAATGGAGACATCACCATAGCAGGGCAGACTGCTCCAGGTGGGGGGATTACACTCAAAAACTATTCAATGTTGCTCAGTTCAGATAATATCATCATCAGGTTTTTGAGGTTCAGGATGGGAGATACGGGAGCACAAGAAGCGGATGCCATAGAAGGTAGGTATGTCAAAAACATTATGATAGACCACTGTTCCATGAGTTGGTCTACAGATGAGACAGCCACATTTTATGCCAATGAGACATTTACCATGCAGTGGTGTATCATTTCCGAAAGTCTGAGAAACTCTGTACATGAAAAAGGTGCCCACGGCTATGCGGGGAACTGGGGTGGGAAATTCGCCACTTTTCATCATAATCTGATAGCGCACCATGATAGCAGAAATCCTAGGCTTGGGGAAGGGTCGGGATCTGCATTTGCCTTGGAGAGTCTTACAGACTTGCGGAACAATGTAATCTATAACTGGGGAAACAACAGTGCCTATGGTGGGGAAGCGATGAATGTCAATATTGTCAACTGCTACTACAAACCAGGACCTGCCAGCCCTTCTGGAAGCAAAAGAAACAGGATCATGTCCATTGATAAAAACAGAAATGAAGGTACAGACATTTACGATATCTGGGGAAAATTCTATATCAACGGCAATGTAGTGGAAGGTAGTTCCCAGACTTCCCAAGATAACTGGACTTATGGTGTGTACAATCAATTCCACGGTAGCTATGGGGTGGTGTCGGAAGAAGACAAGCTGGCAATGCGTGTCAACGAAGCCCATGATATCGAAGACAATACCACTACTCACAGTGCCCAAGAAGCTTATGAAAAGGTATTGGAGTATGCTGGAGCTTCATTAAGCCGGGATGCTGTCGATGAAAGGGTGGTCAATGAAGCCAAAAACGGAACCTTCTCTGCACATGGATCCAGGGGCAGTACCAATGGTATAATCGACAGTCAGGAGGATGTTGGAGGATGGCCGGAATTGGAGTATTCGCCTACACTCTTGGACAGTGATGGAGATGGAATGCCAGATGACTGGGAGCTGGCCAATGGGCTAGACCCCCACAAATATGACCCAAATGGTAAAGACTTGAATAGATTCTATGACAACATTGAAGTTTATATCAATAGCCTGGTCCAAGGTATTGTCGATAATCAAAACTGATATGCAAAGTAAGAAATCAGGTAAATTGATTGCATTATCCGCAGGATTATTGTTGGCTTGGTTGAGTGTGTCCTGTACCAATGAAAATAAACTGCCACCGAAGCCTATAGATGAAGGGAAAGAAAATGAAATCACCTTCAAATATACAGTTGACCCAACTGGTAATGCGGATTATTCAAAGGTCCAAGATGCCATTGATGCTGTTAGGGATGGATTGGAGGAGCATACTTATATATTCATCAAGAATGGAATCTATAAAGAGGAAATAATTGTCCCCAAGAACAAAAATTATTTGGTCTTAGTAGGTGAAAGTTTAGATGGGGTCATATTGACCTATGATAAGGCTGCTGAAAAGATCAACCCAGATACAGGGAGTAATTACGGGACAAGTGGTTCATTTAGTACCAAGGTCGATGGGTTGGGTTTTGCAGCGGTCAATATTACTTTTGAAAACAACGCAGGAAGGGATTTTGGCCCTGCCTTGGCTATCTATATTGGTGCTGACAAGGCTATATTTCTTAATTGCCGTTTCTTGGGGAGACAGGATACATTTTTTGGAGGACGGAGCAGGATCTATGTGAAAGAGAGCTATATAGAAGGGACTGTGGATTTTATATTGGGTCCAGCAACTGCTGTATTTGAAGATTGTAATATCCATTCTTACGGAGGGACTTCCATTACGGCTGCTTCCACAGAATATTATGTAGACTATGGATTTGTTTTTCACAATTGTAAACTCACTGCAGAACCGGGTGTACGCACAGATTTGGGAAGGCCATGGAGGCCTTATGCCGCAGTGGCTTATTTAGGTTGCACGATGGGTGGCTTTATCAAACCTGCCGGCTGGAATAATTGGGGAAAAGTGGAGAATGAAGAAACGGCTCGGTTTGTAGAATACCAAAATAACGGTGAAGGATCAGAAACCGATGGCAGGGTAAGTTGGTGTAAAATTCTGACCAACAAAGGTGAAGCGGATAAATTTGAGCCACTGGAGATTTTTAAGAAGAATTATGCGGAAATTCCAATTGAAGATAATTGGAATCCCTACAAAGTGGTAGATAAAATAAATACTCTTGTAAGTAAAAAGTGAGATCTGAAATAAATGGCGAATACGCAGGTAAATCGCTTTTAACACTTTCATAGCGAGGAATTTTCGAGGGTTATCTAATTTTAAGTAGGTTGGCATGTGGAGGTATGGGTCAAGATGATTAAACTCTCGAAGATTCTGGCTAAAAGCAATTTCCCTTAGAGGATACGAATTAAAATAAACTCAAAAATGAAAAATTATACCTTGTTATTGGCCTTCCTCTTTTTGGTCTGGAGTAGTTGTGATTCATCGAACAGATCATTATCCCTAAATAGCCAAGATGAACTCAAGTTATGGTATGATCAGCCAGCCAACAATTGGAACGAAGCACTTCCTTTGGGTAATGGCCGATTGGGGGTGATGGTGTTTGGGACGCCTGGACGTGAAATCCTGCAGCTCAACGAAGAGACTGTATGGGGTGGAGAGCCGGGGAACAATATTGTGCCGGAATTTAGAAGTATCCTAGGAGAAGTGAGGGGATTGGTTTTTGAAGGGAAATACAAAGAGGCTCAGGAACTGGCTAACTTAGAGATTCCACGACAAATCAAACCAGGAAGGAATTATGGGATGCCTTATCAGACCATTGGAAATTTGTACATTGATTTTCCAGGCCACGAGGAGTTCACTGATTATTACAGGGATTTGGATATAGCAAATGCTGTGGGACATGTGAACTATCAAGTAAATGGCGTTGCATTCGAAAGACAGATTTTCACCTCCTTGGTTGATGACGTCGTGATCCTAAAATTGAAGTCAAGCGAAAAGGGTAAGTTGACCTTTAATCTGGGTGCAGACTCTCCCCAAAATGTTTTCCAAGTTTCCACGGAAGGGGATAGGTTGATACTATCAGGTACAAGTGGGGATTTTGAAGGAAAAAAAGGGAAAGTTGAATACCAAACATTAGTCCAAATACTTCCTACAGGAGGGAACAAATTTGCTGATGACAGATCAATTGGGATTGAAAATGCAGATGAAGCCTTGGTTTTGATTTCCACAGGAACCAATTTTAAAAATTATCAAGATATTGCCGCGGATCCCTATCAAGCAGCAAAAACCAAATTGGAAGCTGCTTTGAAAATCCCATATCAAATGGCATTGGAGCAACACGTACAGAAATATAGATCGTTTTTCGACCGTGTATCCTTGGATTTGGGAACTACCGATGCGGTTGGGAAACCTACGGATTTGAGACTGAAAGAATTCGCACAGGCAGAAGATCCTGCATTGGTCTCTTTGTATTTTCAGTTTGGAAGATATTTGTTGATTTCCAGTTCACAGCCGGGAGGACAGCCTGCAAACCTTCAGGGGATTTGGAATGATAAGGTTTCGCCACCTTGGGACAGTAAATACACTGTGAATATCAATACCGAGATGAATTATTGGCCTGCAGAGGTTACAAACCTATCAGAGATGCATGAGCCACTATTTTCTATGTTGGAAGACTTGTCAGTATCTGGTCAGGAAAGTGCCAAACAGATGTATGGTGTGCGAGGTTGGAACATACACCACAATACAGATATTTGGAGAATCTCCGGGCCGGTTGATGGGGCATTTTATGGACTGTGGCCTATGGGTGGAAGTTGGTTGAGCCAACATCTTTGGCAGCATTACCAGTATAGTGGAGACAGGGATTTTCTTGAGAAATATTATCCGGTACTCAAAGGGGCAGCACTATTTTTAATAGACGTATTGCAACAGGAGCCTGAAAATGAGTGGATGGTAGTGGTGCCAAGTATGTCACCTGAAAACTCCCACCAAAGTGGAGTTTCCATCGCTGCCGGAACCACCATGGACAATCAATTGACATTTGATGTGCTTTCAAATTTTATCCAAGCTTCCGATGTATTGGGAAGAGACGGTGATCTTGCCAAGGAAGCCAAAGTGAAACTCCAGCAATTGCCACCGATGCAGGTTGGGGAATGGGGACAGCTTCAGGAATGGATGCACGATTGGGATAGGCCTTCGGACAGGCACCGCCATGTCTCACATTTGTATGGATTGTATCCAAGCAATCAGATTTCACCTTTTCAACACCCTGAGCTATTTGCTGCCGCGAAGACTTCTCTGCTTGCCAGGGGAGATAAATCGACGGGATGGTCTATGGGTTGGAAAGTAAATCTTTGGGCTCGACTGTTGGATGGTGAAAAAGCCCTCCAGCTTATCCATGAGCAATTGCGTCCGGCTATCACTGAAGAGGGAGAGTCTGGGGGGACATATCCGAATCTATTGGACGCACATCCACCTTTCCAGATCGACGGTAATTTTGGCTGTACATCGGGAATAGCAGAAATGCTTGTCCAGAGCCACGATGGAGCTGTACATTTGCTTCCTGCAATCCCTGAAGCATGGGGTAGAGGGAGCGTAAAAGGCCTTAGGTTGAGAGGTGGGTTTGAAATTGAATCCATGAGCTGGGAAAACGGAAAAGTTACAGGTCTAAGGATAATTTCTAGATTGGGAGGAATCCTCCGGTTGAGATCGCCCAATGAACTTCATACTAAAAATGTGGAGTTGCAACAGGCAAGTGGGGATAACCCTAACCCTTTTTACAAAATTGCAGAGATCAAAAAACCTTTGGCTTCTATAAAGGCTTCATTGCAATCTGCCAAAATTCCTGAAACCAGTTTGTACGAAATCCAAACAGTAAAAGGAAAATCCTACGGCTTCACAGTAAAATAAGAACATGGATTTTTCTATGGTGAATTTCCTAACCCCCAGTTTGCAAGCTGGGGGTTTTTTGATGTCATGGGAATTGAAAAACTCGGTATAAAGTTGTCGTTTTCGGGTGGGAATATATTGTTGTTTTTCAGTTTGTGAAAAAAACAAAATATTTTGGGGTCATTTCATGTATCTATACCGTCATTATATTGAAAATGATAATAGGGCAGAATAATTTTCATAGACATGGCTTTGTTCATGTCGGATTTATCCAAAATTTCCCCAGTGAAATTGACAACCAAAACTAACTGTAAATATGGAAAAGGAAAACACTTCTTAGTAGGTAAAAATTATGCGCTTCAGTATAGGGGCTTAAAGTTCAGGCTTTGGATTCTATGCTTTTCAAATTAACATCAACCCAACCAACCTAAATTATGAAGCAAATTATACCCAAAAGAATTCGTCTTTGTACCAAGTTTATCATGATCATAGTCATGATGGCAGGCAGTTGGTCGACGGAAACTTTGGCATATCCCAACACTTTCCAAAAAGAGAGCCTGAAGGACATAAAAGTGTCAATCGTAGCCCAAAAGTGGGAATTGACCAAAGTTTTTAAATCTCTTGAGTCTCAATCAAGTTTAAAATTCAGTTATAACGAAACTTTTCAAAGGATTGAGAAAAACAAAGTAACGCTTGACCTTCCGAATACCAGTATGGAAGAAGTACTCATGAAAATAACAGAGCAGTCCAACTTGAAATTTTTACGGATCAATAACAATATCCATGTCGCCATAAATGATTCTGAAGGCCAAGCGGTCAAAGAACTCGACGAAAGTGATGCCATGGCTGAGATCACCGGGGTGGTTTTTGATGAAGATGGTGTAACATTACCCGGGGTGACAGTTCGTATAAAAGGGACTACCAGGGGTACTGTCACGGATGTAGATGGAAGTTTTAATATTTTGGCAGATGAAGGGGAGGTGTTGATTTTTAGCTATGTAGGATTTCTTGCCCAAGAAGTCACCATCGTCAATCAAACAGATTTTAGGATCAGATTGGAGGAGGACAAATCTGCATTGGACGAAGTCGTGGTAATCGGATATGGTACGGTAAGAAGGGAAGACCTTACAGGATCTGTATCTTCGATCAATATGGAAGAGCTGAAAGATCTCCCTGTCACCTCTCCACTACAAGCCATTCAGGGTAGAATGGCAGGTGTCCATATTACCGTTACGGAAGGTTCACCGGATGCAGATATCAAGATCAGGGTTCGGGGTGGAGGCTCCATTACCCAAGACAATTCCCCTCTGTATGTTGTCGATGGCTTTGTGGTCAACAGTATCAATGACATACCCCCTCAAGATATCAAATCCATCGATGTATTGAAAGATGCCGCTTCCACAGCGATATATGGTTCCCAAGGAGCCAATGGTGTGGTCTTGATCACGACCAAGAGTGGCAAGCCTGGGAAACCGGAAGTCTCTTTCAATACTTACACAAGTATGAAAAGAGTATATGGTCTCACAGATGTGTTATCTCCCTATGAATTTGTTTATCTCCAAAAAGAACTGGATGCTGGTGCTTCCATAAATACAAGTTTTTATGGCATGTATGGCCTTTGGGAAGATGTTGATATCTACCGGTCCAGGGAAGGCATAGATTGGCAAAATGATCTATTCGGAAATACTGGGGTACACCAAAACTACAATGTTTCGGTCTCCGGTGGAGGGGAATCAGTCCGTTATTTGATAAATTATACCCGGGATGATGAAAAATTTATCATGCTGAATTCTGCCTACAAGCGTGACAACATCAGTTTAAAACTCAACAAACAGATCAGTGACAAGATCAGCATTGATTTTTTCTCCAGGATGACCAATATGGTCATCACAGGACCCAGCGTATCAAACGGAAGAATGCTTCGTGACGGGGTGAAGTTTGCTCCGACAAGGAGTCTCACTTTTATACCCGAAGGTTCATTGGCAGGAATAGAGGATATCAGTTCGGCTGAGGCTTTGAGTTCACTAAATGATCCTATCTACAATATCACCAACGAGCATAAAGTACAGGATAGGTTCAACCACTTTTACAATGTTGGTTTGAATTGGGAGATAGCTAAAAACCTTGAATTTAGTTCAAAAGGGACTTATGGTTTTGAAAATAACCTCAATGACAATATCTGGTTAAGCAATACAGGCCAAGCCAGTGCAAACGGTGGGCAGCCAGTAGCAAGACGGGAAGATATAAAAGGCAGCAGGTGGTCGGTCCAAAACACCCTGTCCTATGATTGGAAGTCCGAGGATAAAAACCATGACCTGAAATTATTGGTCGGCCAAGAAGTATTCAATTTCCAAAACAGATCTACACTGGTGGAATCCAAATTCTTTCCGAAAGATTTTGATGCAAATGATGTTTTGGCTATGTGGAATTATGGGGTTCCTTCCCCTACATATACCAGGATCAATGAACCAACCCGTACCTCTTCGTTTTTTTCGAGGGCCAATTATATGCTGGCAGATAAATATATCCTTACTGTCACAGCAAGGGTTGATGGCAAAAACGTGTTTGCACCCAATAATCGCTGGGGATTCTTCCCGGCTGCAGCATTTGCATGGAAGCTATCCGAAGAAGGGTTTATGAAGAATGTAGGGAGTTGGCTCAGCAGTGCCAAGATGAGACTCAGCTACGGTGAAGTGGGGAATGCGCGTGTTGGATCCTATTGGAGGCAGGAATATTCTTTTGTCAATGCGGCCAACAGGTTGATCTATATCAATGGTGAGCCACAGAGTTCCTTACAGCCTTCGACTGTGTTGAGAAACGAAAACCTGACATGGGAATCTACGGTATCACAAAACATCGGGTTGGATTTTGGATTGTTCAACAACAGAACTACCGTAGTGCTTGATGTCTATAAAAACACGACAAAAGATTTGATTTTAGCTGTTAGGTTACCTTCCAACTCCGGTTATGCCACACAATTTCAGAATGTGGGAAGTACTTCAAATAGGGGATTGGAAATCTCCACTTCTACCAGTTTGATCAGTAATAACAATTTCCATTTATCGGGGAATTTCAATATTTCCTTCAACAGAAACAGGATTGAGCAGTTGGATGGTTCTGATTATCTGATTGCTTCATCTGGATGGGGCCTTGGTTTGGGATCGGATGATTTTCGGGCGGTAGTCGGTGAGCCATTGGGACAGATTTATGGCTATGTCAGTGATGGTATGTATTCATTTGATGATTTTACTTTCGATGGATCTACCAATAGATGGATCGTCAATGAAGGGGTTGCTGATATCTCATCGATCATCACGACCTCGGGCAATCACTTCGGTCCGGGACATATAAAAGTCAAGAAGCTTGGTGGAGAGGGAGATAGGATTTCACCTGACCATGACAGGACAGTGATCGGCAACACACAGCCTAAGCACACTGGTGGCTTTGGGTTTAATGGCGGTTTCAGGGGTTTTGATTTCAACATTCTGTTCAACTGGTCTTATGGGAATGATGTGTACAATGCCAATAAGATTGACTATACCACCTATGCGAATTCTAGGAGGTATAACAATATGAGCAGTATCATGAGTCTGGAGAATAGGTTTAGTACGATTGATCCAGTGACTGGAAATAATGTCATGTTTGGGAATTTTGCAGATCCGGCCAGGTTGCAGGAAATAAACCAAAATGCCTCTATATGGCATCCTATCAGCAACCGCTCTTTATTGACAGACTGGGCTATAGAGGATGGTTCATTTCTTCGCTTGGGGAATTTGACTGTAGGATATACGCTGCCTTCCCATATTTCCCAAAAAGTGTTTGTCAAAAACCTAAGGGTATATGTTGCTGGGTATAATTTGGCCCTTTGGACAAACTATTCGGGACAAGACCCCGAAGTGGACACAAGAAGATCACCATTGACCCCGGGGGTAGATTATTCGGCTTATCCCAAAGCAAGAACAGTCTTGGGGGGAATAAACATCACATTCTAAATCAGGGAAATATGAAAAAGTTTATAAATTATATATTGGTTTTGGCATTTACGTTTACATCATGCGATGATTTTTTGGATACGTCATCACCTTCTTCTATCAGTTCGGAGACTGTCTTCCAGACTACTTCCATCACCAAAGCAGCCCTGATGGGTGTCTATTCCAAATTGACAGATGCCAACATTTACGGGCAAAAACTATCAGTCAATTGGCAAGGAGTGTCGGATATCGAAAGCAATGGGACTTTCAGTGTGACGGAATACAACTCCTCAACGAGCGATTTTGGTGCGGGGAATTTCTATGATGACAGCTTCAACAACACCACAAGGTGGTATAGGATTTTTGAATTGGTAGAGTTGGCAAATTCTACAATCGATGGGATTAGAAACTCCCCAATATTGGAATCCTCGGGAGCAATCATGAAGGGCTACTTGGGGGAGGCATTGACGATGCGGGCGATGGCTTATTTTGAATTGGTCCGCTATTGGGGGGATGTTCCGTTTAAGAGTGAGACTTCCAGATCTGACTTGACTAATGTCTATATGGAAAAGACCAATCGGGATGAAATTTATGCCCAATTGGTTTTGGATTTGGCTGAGGCAGCAGAATATTTGCCATGGATGAATGCCCACGCGGAGTATGCTACCAGTGAGAGGATTACCAAAGGCTATGCAAAAGCACTTTTGGCAAAAGTGGCATTGTTTGCAGGTGGTTGGTCATTGAGGGATGGCAATACTTTTCCTGGTTTGGATGTAGAGAGACATCCTACGATCCCGGAGCAAAATGGCTATTTTGTCGGAAGGGTCAAAGACTGGAGGGATTATTACGAAATCGCAGCCAAACATACCGCAGAGATCATAGGAAGTGCTGATAATCCACATGCCCTTGATCCCGAATATGAAAACATCTGGAGGACAGTTTGTCGCCAGCAGCGGAATCCATATAACGAGAACCTTTTTGAAGTGGCTTTTGGTCTTGGAAACAATGGAGACATTGGTTCATTGATGGGGTATAGTGTTGCCGCCAATACCAAATATGGAACCAGGGGTTTTGGAGGGAGTTATGTGACTTCTACTGCTTATTATTTTTATTCCTTCGATCCCGAAGACGAAAGAAGGGATGTCACCTTGTCTTGGGTAGGATATACAGGTGAAAATAAGGAGGCTATCAATACCAATCCCTTGGATGTGAAATTTGCCAAGTGGAGGATTTATTGGATGAGTGATGCCTACTTGAGCCTGCATAGGACGGCCAATTCAAGGGTTTCAACCGGAGTAAATTGGATATTGATGAGGTATTCAGATGTATACCTGATGTTTGCTGAAGCTACCCAAGGTCTGGGCAATGCAAATGCTGCCCATCCAGTGGCAGGAATGTCTGGAATGCAGGCACTGGAAAAAGTGCGGGAAAGGGCATTTGGGGTCGGTTCTGGCAAAGTAAGCAGTTACGATCCAGATTTCTTCAAAGCAATAGTCAATGAGAGAGCATGGGAATTTGGCTGTGAATCTATCAGGAAACAAGACTTGGTAAGATGGGGGCTTTTGGATGAAAAGGTTGAAGACATGAAAAAAACACTTTGCCTGATGTTTGATAACCAAAAGCCAGTTAAAATTTTCGATAAGATTTACAATCCCTCGGACTTTCCGCAGCGGGTATTCTACAAATACTTGGACAGTGAATATATTGATCTCAACTCCATCAATTTTTATGGAGACCTTCCTGCTGATCCGGGAGGTGAATACCTTTCGGCAAATTGGTTTCCACTTGCGGCGGCGAAGCCCGAAACTGGAAATAATGTGAACTATATAGAATGGCCGGTAAGGACATTGTTGGCAGCCACAGGCTTAAACCCCTCATATGATTACAGTTCATTTTTGGGGGAAATGCAACATGGCTCAGAGATTCAAGCTAGGTTAAACCAGTTCAACATGGGTAATGGTGTGTGCTATTACAGACACCCATTTGCCATTTTCTATGAAGATATATATGAATCCAAAGGGTTTCTACAGAATTCATTTGGCTATTAAACTAAAAATATCAAAAAGACACCAATCACATGACTAATAGGATAATTTTATTTATAGCAGTATGTATCACATTGTTTTCTTCGTGTGAAGATATAAACCAATGGGAAGTGGATCCAACCTATGATGGGTTGTTCAGGCCTTTGGTATTCGAAACAGTAAATATCAATTCCACTTCGGTAGAGATAAGATATACCAAAGTGCTGGAGGCAGAAAAGTACATCTTTGAGTTTAGTGAAGACGAGCTTGAGTTTAGCGAAATCGTAAAAACGGTTGAGGTACTTGCAGATACCCTTACTCCTTTTGCAGCTTCGACAAACCAGACAAGAATTGAGTACAGATCGTTGTTCGAAGGACTGAATGGCCCTACTGGATATTCCTTGAGAATGTATGCAGTCAATGAAAGAAGCGGGCTGAAGTCTGATTATACCCAATTGTATTTTGAGACTTCTGAAGAGCAGTTGTTTACAGGGGCAGTTAGCTATTCCAATAGGATACAGATTTCATGGACACCTACTGATATGGTCAGCACCTTGATGGTGACTATTCCCTTGACTGGTGAAGAGGTCTTAGAGAAGACTTTAACACCCCAAGAGATTGCAGAAGGTACTGCATTGGTCGAAGGTCTAACTCCGGGAACTACTTATCATTTTGGTATTTTCAATGAGTCTGTCATGAGGGGTAGGATGAATGTCAGGACATCAGGCTTTTCTGACGGAATTATCATGCCTGTAACTCCCCAGGATAATTTGATTGCGCTGTTGGAAGAAGCAGTGATGGATGGGAATAGTGTGATTACGGTAGTTTTCAGTGGCCAGGAGCTATATGATCTGGGTAACTTGAGCCTTCCTGATGGAATCAACCGAATCAGCTTCACCGGAGAACCCATGCCGGATGACAGCAAACCCCATGTGTATATTCAGGAATTCAGAATATCTGATATGCTTTATGAAAACATAATTTTCGAAAACCTTGATATCCAAAGTAATTCAGGACGGCATTTTTTCTTTATCTCACACAATGGTGTAGAAATCGGACAGATTTTGTTCAAAAACAGTAATATCAGTGAATGTACAAGTTTGATCAGGCTTGGCAACAATGATATACAGATCAAAAAACTTAATTTTGATAATTGCCAAATCAAGAATACGGGTGGATGGGGTGTGATCAATATTGGTGGAAACAATGTGAAATTGGATTCAATGTCATTTACGAACAGTACTTTGACCGAAATGGGTACCCAACTGATGGATGTGAGGGCCAGTGTAAGGGATATCTTTTTAGGCAACTGTACATTTGTCAATCGGTCAAGGGCCTGGTCACAGATGTTCCGTTTTGACAACAATAATCTTCCCCTGGCTGTCCGTACAGAAAACCTTATTATTGCAGGGACTAACAGTGGAGCTACAGTCAATGCATTGAGTTTTGATATGACCCAAACTGCTCTGAACGTTTCTTTTGCAGGGAGCTATATTACAACTGATATGGAAATCAACAGGTATCCTTTTTCCGAGATTACTACTTTCCAGGGGACAACTAGTGATTTGTTTGTCGATGCGGAAAATGGGGATTTCAGAATCCAACCAGACTCTGGTTTTGGGGGCTTGGGAAGAGTAGGGGATCCACGTTGGTTTGATTGATTTGACCGAGTACTAAATATTTCAATATATAGATGGGGGTGTTTTGGCCAAGTCTCCCGTCTATATATTGAGCTACATATGATAAACCGAATCATGCATGAGCAATACCCAAAATGACAATTTAAAGCAGGATCAAGATGGTGGGGTACACCGTCTTGATCGTGTCAAAACCCTAAACTACTACAATGAAAAATCTGATTTTGATGTTTGGGGTGCTTTTAAGTTAGGGAATGAGGATGCTTTCAATTTTATCTATCGAGAGTATATGCCTGCCCTGTATAACTATGCTTACCAAAAGACAAAGGATAGAGACATTGCCAGGGAGGTGATCCAAACGATGTTTATAAAAATAAGGGGGAAACGAAACAAATTGCCAAATGTACAAAACATCAAAGCTTACCTGATGAAGATAATGTATAGGCTGGTTTTGGATGAGTATGAGAAAAGAAAAAGAAGACCGGAGGTCATTGCCTTCAGCCAAGATAGCCATTTCCCCATAGAGCTGTCGGCAGAAACCAAGATGATCAATTTTGAAATCACAAATGAAAGGAAAGAGAAATTGGAAACAGCTTTGAATTTGCTTTCTACTAGACAAAAGGAGGCTGTATTACTCAAATACCATGAAAATTTGTCTTACAAAGAAATCGCAGATGTAATGGGTCTAGAACACGTGAAATCTGCCAGAAAGCTAATTTATAGGGCGGTCTCTAGCTTGAAGGATTTCTTTCATGTCTAGCTTGGTGCAATTGGGAAACTGTTAATGGCTTATGTGATAATTGGATTATGAAAAAATACAAAGGATACGAATTGGAAGATTTCTTGATGGATGAATACTTTATCAGTTGGGTAAAGTCTTCTGACAACGAGGCTGAGCATTTTTGGAAAAGGTGGATAGAAAACAATCCTTCCAAAAAGAAAGTGGTCATGGAAGCTTACTATATCATCAGCTCCATGAATTATGGTGATCCTATCCGGATTTCAGATGAAGAACATATTGAAATTTTCGAATCGATTTTGAAGCATGACAAAGAAGACCAAAGGACTGGCCTGTTTGATAAAATCAACTTACCATTCTTCTTTAGAAATGTAGCTGCAGTACTCTTGATTGTTTTTTGTGGTTATTATGGTTTCCAGATTATCAATTTTGGTACTTCTCCAACTGTTGAAGAAATTCAGGATAGCAGACAGGTAGTCAAGATGAATCCTGCCGGCCAGAAGTCACAGATCAGATTGAATGACGGCACAACTGTATTCTTAAATTCAGAGAGTAAACTTACTTTCCCCGATCGGTTCAATGACTCGGTTCGCATAGTACATTTGGAAGGGGAGGCATACTTTGAAGTACAAAAAAACGATGACAAGCCATTCGTTGTAATGTGTGACGATGTTGAGATAAAAGTCTTGGGTACTTCTTTTAATGTCAAAAATGATGGAGATGTAGCGATTGCCCTTGTTACCGGAAAAGTACAGGCCAAGAAGAAGGAAGGGGAAGAAGTCATGCTTTCTCCAAATGAAATGGTTACATACAATCACAATGGGAAATATACCAAGTCTGAGTTTGATCCGCTGGAAACTTTAGGTTGGAAAGACAGGTATTTGGTATTCAAAAAAGATGACTTCAAAAGTGTGAAAACCAAACTTGAAAAATGGTATGGAGTAGAGATTGTTCTTACTTCAAACCTTGGTAAAAAATGGGAATATACAGGGCAGTATTTTCATGAAACACTTGAAAATGTATTGGAAGGCATAGCTGCGTCATCAGAAATCGACTTTAGGATTGACAAAAACAAAGTTTATATCTCCCAGAAAACAAAGTGAAGCCCAATCATTTTCTTTCTGTTTTCTATTCCAGGTTGACCAAAGCCAAGGTCTCCCAGCCACTGAGGTCTTTGTTGTGGTCTACTTTTTCCATGGCTTGGAGGATTTTGTTCTTGAAGGCCCAGCAAGTCTCCCTTCTCAATTCCAGGATTTCTGAAAGCTCATTCAGGGAAAGGTTGACATCTTTTCGATTGGATAAGTATAGGATGTAGAAGGCCTTTTCCATTGGAAACTTGATGTTGTGAAATAGGGTGTCTACCGTTGCAGATTCAGTATAGTTACAGTTTTTGCATCTTTTGCCATAGTTGGGGGCATCTATGGACTTGTTATAATTGCATTTTTTGCAATGGTATTTGTTCCTCCATTTCAATTCGGATAGAAATTTCAGACAGGAATCCTTATCAGGGAAAATATTCTTGAAATCCTCAAAATCAAGCCCCTTCATGAGAGCTAAGTCTTTGGTAGCTTCATTTACATTGGTCTTGAGTGTTTCATTGTTTTGGGAAAGGTAGTTGTTGATTTGTGTTACCTGAGAGTTGAGTTCTTGCAGCTTCACGTTGGTAGTCTGCAATTCCACATTCTTTTTGGCTAGGTCTGAAGCCATTCTCTCGATTTTTTCAGTCCTTGCCCTTACTTTTTCCTTAAGCTTGGAGTTGAGCTCATTGGTCAGTTGGTTGTTTCTTTCCAAAGCCAAAGTCTTTTCTTTGTTGGCCTCCATAAATTGGTTTTGGAGGAATTTGAGTTGGTTGAAGATCGAAAACGAAAACAAAACCATTTCCAAGAAAATCACCGGGTAAACAAAATACCAGTTGAGTACTGAATTGTCGAAAAGCTGTATGGTTTTGGAATAGGAATACATGATCACCAAAAACAAACACATATAGGCAAAGATATATGACCAGGAGTAGATTTTTGCCTTTATCAAAGCATACAAGCCAATTGAAAAAGGAATTGATAGGATTATAATCGTGATGATGATATAAGTGATGTAATTGAATTTATAAAAAACGGATTGGCTGATGAACAACAATATTTTAAGTGAAATAGCCAAATAGGTAAAAGTCAAGACTCTTTTGCTCTTGGTATATTTTTGGACAAATCTGTCTGAAAACAATAAAGTCGCCAAAATGATGATCAGTTCAATGATCTTTTCATTGTTGAGCTTGTTGATCCAGGGGGTGTTAGGCCAGAGATACTGGAAACCCAAGCCGTCCCTACCCAGGGAAAACCAGATACATGCTATAATCAGACATGGGAAATAGAGGTATAATGTGTCTTTCAATCTGAAAAAAAGATAAAAATTGAAAGTCAAAATAATTGTTAGGACACCGTAATAGATTCCCAGAAGAAAGTATTCGTTTAGTGAATGCTTTAAGAATTCCTCGTTTGTCCTCAACTGAAAGTTGAATTGGTGGTTATAATTTCTCTTGACTTCCAGGTAATATGTTTTTGTTTCGGAAGGTCTCAGGTCAAGGTAATAATTGAAGTTTTTATGTTTGACACTCCGATCACCAAAGGGTTTTTCAAAACCAGCGGAGGAAGTTGCATAGGAGCCATCTGGGTTGGGGAAATGGAATGTGACATTTTTGATATCAAAACCCCAAGATTCCAGATACCACGAATGGTCATGCACCGTCTGCTTGTTATGGATGGTGAACCGCATCCAAAGTGGGGAATCCAGGTAATCATACAATACATGGGAGTTGGTGGTTTTCTGAAAACGATCCCTGAACCCTTCACTGGAGATGTCTTCGATCGTGTATTTGGAAGCAGTGTCCAAGAAAAAATCAAATGAAGTATCTACTTTAAACTTGGAGATGTTTTCGTTCAGTTCTATAACCGTAACGCTTTTGGAATCGGCAAAAGATTTGGGTAGGATGAAAGACAATAATACCAATGAAATGCCAAATTGAAATATCTTCACGAATCCCAATTGACGTATAATCCGATACAATTTTTTGGATAGAATTTTATTCATAAGCTTTCAATCTAAACTCCCCAATTTAAGTTGAAGTGAATCACACCATTTTGGAATAGGGTATATTCTAAAGATAAGGGTGAAGACGAGCCAATCATTTGGCAATCTACGACCAAAATTGGTCAATTAGATAGGGTTTATGATCTGTAAAATTAAAAATTTTACTTGGCTGTCTTCTTCCAAGATAGCATTTTTTGACTCAAGGGTTTAATTTTCCGCTACTTGAACCAATGCTTCTATGATATCTTTTTTTTCCTGAAAGTTTCTATCGATCACCAGGGGATAGGCTGTCCTTCCCGGCATGGGCCAGTTGTTTAGCCAGCTTCCTCCATCATGGATACCCCAGAATGTCACCCTCGTGATTTTATCTTCATGTCTTTTGAATAGTCCAAACAACTCTCTATATCTATTTGCGAGCTTCTCCTGAATATCCTCAGGCAAGCCCTCTTTGTAAATGTTGTAACTTTCATCCGCCGGAAAAGTCGCATCTATATCAGCGCCATGTCTGTTGACGGGATTTGGCAAGACATCGATGTCAACCTCTGTGAACATCACTTTGAAACCTGCTCTTGCGATTTTTTCTATAGCCGTTTCTATGATCTCAAGGCTTGGTGAATCCAAACCATAGTGTCCCTGCATTCCTATACCGTCTATCCGGATGCCTTCTTCCCTTAGTTCTTTGGCTAGTTGAATGGCGGCATCCGTTTTTTCCGGTTTCCACATATTGTAATCATTGTAGTACAATTCTGTGTCAGGATCTACTTCATTTGTTTTGATAAATGCTCTCTTGATAAAGTCTTTGCCGGCAGTCCCAAACCACTTTGATGTTCTATACTGACCATCATCAAAAAACGCCTCATTTACTACATCGTAACCATATACCCGTCCTTTGTATCTTCCCACTACGGTTTCGATGTGGTTTTCCATCCTTTCCATCAAAGCCTCTTTTGATAGACTGGCTCCACTTTCATCTTTATATACCCAATCTGGGGTTTGGTTATGCCATACGAGTGTGTGTCCCACAACTCTGGCGTCAATCTTCTCTGCCAATTCCACCAATCTATCCATTGGCTCAAAATTGTATTGGTCTGGTTGGGGGTGGATAGAGCCCCATTTCATGAGGTTCTCAGGTGTTAGGCTATTGAAATGCTTCTCCAAAATGGCAAAGGCACGTTCTTCGGTACCATTTGCTTCCCTCACCCCAAGAGCAGCGCCAATGTCAAAGTATGGAGAGTAGCTTTTTTTCAGGGATTGGGCATTCGACCCTGTTATATTCAATATAGCTATCATTCCTGAGAGCAATAATATTCTACAATTGGAATTCATTAGGTTTATAGAGTTAGGTTTAAGTTGATTCTAAAATCCAATAGAGTTTCCTCCGTCCACGGCCAAGCTTGTTCCAGTCACATAATCAGATGAGCTGGTGGCAAAGTAATATACAGCTTCAGCAACATCTGCAGGTATGCCGAGTTTGCCCATTGGAGTCCTTCCCAATACTTTGTTTTTCCTTTCGGGATCAGCATCCAATGCTTTGGAAGACATGGCTGTAAATATAAATCCAGGAGCAACACAGTTAACCCGAATTCCAAGTGGAGAGAGTTCTACAGCCATCGCTTTGGTCATGCCTTCTATGGCAGTCTTGGCAGCTGTGTAGGCTATGACTTTTGGGATGCCATATTTGGCAGCCATGGAAGAGATCATGATTATAGATCCATTTCCCTGCTCTACCATTACCTTGCTTACTTCCCTGCTGATGGCAAATACTGAGAACACATTGGTATTGATTACATGGAAGAAATCTTCATCGCTTACTTCCAAGAAGTTTTTCTTCATATTGATTCCAGCATTGTTTACCAAAATGTCGATTTTACCGAATTCCTTTTTGATTCCATCGATCAATTCTGGGATTTTCGCCAGATTACTTAGATCAAAGGAAATGGGGAATGCCAATTCTCCCAATTCCTTTTTGGCATTTTCCAACTTTTTTGGATCCCGTCCGATAATGATTGTTTTGATTCCTTCATTTACAAATTTCTGGCTGGTAGCAAGGCCAAGCCCAGAACCACCTCCTGTAACGATGGCAACTTTTTGAGACTGTTGATTCATTCTTATATATTTTGTTTTTGTTTATTTTAACTTTTTGTAGAGACGAGAAACGAGAGGTTAGAAGCGAGAAACTAGATATTAGAGACAAAACCTGACCATGCCTGAAAATAGTTGACACTTTTTTATACTTACTACCTTATTTTATAGAGTCATATCGAATTTACCTCACCATAGGGAGGTGAAGTGAGGTATCTCCCTGCCGATCCTGATTTTACTTGACACTTTTTGTAATCACAATCGTCATTTGAACTCAACCCTAAATTTATCGCCGAACTTGTCTTCCGTCAGGAAGAGGCTTTTATCTATTTATATCGCGAAGCTTATACCGATTCTTTTGTCTCACATGACACTTGTATCTTACATCTTGAATCTCACCTACCTCGGCAACTTTGTGATCTCTGCGAGAGAAAACTTCTCCCCTTAACCTTTCAACTTTAAAACCTTAAAACCTTCCAACCTTATAACCAATAGCCAATCAAATTCCCGGGACATTTTTGGGATTGTAATTGATATAATATTCCAAGTTATGCAATGGTTGCTCTACACCTTGTGGAAGTGGCATTTTTGAAAACTGGCCGAAATAGAGTAGGCAAGCGTCTCTCCACCACTGTGCCTCTTCTGCCTGGATTTTCATAAACGATAAAGTGTGCGCAAACCTTTCCCCATCGATTTTGTTTTTTATGGATTCCCATGTTTTTATATTGGATCTTGCTTCATCGACACCTTTCTGATAGTGCTTTGCAAGCCCTTCCCAGAGTGTGTCCCCATTTTTCAATTGGTGGTCCCATGGTACGTGGTGAAACCATAATAAATACTCTTCCGGGATGCTGTTTAGATTTCCCCAATTGGTTTGTAGTTCTTTGGCGTACTGGGCAAGGGCATTGCTGCCTGAGCTTGTTCTGTCAAAACCAATACCCTGTTCCGATGCCTGGTGATAATAGGTGGATGTCCAATCTGCTCTTGATCCTCCTGTTACCCAGGGGCCAGGTCCATAGTGGTGGCTTCTAGCCATGATGTGGTGAAGGCCTAAGGGAGTCATGTAGTTGACGACCATTTCCCTTGAACCAAGCATGATTTTTCTGATCGGGGTGACGAAATCATCGTCATTTGTAAAAGTCAGTCTTAACCATTCATCGGCTATTTTTTCAGAGCTTTCATTTGGATTCCAGGCCAAACGGCCATAAGCAAACCAATTTGCCTGATGAAAATGATGTCCTGTCCAGTTTCTGTCTGTGCCAATATTAGCCACACCAGCCATGGCCGTGATGGAATTGGAGTGAAGGCTTCCATCTATCACTTTCGAAACTTCACTTCCTTTTCCATTGGCAAATGTATCTTCTCTCAACACCTCTTCATACATAGGCGCCAAAAATGCCATGTGTGTATCGTGCCCCAAGTATTCCTGGGTGATTTGGAATTCCATCATCAAGGGAGTTTTTGGCATCGCTCCGAACATTGGGTGAAAAGGTTCTCTGGGCTGGAAATCTATGGCGCCGTTTTTTACTTGGACGATGACATTGTCTCTAAACAGGCCATCCAGTGGCTTGAATTCATTGTAGGCTTGCTTGTGTCTGTCATCGGGAGTGTTTTCGCTGTAGACAAAAGCTCTCCACATCACAATGCCCCCAAAAGGTTTGAGTGCATCTGCCAACATGTTGGCACCGTCCGCTTGGGTTCTTCCATAATTGTGTGGACCAGGCTGCCCTTCCGAGTCTGCTTTCACTACAAATCCCCCAAAGTCAGGGATGTATTCATATACTTCTTTGGCTTTATCTTTCCACCAGTTTTGCACTTCCCCGTTGAGAGGATCAGCAGTACTGAGCTTGCCTATTTCTATAGGGGATGAAAATCTTGCCGTCAGGTATACCTTGATTCCATAGGGTCTAAAGACATCTGCCAAAGCTTTCACTTTTTCCAAATATTCTGGTGTCAATACGAGTGAGTTTGCATTCACATTGGTCAATACTGTCCCATTGATGCCGATGGAAGCATTGGCTCTTGCGTAATCATGGTACTGTTGGTCTATATGCCTTGGAAGTCTGTGCCAGTTCCAGATACTGAACCCGGAATATCCCCGCTCTACAGTCCTGTCCAAATTGTCCCAATGGTTCAATACCCTATGTTGGATTTTTGGGGATTGGAAAACACCCTCTTTGGGGACTGGTGTATTTCTTTGGATCATTTGTAGCAGATGAAAAGTCCCATACAATAAGCCTATATCTGTATTGGCTGTGATCAGAGTCGTCTTGTCGTTTTGTTTATCCCCAAGCTCCTGGATGGCAAAGCCATCTGGACCTAGTTCTTTTATTTTATGGGAATCCAGCAAGAATCCTTTCTGGTCAAGGTCCGAAATTTTTGAAATGAGCAGTTTTGGGTTTTTGGAACTACCCTCAGGCTTTGGACTAAAGAAGCCTTGGCTTGCCCTTTGGATTTCACCTTGGATGATGTCCAGTGTAGGGGATGAACCATTGACCTTATATTGTGTAAGCTTGTCTATTTGCCACGATTGTGGGTTGTCGATTTTATAATATTGTAACCACAGCTTGTAACCATCATTGGAATAGACAGTAAAAGAAAGGAATATCAATAATAGGTTGAGGGATAAAAATTTCATTTTGGCAATAGGTTTTTGGTTTTGATTGGGAAAATTGTTTTTATTCTATGAACAAGTATTTTCAAAAATACCACATAATAATTCTTGTTCAAAGCAAAATATATGAAATCGGTTACATATTTATTTCCTTCTATTCTGAATACTTTTGTAATTGAAATTTTGCTTGTTTTTTTATAGTTTACTAAAATAAATATCCAGGATTATCTGTTGATAAACAGAATAAATACACTGTTTTTTATTGGTAAACATACTGTTTAGATTGTTGTTTTTAATTGGGTGAATTTCAGTTAAGGAATGATATTTCAGACCAAATTTGTTTGATACGGTGCCCTATAATGTGTATTTTTCTTGTTTATTGACTTGGATCTAATTTAATAATTGAAAATTAAATGAAATCGATTGCATTTAATATTTTTTTTTAGGAGGTTTATAATACCATTTAGTTTATTCGGCTTTGTCTGACCATAAAGCCCATTTTAAACGAATGATTACAAATCAATTTATTATACTAACCCTCAAAATAATCGAAAGTATGGATTTAACATCTGCCAGACTTACCGGAGTGTTTCAAAATGCAACAGCGGGTAATTGGCTAATTCGCATGGTGGCGATGCTGGTAATTGTTTTTGTCAGCTTATCGTCAATGGCACAAACAGTAAGTGTATCGGGAGTAGTTCTCGATGAAAATGAAATGGGTCTACCTGGAGCATCGGTACAGGAGAAAGGGACCAATAACGGAGTGGTGACTGGTTTGGATGGGGATTTTAGGATCGATGTCCGAGAAGGAGCTACTTTGGTAGTTTCTTTTATTGGTTTTGTCAAGCAAGAGATATTGGTGGGGAATCAGTCTTCGATCACCATCAACATGAAGCCTGATGTCAGCGCACTGGATGAAGTGGTCGTCGTCGGATATGGTACCATGAGGCAGGAGGCGGTGACAGGTTCGGTGGCATCCATCGGTGGAGATGTAATGCGGGAAGTAGCTTCGGCAAATATCACCCAGGCACTTCAAGGAAGACTTCCCGGTGTTGATATTTCACAGACATCATCCCAGCCAGGCGCAACAATGCAGATTAGGATCAGGGGCAATCGCTCACTTACTGCAAGCAATGATCCATTGATTGTACTGAATGGGATTCCATTTGCAGGATCAATAGCGGATATAAATCCTGAAGATATAGAAAGCATTGACATTTTGAAAGATGCTTCTGCTACTGCTATTTATGGTTCTAGGGGTGCAAATGGTGTGGTTTTGGTTACCACCAAAAAAGGATTTAAAGGGCAGAAGGCCAAGATTAGCTACAGTGGTTTCCATGGTCCCCGGACGGTTTTTTCCCCATATCCGATGATGGATGGTCCTGAGTTTCTTGCGATGAGAGAAGCCGCTGGTTTGTTTGAAAACCCCGGTGCAAGCGAATCAAATGACGTAAATACAGATTGGCAAGGATTGTTTTATCAGACTGGTACAATGTCTAGTCATGATGTAAATGTCTCTGGTGGTGGAGAAAAAAGTACTTATAGCTTTGGGCTGGGTTATTATCATGATGAAGGTGTCGTTCCAACCCAACAATTTGATAGGATTTCGATGCGTGCCGCTATAGATCAAGAGATTGGAAGTCATTTGAGAATTGGTTTCAATAGCAACAATAACTTCAATACTACACAAGGATCTCAAGTGGGGTCTTATGGTATTCTAAGTATGTCACCGCTTGCAAGTCCATTTGATGCTGATGGTACTAGAAGAAGGACTATCAGTATGCCAATGGATGATACTTGGGTTGGAACTAGGGAAGTGCTGGAAGAGTTGGATGGGCAATGGTTAAATGAAACCCGTACTTATGCAACTTACAATGCCCTTTATGCCGAGTTGAAAATTCCGGGCATAGAAGGTTTGAAATATAGAGCAAATTTAGGGTTGGATTATAGGCAAACCAATAATGGTGAGTTTACAGCCCGGGGAGTCAATAGTCCGAATCCAGACACTGAATCATTTGCAGCTGTTGGGAATTCCCATAATTTTCATTGGATCATGGAGAATTTGATTACTTACGACAGGATTTTTGCCGATAAACATATTGTCAATGTGACAGCCCTGTATGCCAACGAACAAAATAAATTCTATAGCTCAAGGATGTGGGCAAGAGATATTGCAGCTAATCAGTTTCAATTCTATAACTTGGGACATTCAGATGGTGAAATTCAAATCAATCCCAATGATCAAAATTACCAACTTTGGGGTTTGAGCTCATTGATGGGGCGTGTGATGTATTCATACGATGATAAATATATGATCTCTGCAACCCTCAGGTCTGATGGTTCTTCTAGACTTGCTCCTGGGTTCAAATGGCATACATATCCTGCCGTCTCAGTAGGGTGGAATATTGGCAAAGAATCCTTTATGAGTAATGTCTCGCAAGTAGATATGCTTAAACTTAGATTGGGTTATGGTCAGACATCAAATCAAGCGATTGCCCCTTACGCTACTTTGGGAGGTTTGGGAATACGGCCTTACAATTTCGGGAATGAAGCTTTCTTGACAGGGTATTTTGTAAATTCATTACCCAATCCAAATTTGGGATGGGAATACTCTGAGACTTACAATGTAGGTGTTGATTTTGGATTTTTTAACAATCGTTTGACAGGTAGCTTAGAATATTACATTACCAATACCAAAGATATATTATTGGGAGTAAATCTTCCAGCTACCTCTGGTGTTGGCAGTTATACTGCAAACATAGGTGAGACTCAAAACAAAGGCGTGGAGTTGGCCTTAAACGGACTCATTTTCGAGAACAATGACTGGAGTTGGGAAGCTGGAGTCAACATATATGCAAATAGAAATCAGTTAGTTTCTTTGGCTTCTGGGCAGGATAGAGATGAAGGGAACTGGTGGTTTGTCGGACATCCAATCGATGTGATTTTTGATCATCAATATGTTGGGTTGTGGCAAGAAGGTGATCCGCATAGGGATATCCTGGAGCCTGGAGGAAATGTTGGTATGATAAAAGTGAAATACACAGGTGGCTATGATGACGAAGGAGTTCCTACTAGGGCAGTTGGCCCAGATGACCGTCAAATCCTTGATCTCCAGCCAAATTTTATGGGCGGTTTCAATACTCGTGTTGCGTACAAAAACTTTGATCTAAGTATTGTAGGTACTTTCAAAAGCGGCGGAGTATTGATCAGTACACTGCATTCTTCATCAGGGTATTTGAATCTGATGAGTGGTAGGAGGAACAATGTGTCTGTAGACTACTGGACACCAGAGAACACAGAGGCTAGGTATCCTGCCCCAGGTGGTTTAGCCAGTGGTGACAATCCAAAGTATGGGAGTACTTTGGGGTATTTTGATGCTTCTTATTTGAAGATCAGAACCATGACGTTGGGTTATAACTTTGACAATGCCAGCAATTGGATGACTAAGGCGGGTATGAGTAGACTAAGGGTATATGGAGCAGTCCAGAATCCATTTGTCCTGTTTTCCCCATTCAACAGAGAAACAGGTTTAGATCCTGAGACCAACTCTTTTGGTGATCAAAACGCAGCTATTACTAATGCAATTCCCAGTAGGTTATTAACCATCGGTACCAATGCACCAGCTACACGGAATTTTATCATAGGTCTTAACTTGACATTCTAAAAACCATGAAAAATATACAATTATACTTAAAAACAATCAAGGTATTTCTGTTGACTGGTTTGCTTTTCGTTTCATGTACAGACATTTTGGAAGAGCAACCAAGGAGTATCTTTGAGCCGGGTTTTTTCCAAACTGAGGAAGGAATATTAGGAGGCATTACTTCAATGTATGCGCACTTAAGGTATATCTATGGCCAAGCGTATTATTACAATACCACCTTGACAGGAACGGATGAAGCTACTTATGCACAAAGTGCAGATCAAAATTTCCTTGTAATGGACTTGAGCGGTCAAGGTGATATAGACCCTAACAACAGTAGGGCAGATGCACTTTGGGGAGCCGCATTTTCCAACATCAACACAGCTAATGGAATTATTGAATTTGCTCCAGAAGTTGGAGTTTCTGAAGCTCTGGTGGCAGAAGCAAGGTTTTTCCGGGCATTTGACTACTTCTTGTTGGTGCAGACTTTTGGAGGAGTCCCTTTAGACTTGGGTTCAGGCGAATTGGCCTTCAATATAGAACCTTCTAGAACTTCTGTCAGAAATACAGTGCCTGAAGTCTACACAAGAGGTGTTTTTCCAGACATGCTTCAAGCTATCGAAGACTTGCCTATTGCACCGCGTTTGACAGGTACTGCTACCAAGACCTTGGCTAGGCTGTACCTTGCAAAAGCTTATTTGACATACGCTTGGTGGTTGGAGAATCCCAATGATATTCCTACTTACCCGGAAGCGCAAAGGGTGGACCCGGATGGGCATGATGCGCAGTGGTACTTTCAGCAAGCTTACAATATAGCCACAGAGGCTATTGACAATCCCGGTGGTTTCGGCTTACAGGAGACATTTTATGATGTAAACCTTGCACAAAATGACCGTAACAATGAATTGTTGCTATACGCTGATCATACTGAGACGAGTGAGTTTTACAATGGAGGAAGCCTTACTTGGGGAAATGGCGGAGCGCCTGATAATTTTGCAGGTTGGATGATGACTTGGAACTATACTGTTTTGAGGAGTAGCTCTACGTCTAGTACATGGACTGGGAATATCGAATCTGTAAGGAGAGAAGCGATTCAAGCGACAGGTAGGCCTTGGACAAGAATGGCACCTACGATCGGCGCCATTACCAATACCTTTGCTGACAAGACAAACGATTCTCGGTATGACGGAACCTTTACTACAGTCTACAGAGCCAATACCGATAGGACTCCAGTAATAGGAGGCCCTATGTACAATGCCAATTTGGTAGAGGTGCAGGCTGGGGATGCAATCCTGACATTTTTGGATGATGAACCGGATCAAGCCATCAATTATCCGACTCCTGCTAGCCTAGGAGGAAACATAGGAGCTGGAATCTTGCCTGGAAGGTCTGATTTTGTGATATCGCCAAGAGGGATCAGCAGAATAGTGTATCCTGGGCTCTGGAAACTGGGTCCTTATCGGACAGATAGTGGTACCGGACTTGGAGAGCCTAATGCAGGAAGTACCAGACCTTACAATATCGCAAAGTTCTCTGAATTATACCTGATAGCAGCCGAAGCCGCAGTCAAAGGTGCTACCGGTTCACGAAGTGCCCGTGATTTGGTCAATGTACTCAGGGCTAGGGCAGGCGTTTGGCGTTGGGACAACAATGGAAACCAAGAAAAAATCGTTGACAACAGTGCCGAAATGGTTGCTGCCACTCCTGCAGTGATCGATATCAACTATATCTTGGCTGAGCGTTCCCGTGAGTATTATGGGGAGGGGTACAGATGGTATGATCTGATCAGGACACAAAAATGGGAAGAATTGGCAGGTACATACCAAATTGGAGGCATGAACTATGGAGATCATACTCCTCAGACCATTACCAGGACGATAAGGCCTTTCCATTACCTGAGACCCATTCCAATAAGTCAGATTGATGCCATGGAGGGTGATAAGGTCCTCTATCAAAATCCAGGTTATTGATTTGGTTGACAGTAGGCAATAGTTTTATGATATGACTGTGCCTAAAAAGTCAATATTTAGATTGTTTCGCTGGATATAATTTCTCGAAGCATCTTAATTAAGGTCAAAGGGAAAAGGAGTAGTTTCTTTTCCCTTTGACCTTTAATTTTTGAAATATTGTTTTTGACGTTAAGGGAGCGTTGCTTACTGGACACCCTCTTTTTTCGATTACTTTTTCTTAAGCGAAGATTCCCTGATGATCAATTCTGATCTGAGTGTGATTTTGTTTGTCTTGCTGAGTGGACTTCCGGATGTCCCTTCCAGGTGATTGATCATGTTTTTCATGGCAACTTCTCCCATCTCATAGCCGGGATAGTTGATGGTTGTGATTTTGGGTTCCACCAGTCTTGAGATTATTTCATTGTTGAAACCTACTATCGCCATGTCTTCCGGAATGCGGATTCCTTTTAGCTTGAGGTGGTTCATGCAGCTTGCCGCACAGGCATCATTGGAAATGAAGAGGCCGTCAGGCAATGGGTCCATCTGCATTATTTGTTCTACGATTTTTTCTCCGGCTTCTTCATTGATGTCGGAGAGTATGATGACAAGTTCCTCCTCATAGGGGATGTTTTTGTCTATCAGTGCATATTTGTAGCCTTTCAGTCTTTCGGCGTATACACTTACCTTGATACTTCCTGAGATATGTGCAATTCGCTTACAACCTTGTTCGATTAGATGGTTGGTTGCGATGTGGGCAGCTTGGATGTTGTCAATAGCAACTCCCGTGCTGTCATCACTATTGGCGATCCTATCATAGAAGATCACCGGGATTCCTTTTCTATGGAATGGGGTGAAATGCTCCAAATGCTCTGCATCACTTGCCAATGATACCAATAGGCCATCCACCCGGCTGTTGAACATCGACCTTGTATTTGCAATTTCCTTGGCACTTGATTCAAGGGATTGGCTGATGACCAAGTTGAAACCTGCGCCATTGGCGACTTTTTCCATACCAGCCAATACAGATGCTTGGAAGTTACTGTTCAAACTCGGTACGATGACCCCAATGTTATTGGTTCTTTTACTTCGTAAATTTGCTGCAAAAATGTTTGATTGGTACCCCATATCCGAAGCAGCTTGAAAAATTTTCTTCTTCGTTTTTTCTTTCACAGCAGGGTGGTTGTTCAAGGCCCTACTTACCGTTGTTGGAGAAACCCCTAGGTTTTTAGCTATATCGTAAATTGTAATGTCTTTTTCCATTTCTCGATTTGTAATTGGTATTGCCAAAATATGAGGTGTTCCTTCTTTTTATCAAATCGTAAAAATACAGGTTTATCCTATAAATTCTTCATTATTTGAATTTAAAGTCTTAAATTGAAATCGGTTGTTTTAATTAAAATCAGATATTCAGGCTTCTTTACATCAATTTCCAAAGTGCACAAATAGATTATGATTGATAAAATCATAAAAAATAATGAAATCGGTTGCATTTTTATTGGATTATCTGCAAGTTTATGGTTCGAAAGAGGAAAGCTGTCTTTGGTTTACCAATTCAGGGATAAAAGATTGAAGCAGAAAACACTTCATTCGCATTCCCTTTCGCAGGATTTAACTTTGGTGCAAATGATGATTCAAGTTTTGGATCCAATTTGTTATTCATAGTTCAATAAATATTAGGGTTTATTATTCATTACCGGAGTTCCCTCTGGGGACTTCCGGTTTTATTTATGTCTAAAAAATGAGCTCTTCCAATTTGCGTTTTTGTCTGGTTGAATCAACATTTAGGCAAGTTTCGGATTTATTGAAAAAACCAAGGGTTAGTTGATCTAGGAAATCAGTGGTAATGTAGAGTAGTATATAGAAATTGAATGAGAAATAATCTAATTCAAACTTGGCGTTGGTATGGTCCAAATGATCCAGTAAGTCTGAAAGACATCAAACAGGCAGGTGCTACAGGCATCGTTTCAGCCCTTCATCAAATACCCCATGGCGAAGTTTGGCCCTTGGATGAAATTTTGGAAAGGAAAAGGATTATTGAGGCTGCTGGTTTGAAGTGGTCAGTTGTAGAATCTGTCCCTGTACATGAAGCAATCAAAACCAATAGTGCTGAAGCTCCCAAATACATAGAAAATTACAGACAGTCCCTCAGAAATCTTGCACAGGTAGGGTTGAAAACTGTTTGCTACAACTTTATGCCAGTATTGGACTGGACCAGGACTGATTTGGCATTTGTGCTGCCAAATGGTGCCAAGGCATTGTATCTTGATTGGGCGGATTTGGCCTATTTTGATATCTACATCCTCAAAAGGGAAGGGGCACAAGCTGATTATAGCAAGGAAGTATTGTCCATTTTGGAAAAAAGGTCTGACACATATTCCTCCGAAAAAAAGGATGCGCTGGAAGCAATTATCTGCATGGGAGTGCCAACCGAAGGAAGTGTAAGCTTGGAGCAATTGCATAAAAGCCTGGAGATTTATAAGGCGATCGGCAAAGATGGATTGAGGAAAAATCTAGCACTTTTCTTGGAAAGTATTGCCAATGTCTGCGAAAGCAATGGCATGAAAATGAGCATTCATCCTGATGATCCACCTTTTCCGATATTGGGCTTGCCAAGGATTGCTTCCTGCCACGAAGACTTTACTTGGATCTTGAATGCCGTAGACAAACCATTTAATGGTGTTTGTTTTTGTACAGGATCCCTTGGCGCGGGCAGTTTCAACGATATGCCATCAATTTTGAAGGAAATTGGTGAGCGCGTTTATTTTGCACATTTGAGAAATGTCAAAAAAGACCAGTTTGGCAATTTTTATGAATCAGATCATTTGGATGGAGATGTTGATATGTTTGCCGTCATGAAAGAATTGGTCAAATTCAACAACAATAGAAATGAACCGATCCCTTTCAGACCTGACCATGGACACCAGATTTTGGATGATCTACACAAAGAAACCAATCCAGGCTATTCTGCCATAGGAAGGCTCAAAGGCTTGGCTGAGCTGAGAGGTTTGGAGATGGGGATATCGCGGATGGTTCTTGAAGGATAATTCAATTAAGCCTAACCAATAAACCTAAACCATCACCTATGCATTACTACATCAAATCATCCATAATCTTTTTCTGTTGTGTTCTACTCTGGACTCCTTTATTCTCTCAGATGGGATATGAAGGTTTTGTGTCTGAAACCAAATCATTCAAAAGCTTTCCGCTGGTCGATGGATCGGCAGCACCGATTGTGTTTGATGGTTCTGATGAAGGGGTGTTGCTTGCGGTGGAGAATCTTCAGGGAGATATTCAGACTGTGAGTGGCCAAAAGGCTGCTTTAAAGACTGGGTTGATCGGAGAAAAGAAGGTGGTGATTATTGGGCAGCTTGGTCAAAGCGAATTGATAGATAAATTGGTGAATGATGGGAAAATCAATGTTTCTTCATTGGCAAACAAATGGGAGACTTTTCAGATCCAAACCCTGGAAAACCCACTTCCCGGAATAGATCAGGCGCTGGTAATCGTAGGAAGTGATAAGCGAGGGACAATATTCGGGATCTATGAATTGTCAAAACAAATAGGTGTCTCACCTTGGAATTGGTGGGCTGACGTACCTGCCAAGGAAAAGAAAACAGTCTTTATCAATCCAGGGGTATATTCCAAAGGTACCCCAGCTGTCAAATACCGAGGGATATTTATCAATGATGAAGCTCCGGCATTGTCTGGTTGGACACAGGAGAAATTCGGAGGATTCAACCATAAGTTTTATGAAAATGTATTTGAGTTGATCCTGAGATTGCAGGGGAATTACCTGTGGCCGGCCATGTGGGGAAGGGCTTTTTATGATGATGATCCATTGAATGGTGTCTTGGCTGACAAATATGGGATTGTCATTGGGACATCACATCATGAACCACTGATGCGTGCCCATGCCGAGTGGTCAAGACATGGTAAAGGTGATTGGAACTATCAGACCAACAAGGAGACTTTGCAGGACTTTTGGAGAACAGGCATGGAAAGACAAGGAAGCATGGAAGCTACAGTTTCCTTGGGTATGCGAGGAGATGGGGATGAGCCCATGAGTGAGGAAAACAACATTGCCCTACTTGAAGAAATCATCGATGACCAGAGAAGGATCATCGAGGAAGTGACCGGGAAACCAGCTTCCGAGACACCGCAATTTTGGGCGCTTTACAAGGAAGTGCAGGAATATTACGACAAAGGCATGCGTGTGCCGGATGATGTCACTTTGTTGCTTTGCGATGATAACTGGGGGAATGTAAGGAAGCTTCCTGCAATAGGAACGAAACCAAGGAAAGGTGGCTATGGCATGTATTATCATTTTGACTACGTGGGAGGTCCCAGAAATTACAAGTGGGTCAATACCAATCCATTGCCAAAGATTTGGGAGCAGATGAACCGTACTTATCAGCATGGGGTGGATGAGCTGTGGGTAGTCAATGTAGGAGATATCAAGCCGATGGAATTCCCCATTTCCTTCTTTTTGGATTTTGCATGGAATCCAGATGCCATTCCTGCCTCTGCAATAGAGGATTATACCAATACTTGGGCAGCTTCACAATTCGGAAATCAATATGCTCCTCAAATCGCTACTTTGCTTTCAGGATTTGGGAAATTGAGCGGGAGGAGAAAGCCGGAACTTTTGGATCATAAAACCTACAGTATCCATTACTATGGGGAAATGGAATCAGTCTCCAAGGAATGGGAAGAACTTGAGAATTTGACGGAATTTGTAAAATCCAAACTTGATAAAAAGTACCATGCAGCATTTTACCAATTGGTAGAACATCCAATCACAGCTTCGGCAAATCTTCATAGATTGTATGAAAGTACCGCGCTGAACCATCTTTATTTCAACCAAGGTAGGGTATTGACCAATAAGAAGGCGGATGAAGTCAGGCAATATTTTGAGAAAGATTCATTGATTTCCCATTTTTACAACAACAAGCTGTTGGATGGGAAATGGTCACATATGATGGACCAAACGCATATAGGCTATACAAGTTGGCAGGAACCAAGAAGAAATAGAATTCCAGAAACCAAAAGCTTGGAAGCCCCCAGTTCGGGTTCATTGGGTGTGGCAATTTCCCAAGGCACTTCATTTTACCCGGAAGTAAAACAATTGAAAACCGTAACACTTTCACCTTATGATGTTCAGAAAGTGAAGTTGGAGCTTTTTAACAGAGGAGCAAAACCAGTGGATTTCAAAATCAAAAACAAGTCAAAGTGGTTGAAAACAGCAGTAGAATCGGGTCAAGTTGATACGCAGATGGATATTGCTGTTGAGATTGATTGGTCATTGGCACCAAAGGGGAAGCAGCTTGCAAAGATTGAAATAACCAGTGGGAAAGATAAAGTGGAAGTCCAGGTTCCCATCAACAACTACGCTATAGCAGATTCATTTATAGGTTTCATAGAATCATTTGGGACAGTTTCTATCGAAGTTGATCATTTCACATCAAAGCATGAAGTGAATCCCGTGAGATGGCAGATTGTCAATGATCTAGGCAAAACAGGCAATGCAATCATGGCGAGACCCGAAATAGCATTTACTGAGTCTGATTCTGTACAGGGGAGCTATCTGGTTTATGATGTTTGGATGAATGAAGGAGGTGAGTATGAAGTCAGTGTCATGACGAATCCGACATTGAATTATCTAAATTCAGAAAAAGGTTTGCAGTATGGTTTGGCTGCGAATGACAGTGAACCGATCTTGGTATCCATTCACGAGAATGAAATGCGTGGTTGGGATGCTTGGGTCATCAACAGCATCAATGTCAGCAAAAGAAAAATAAAGTTTGTGAAGGGGAATAACCAACTCAGGTTATATTTGGTAAACCCCGGAGTGGTATTCCAGAAAATAATAATTGACACAGGCGGATTACAAAAGAGCAACCTGGGGCCGAAAGAGAGCTTTTATAAATATTAACCTTGATTTGGGACCAAGAAAAAGAAAATATAAGATAACAGTAGATTGAAGATGAGGAAATTATTAATAGGGTATGATATTGGGAGTTCGTCCGTCAAGGCGACATTGCTTGATTCGGATACGGGAAAGGCAATTGCATCCCAGGGATTGCCAAAGGTAGAAATGCCGATCCATTCCCTTCATAAGGATTGGGCGGAGCAAGACCCAAGTATGTGGTGGCAATATGTCTTGGAGGCCACCCATGCGATTGTCAAGGCTGGCAATGTCCAAAAGGGTGAATTGAAGGCAATAGGAATATCTTACCAAATGCATGGCTTGGTCTTGGTGGATGAGCATCAGGATGTGATCAGACCGTCGATCATTTGGTGTGATAGCAGGGCAGTTGATTTTGGGAATGCTGCGTTTGAGGCATTGGGTTCAGATTACTGCCTGCCACATTTGTTGAACTCTCCAGGTAATTTTACTGCTTCCAAGCTGAAGTGGGTAAAGGAAAATGAGCCTGCTAATTATGCCAAAATCCATAAGATAATGCTTCCGGGCGATTATATAGCCATGAAGCTTTCTGGTGAAATCCTCACTTCAGAGTCAGGTCTTTCGGAAGGGATCTTTTGGGATTTCAAAGCCAATGGTTTGTCACAAAACCTATTGGATTATTATGGAATAGATAAAAACCTGCTACCTGATGCAGTACCTTCATTTTCCCATCAGGGAAAAGTCAGTGCGGAAAGCGCAAACTTATTGGGCATAGAAGCAGGTATCCCAATAACCTATCGAGCAGGTGATCAACCCAACAATGCTTTTTCACTCAATGTGTTGAAAGATGGTGAGTTGGCTACTACTGCCGGTACCTCAGGGACTGTCTATGGTGTTGCCAACAAACCACTGTATGATCCAAAATCAAGGGTGAATACTTTTGTCCATGTGAATCATTCCCAAGAAAACCCAAGCTATGGCGTACTGCTTTGTGTCAATGGAACTGGGATCTTGAATTCTTGGACCAAAAGATTACTTGGTGGAGATAGTATTTTCTATCCTCAGATGAATGAAATGGCTTCGGAAGTACCCGTCGGCTCTGAAGGGTTGAGTTTTGTCCCCTTCGGAAATGGAGTGGAAAGAATCATGGAAAATAAGCATGTCGGAGCACATTTGAATGGTTTGAATTTATTGAAACATGACCAGCGGCACGTTCTTCGTGCAACACAGGAAGGAATTGTGTCTGCGTTGACGTATGGGTTTGATATCATGAAAGAGATGGGGTTGAATCTGAATACCGTAAAAGCAGGTCATGCTAACATGTTTTTGAGTCCATTGTTTCGAGAGACATTTATCCACATGAATGAAGTAGCCTTGGAATTATATGACACGGATGGCTCCCAAGGGGCGGCCAGAGGTGCCGGAGTGGGGCTTGGGCTGTATAATTCCACAGATGAAGCCTTTGTAGGCTTGGAAAAACTGGCTTCCTTGGAACCCGAACCTAACAAATTGGAAATATATAAAGAAGTCTACGCCAATTGGCTCGCTAATTTGGAGCGTATTATCGCTAAATAAAATAATCTCAACAAAAGTAAACCTATAAATTATGTCAAAAACCTATTTCCCAAACATTGATAAGATCAAGTTTGAGGGCAGAGAGTCCAAAAATCCATTTGCATTCAAATTCTATGATGAGAATAGAGTAGTTGCAGGGAAACCAATGAAAGACCATTTTAGATTTGCCATTGCCTATTGGCATTCATTCTGTGGTACCGGTGGGGATCCATTCGGACCTGGTACGATTGTACATCCTTGGGATGCAAACGAAGATGCTGTACAGCGGGCGAAGGATAAAATGGATGCTGCATTCGAATTTTTTGTAAAAATTGGTGCATCATATTATTGTTTCCATGACGTTGATTTGATTGATGAAGGGGCTTCTATCGAAGAATACGAGGAGCGTATGAAGATCATCACGGACTATGCCTTACAAAAGCAAAAGGAGACTGGGGTGAAATTACTTTGGGGTACTGCAAACGTATTCTCCAATCCTAGGTATATGAATGGCGCTTCGACCAACCCTGATTTTGATGTGTTGGCTTGGGCAGGTACACAGGTGAAAAATTCCATCGATGCCACGATCAAGCTTGGTGGGCAGAATTATGTGTTCTGGGGTGGTAGAGAAGGCTATATGTCTTTGCTAAATACCGATATGAAGCGTGAGACATCTCACCTTGCGCAGTTCTTGACCATGGCTAGAGATTATGCTAGATCAAAAGGTTTCAAGGGAAATTTCCTGATCGAACCAAAACCAATGGAACCAACCAAGCACCAGTACGATTACGATGCCGCAACAGTAGTTGGTTTCTTGAGACAGCATGGATTGGATAAAGATTTCAAATTGAATTTGGAAGTAAACCATGCTACATTGGCGGGGCATACATTCCAGCATGAATTGCAAGTAGCTGTAGATTCCGGGATGTTGGGAAGTATAGATGCCAACAGGGGCGATTACCAAAATGGATGGGATACCGATCAGTTTGCTATCAATCTCCAAGAACTCACCGAATCTATGTTGGTGATTCTTGAAGGAGGAGGAATCGATGGTGGAGGTGTAAACTTTGACGCCAAGATCAGAAGAAACTCTACGGATATGGAAGATCTTTTCCATGCACATATAGGAAGTATGGATGCATTTGCAAGATCGCTGATCATTGCTGATGAGATTTTGCAAAAATCAGATTACAAATCCTTGAGAAAAGAGAGATATGCTTCTTTTGATTCTGGAAAAGGGAATGAGTTTGAAAGTGGAAAATTGACTCTTGAAGACCTTAGAACCCATGCACTTGCTGTGGGTGAACCTAAGAAAACAAGTGGAAAGCAAGAGAGATATGAGAATATCTTGAATCAGTTTATATAAAAACCTATTTCACCTAAGAGCTTGTTTAAATTTTGCTTTTGAAATCGAGATTGATGCATCTTTCTTACAGTTAAGGTTCGTTTTCGGGTAAGTATCCACCGCTATATTCTCGAAAATAACCTAAAAGTGGGAGGAAGAGGAGAAATCACATATCAAAGGATGGAATTTAAACAAGCTCTATATACAAGTTTTAAGTATCCAACAATCATTTTACTGGAAGGATATAAGAATCCGGATTGTCAGCATGTCAAAATACCTAAATATATTGATCGCTATACTCGTTTTTTCTTGTAATTCTACAGAGATAACTGAAAGTATGGTGGAGACAAAAACCTTTGTTCTGGATCCGACTGATAATAATAAAATTCCAATATCAGAAGTCATCGAAGAAGTCATTTTTTTGCCATTGGAAACTACAAATGAATCTCTAATTGGGGATATCAGGAGTATAAAATACTTTAACAATAAATATTTCATCCATGATTATGAAAAGGTTCTTTGCTTTAATGAAGATGGGACATTTCATTCAAAATTAGGAAGTTTTGGCTCTGGTCCTGATCAATATTCAAGTTGTGATCAATTTATAATAGATGAAGTTAATGGTTATTTAATGATCAATAGCCAAAGAACAAGGATGGAATTGTTAATGTATAATTCTACTTTGCAGTTCTTGTCAAAAAGAAAATATTCTGACCCTTTAGAATCAATTATACCAATTGATGGAAAAGGTTTTTGCTTCTATTTGGGAAATAGAAATTCTGAATCCAACAAGCATTATGTAAAAACTTTTGACTATGATTTTAATGTTCAGAATAACTATATAGAAAAGAGTTTTACGATCGATCATTCTATTACATCACCTTTTTACAGTAGCTATTCTTATCAGAACAAAGCATATGTATATCCGATGTTTGAAAATGTCATCTATGAAGTTGACATGGAAGGCTATGTTCCTAAGTATCGTTTTGATTTTGGAAATTATACAATCACGGAAGAATTTCTTAAAAGTATTGAGAGATTGTCTTTAAGAGATCAGTTACTTGCCTTAAAAGAATCAAAATATGTTTACAATATTGATCGTGTTTTTGAATCAGATAAATGGATGTATTTCCAATATAATAGTGGAACTGAAGGTATGCATAAAGTTTTGTTTAATAAGGAATTAGATAAGGTTTATGATACGCGTGGCTTTACGCATATGGCTGATTTTGGTATGATGAGTCTAATGTATGGCATGGACGGTGACGACATATATTATACATTAGATCCAAATCTACTGCATGGAACTTCTGAGGAAGCTGTTAATTTTCAGAAGTTTATATTATCCAAGAATGAAGCAATAAGAAAACTGAAGGATAAAACCGAAAATGGTGATAATCCCATTCTTGTAATAGGAAAATTAAAAAGCAATTGATTGATAGAATCTATGTTGGTTTTCGGAAATTTGTTGGATGACGTAATCAGCAGGCTTTAAAATATAAAAACCCTTCCAGTTAATATGGAAGGGCTTTTTGATTCATAAATGTTTAATCAGTTTTAGGATTTGTCTGAAAACAGACGCATATTTTTTTATTTAAGAAATACGTATAATTGATCATCTTTTAACCAATAACTAATGACCGGTACAGCAATTGATACTTATTATTAACAATTGGCATATTCTGCAGAAAATTATGTTATTCCAAAATCGGCTCAATTGTCTGGATTGTGCCATCGGAATTGTGGGTCAATTCTGTCATTTTCACATTTCGAAGATGCGTGTCCCCCGAAAGCTCGGTGTCATGATAGAATATGTACCATTTGCCAGCTACTTCCACAATGGAATGGTGGTTGGTCCAGCCTTGGACAGGTTTTAGGATCACGCCTTGATAGGTAAAAGGTCCATAAGGTGAGTCTCCAATCGCATAGGCGATATTGTGTGTGTCCCCAGTGGAATAGGAGAAGTAGTATTTTCCTCCATATTGATGTACCCATGCAGCTTCGAAAAACCGTCTCTCATGGTCACCAGCCAAAATAGGCATACCATCTTGATCCAAAATTTCTATTTTCTTAGGAGATTCACCAAATTCCAGCATGTTGTCACTGAGTTTTGCAACCATTGGACTGATGGCAGGTTCGTCATCTGCAGGTTCATCGGCATAGGGAGAATCTCCGGTTGATAGGTATTCACCAGTTCTCCATTTTTGAAGCTGTCCACCCCAGATACCACCCCAATAGATGTAGTAGTTATTTCCATCCTGGAACACAGCTGGATCAATGCTATACGAACCTTTGATTGGTTCAGGTTGTGCCTCAAATGGACCTTCTGGATTGTCGCCTACCGCTACCCCCAACCTGAAAATGTCATCATGGTCTTTGGCAGGGAAGTATAAGTAGTATTTTCCGTCTTTTTCAGCAGCATCTGGTGCCCACATTTGTCTTTTTGCCCAAGGAACATCATCTACGTCAAGTGCCACTCCATGGTCCACCGGTTCTGAATCAATGGTCTCCATGCTGAATACATGGTAATCCCGCATATTGAAATGTGCGCCAGAGTCATCTTCTTCCACTACAGAGGCTACATCATGTGATGGGTAGATATAGATTTTTCCATTGAAGACATGTGCCGAAGGGTCAGCAGTATAAATGTGGCTGATCAATGGGGCTGATAGAAAACTGCTCTTTGTTTCTTCAACAGTCTCGGTTTCTTCTGCTTTTTCTTGTTTTCCACAAGAAGAAAGCAATAGTATAGAGGCCGTCGATAACGCGATCAAGCTTGTTGATGACTTTAGGTTCATAGGTTTTGGTTTTTGTGTGTTTTATTTTCGAAAATCTAAAATAATTCAAATGAAATCGGTTTCAAAATTAAAATCCATAATTTATGATATATTTTTATGGGAATTTGTGATTTTCGAAAGTGTGTGTTTTGCTATGGTTTCAGCCCTTCGATTTTGGGATATGATCACTCGGGAGTTTTTAGAAAGCGTGTGTCCATTTTTTCCAATCCAAAGCTAGAAGAGTAGTTTAGCGGTATCGATTTAGTTTGGTATAATAATTTTGTAATATTTTATAATAATTACGTAATACTTTATTCGTCGTTCATTCTCAGCTTTGTGTAAGTAGTAATGCTTGTGAAAGCTGAATAATTAACAATACGATGAATAAGATTTTCAAAGGACTTATAGCAGGTTATGGTGCCAAAAAATTTGGTGGTGGGTGTTTAGGGACAATAGTTGTCTTTGTAATCATTTACTTTCTTTTAGGCCAGTGCAGCTAAGCAGCTGAATGGTATTGTCTAAGTCATATTTATTTAATCCCAAACAATTTTAAAATGGAAAATTCAAAAAATCAAAATGAAGCAGTAGTTGATGTAACTTCTGAAAACAGAGTGCTTACAGGTATGTTTCGCGACCGTGAAAGCACCGAAAAGGTTTACAACACCCTACATGAAAGAGGCTATCCAAAAGAGGAAATCAACTTGATCATGTCTAATGATACAAGGGAAAGACATTATACGGATGAAAAGTCGGAGCAGACTGAAATCGGAACCAAAGCTGCAGAACATGCAGGCAAAGGTTCGGCTATTGGAGGAACAATAGGTGCTATTGCAGGGGTGGTTGCGGCGATAGGAACGAGTGTAGTGATTCCTGGACTTGGGATTTTGATTGCTGGTCCTATCGCTGCCGGGTTGGCAGGAGCTGGTGCCGGAGGACTTGCCGGGGGAGTTATTGGTGCTTTGGTCGGTTCTGGTATACCTGAAGCTAGGGCAAAGTTGTATGAATCTGGAATCGAAGAAGGGAATGTTGTCATTTCGGTAAGACCCAAAAACGATGCAGATGCCAAGTATTTGGAAGAAAACTGGAGAACAAACCGCGGTGAAGAGATTCACTGGTAGAAATCAAATAATGTCAAAATGCTGGGGGCTATTAAACACTCCCAGCAGAATTCAATAAAACTAAGCCAACTATTTATTATGAAAAATGTAATCAATTTTAAATCAGTCCTAGTCCATACTTTATGTTTGGCAGGACCAATTTTCTTAGCGTCTTCATGTTCTGAGAATAAAACTGCCGATTCAAGGGAAATTGCCAAAGAAGAAAATATGGCAAAATTGACCACTGACGACAAAACGATCATGGTTGTGAAAAATGAAAATGACACCCGGTTTTTGATGGACGTAGCAGAGATGCAATTGGAAGAAATCAAATTGGGCAAATTGGCACAACAGAATGGTGATTCTGAGCATGTAAAAGAACTGGGTAAGATGATGGAAAGCGATCATACCAAATCCCATGCTGAATTAATCGCACTTGCACAATCAAAATCAGTTTCAATTCCCGCCACGGTTACAGAAGATTCGCAAGATACTTACGATAAACTTGCCGATAAAAAAGGGAATGAATTTGGGAAAACCTATAGTAAAATGATGGTGTCTCATCATGAAGATGCCATTGAATTGTTCGAAAAAGCATCTACTGATTCGGAAGATCCTGAAATCAGAGCTTGGGCTACCAAAAAGCTTCCAACCCTAAGAGCACATCTTACACATGCAGAAGCATGTAAAGAAAAATGTGAAAAAATAAAATCTTAACTAAACACTTATCGGCTAAAGACCGATAGGTTTGGTTTCGCTTAAAGGAGACTAAAGGGAATCCTAAACTTAGTGTTCTTTGTGAAAAACTTGGTGATCTTTGTGGTTATAATTTTTACCACAAAGATCACCAAGTAAAAACACCAAGTTCACAAAGAAAAAACACTAAAGTCTTCGCCTAAAGGAGAGTGATTTCCCCCCAGATTGATATATTAAAGGATTTCTATCCAGAATATTTAAGAAGATTGAAGGTTTTAGATCTACAATCCAATACCCCAAAGTTAACCGAAAGAACATTATTAGGTAACATAGAATATACATTAAAAGCCCATTTTTGTTGATGAAACAAAATGGGCTTTTATATTTATTTTTTCTTTTTATCATACCTGGATATAGTTTTCAGGTAGCAGAGAAATCCACCGTCCCTTCCGTGAAAATTGATTCGTTGATAATACTCGGGAAACAATTTCAATATACCCATCCCGATTCGAGTTATTATTTTACTTCTGAGGCACTTGAGGTAGCAAAAAAAGAAGGCTTGAAATTGCAGGAAGGAATCTGTCAACAGTTTTTGGGAGAAATACTTTTTCAACAGGGAATCTATTCGGAAGCAGCCGAAAAGTGGATTGTTTCGGAAGCAATCATGCAAGACATCAAGAATCATGATGGTTTGGTGAATAACTATAACTTGACAGGCAGATTGTTTTACAAGACCAAATCAGCGGATCTTTCATTGGAATCCCACCAGAAAGCTTTCGATTTGGCAGTGAAAACCGGGAATAAGCTGGGGCAGGCGGTTTCATTGGGATGGATAGGTGCGATCCATGAAAAAAGTGGAGATTATTCTTTGGCTTTGGACTGTCAATGGAAAGCACTGAAAATACTTCAGGACGAAGGTTTAGACGATCTTTCGGCAGATATCAAAGAGAATTTGGGGAGTATCTATGAAGATACAGGTTCTTACGATTCCGCATTTTATTATTTCAAGGAAGCATATTCCCTCAACCTTCAAACAGGAGATAGTCTCATACTCATCAACAATATCAATAATCTGGGGGACATCTATAGAAAAAAAGGACTGTTGGATTCTGCATTGCTGTTTACCAACCAGGCTCTGGAGATGAGTAGAAGATATCAAGATATCTACCAGTTAAGCAGTGCCTACAGGGATATTTCCAAGATTTATTATGAAGCGAAAAACTTCCAACAAGCTTATACCTACCTCGATAGCAGTAGGATGTCCTACCAGGAAATCTACAGCAGTGAGTCTGCACGGCAGATGGCTTTGATGGAAGCCTTATATGATGTTGAGTTCAAAGATCGGGAAATCATCAAATTACAAGAAATCCACTCGTTTGATAGAAAGGTGAAGATATTGTTGATTATTTTGGTTCTGGTGATTTTTGGTTTAAGTGTGGTGATTTTTAGTAGGCAAAAGCTAAAGGCAGCAGCAGCCGAAGCGCTCATGCTTTATCAGAAAGAGGGTATGGAAACCAAGCAAAAACTGATAGAGACAGAATTGAACAATGTATTGCTCAAAGAGCAGCAAATGAAGCAGGAATTGGAGTCAAATACCAAAGCCTTGACAGCCGAAACCCTGCATGTGATAGATAAAAACAGATTGATGGAGGAGATAAGGGAAAAACTGAAAAACACATTGGTGGATGATTTTCGGGAGCAGAAAAAAAAGATCAGAAACCTGGTAAAAATGATTGACAACAACTTTGTCAAAGATACCGATTGGGATGATTTCCGGAACAATTTTGAAAAAGTCCACGAAAAATTCTATCAAAATCTCCAGGAAATCTCCCAAGAGCTGTCTCCTGCTGATCTGAGGCTTGCTACTCTGATGAAGCTAAATTTGAACTCAAAAGACATTGCCTCCACTTTGAGTATTTCCCCCGAAAGCCTCAGGATTTCGAGGTATAGACTTAAGAAAAAACTGAATCTAAAAAAATCAGATAGCCTACAGAATTTCATTCTAAGTTTATAGGAAACAATTTGTTAATCTATTTTTAATCTATTTTAAATATCTTAAAATGAGTCGTTTAAGTTTGTTTTTTCAATGCCCTGTAATCGTTTTGTTAACGTTTCATTTTTCACATGTTGCCTTTTTGATAACGCTCAGTTGTAGTTTTTAAGCACAGGTCTAGGCTACCTTTGACCAAACAAAAAGCAACAAAAAAAATGTTTAAAAATTCAATTTTCAATGTTTTGGCCTTGCTTCTCTTATGGGGTTGTCAAAGTACACAAAACTCGCATTCAGGGGAAGTCACAGATGAAGAAAGAACAATTCAACCTGTTTACGTAACTGATACACTTAAGCATGATTCTGATGATCCAGCAATTTGGGTCAATCCGAAAGACCCTTCGAAAAGTCTGGTAATCGGAACAGACAAGGATTTGGATGGAGCACTCTATGTTTTTGATTTGGAGGGAAAGACGATTGATTCACTGGTGGTCAGGGATCTGAAAAGACCCAACAATGTCGATGTTGGTTATGGGTTTCAATTGGGAGACCAGAAAGTCGATTTTGCTGTGACTGGAGAAAGATTTACCTCTAAACTCAGATTTTACAGTCTTCCGGATATGAAGGAAATAGTACAGGGAGGAGTTGAAATTTACATTGGTGAAACTGGTAATGAATACCGGGATCTTATGGGGGTTGCAGTTTACCACAACCCAGATTCAGGCAGGCATTATATCATCGCAGGAAGAAAAAATGGACCTACAGACGGAACCTATCTTTGGCAATATGAAATGCTAAACACACCAGAAGGGTTGAAGTTAGAGCTGGTTAGAAAGTTTGGCAAGTACAGTGGCAAAAAGGAGATTGAAGCCATTGCTGTAGATCATCAGCTGGGCTATATCTATTATTCGGATGAAGGAGTCGGCGTAAGGAAGTATTATGCAGATCCGGAAAAAGGAAATGAAGAATTGGCACTTTTCGCCCAAGAAGGGTTTACCAAGGATCATGAAGGGATATCGATCTACCAAGTAGACGAAAGTACAGGCTATATTTTGGTTTCAGACCAAGAAGCAAATTTTTTCCATGTTTTTCCAAGGGAGGGGACACTTGAAAATCCCCATCAGCATCAACTGATCACCAAGATTCCTTTGGCCACAGTTTCCAGTGACGGCTCGGAGGTTATCAATTTCAATCTCAGTCCAAAGTTTCCGAAAGGGTTGTTTGTTGCGATGTCGGACAATAAAACCTTCCAGCTTTATGATTGGAGAGATTTGGAAAAATATATCAAGGAGTCAAAATAATGCATTCAAAAAATAAACTTCATATGAAAAACAAATTACTGATTTCAGCAATATCCTTGTTCATGCTTATTGCACAGGATATATATGCACAGGCGATTATAAGAGGTAAAGTCATAGACAATCAAAACTTATCCCTCCCAGGTGCAAATGTGATTTTGGAAGGTACTGGCAAAGGTACTGTGACAAACCAGTCGGGGGATTTTTCAGTATTGGGAGTACCTGCTGGCAATTATAATCTTATTGTTTCTTATTTGGGATATAACGGATCTACAAAAGAAGTTTCGGTCAAAGATGGGCAGACACTGGAACTGAAATTTCAGATGGACCCAGGGACAGTAGACGGTGTTGAATTTATTGTTTTTGGGGATAGGCTCAAAGGACAGGCGAGGGCATTGAACCAGCAGAAGACCAATTCCAATATCAGCAATATAGTTGCTGCGGATCAAATAGGTCGATTTCCGGATGCCAATATTGGAGATGCGATCAAAAGGATTCCTGGTATTACCATGCAGAATGACCAGGGGGAAGCTCGGGACATTATTATAAGGGGAATGTCTCCCGAGCTTAATTCTGTCATGATCAATGGCGAAAGGATTCCTTCGGCAGAAGGCGGAAATAGAAGGGTTCAGATGGATTTGATACCCGCTGACATGATCCAGACGATTGAGGTCAACAAAAGCGTACTTCCCGATATGGATGCTGATGCCATAGGTGGAGCTGTAAACCTGGTGACCAGAAAGGCGCCGAATGGACTGAGGGTGTCTGGAACTGCAGGGACGGGAATAAACCTGCTTTCTGAGAAGCCTATTTGGACTGGTGGCCTGATAGTGGGTGATAGAATTGCCAATGGTAAATTGGGGGTTATTTTTTCCGGATCATATAACAACCATAATTTTGGATCTGACAATTATGAAGCCAGGTGGGTAAGGACAGAAAACCAGGACCATCCGGTAGTGGTAGATAGATTTGATCTTAGAAAATACAATGTGCAGCGGGTAAGAAGAAGTACATCCTTGGCATTGGATTATGATATCAATGAAAACCACTCGATCGTCTTCAATGCGATGTATAACTGGAGAGATGACTGGGAAAATAGATGGAGGATGAGGGTCGATCGAATGGATCAGCCTTTCAACAATGGAAGCTTTACAGAGCTTCAAAGCAATGTCTATCAATTGCGGGGTAGGGCGGCAATACAGACAAAGGGAGGTATAGACAACAACAGGGTGAAAGGCACCAGATTGGAAGACCAAAGGGTTCTGAATACCACCCTATCTGGTACCCATCTGTTTGATAAGCTCAAAATGACGTGGAATGCTACCTATGCAAAAGCTTCCGAAGACAGGCCAAACGAAAGGTACATCACCCATAGGGGAAATGCCGACATGGTTTTGGACATCAGGGATCCTTTCAAAGTGTTGACAACCTTTGCTAACCAAGAAAGTGAGTTAGGCTTGGGATTGAATGAAATTTATGAATCCAACAACCATACTTTTGAAGAGGATCTTAATGCTAGATTGGATTTTTCCCTGCCTTACGCCTCTAATCATGGTATGTTGAAATTTGGAGGAAGATTGAGGTCAAAATATAAGAACAGAACCGATTCATACGATCTATATGATCCAATCGGAAATCTTGGTGCCAATGGAAATAATTTGGGAGACTTGCCATTCTCATTTCAAAACGATAGGGTTTTCCTAAATGGACCGCAATATGTGCCTGGCAGATTTGTAGACAGTAAATATATAGGAGGCTTGGATCTTAAAAACCCCAATCTCTTTGAGTATGAGGATGCGGTTGCTGAATACATTACGGGTAATTATCAGGCATCAGAAATGATATCTGCCGGTTATGTGATGACTGATTACCAATTTACTCCACAATTGTCTGCCATTTTCGGTGTGAGGCTAGAGAATACAAACCTTGAATATCGGGGTTATGAATTCGATGAGGATGAAGAGGTTTTCAACCGATCTGCCGCTGTGTCTGACAATTATACCAACCTCATGCCGGGGGCACATTTCAAGTATGATATTACAGACAACAGAATCCTGAGGTTTGCTTGGGCCAATACCATTGCAAGGCCTAATTACTTCGATTTGGTGCCTTATTCTATCTATAGTCCAGACAATGAGACTTTGGTGAGAGGCAATCCAAACTTGGTACCGACTACCTCAATGAATTTTGATTTGATGTTTGAAAATTACTATAAGTCTGTGGGGATTTTCACTTTTGGTGGATTCTATAAGGATGTGAATAATTTTATCTATCAACGTACAGACTTCAATGTAGTCGATCCTGTTTTTGGGGAATTGATTTCAATTACGCAACCTGAAAATGGTGGGACTGCCGATGTTTACGGATTTGAGACGTCTATCCAGAGACAGTTTGACTTCTTGCCGGGCATCTGGAAAGGACTGGGGATTTTTATGAATTACACCTTTACCGATTCCAGGACTACAGGGATAGAAGGCCGTGACAATGAAGATCTCAAGTTGCCGGGAACAGCCAGAAACATGTTCAATGCTTCCCTTTCTTTTGAAACAGAAAAACTGGTATTAAGAGTATCCGTAAACCATGCAAGTGGTTATATAGATGAATTGGGAGGGGAAAGTTTCAATGATATCTATTATGACAGGCAAACCTTCTTGGACGTAAATGCCTCCTATGCTTTCACACCTAATTTAAGATTGTTTGCCGAAGGGAATAACCTAACCAATCAGCCGCTCAGGTATTATCAGGGTGTGCGTGCAAGGACTGCCCAAGAAGAGTTCTACAATGCAAGAATCAATGTAGGTTTGAAATTTGATTTGTTCAAATAATCTGTTCTTTAGAAGAAAATATTCAAATAAGTTTAACACCACTGAAGGGTTTTCAGTGGTGTTTTTTTTAAATAATCTGTTCTCTTTTCTTTAACCACGGAGAGCACATAGTTTTCCACAAACTGCACTATCGATGTCTTCTTGAAACATGGTTTGTCAATTGATTCCTAGTGTCCTCTGTGAAACCCTGGTGTCCCTAGTGGTTAAAAAAATCAGATTACTTTGAATAAACTTGTCTCAAATATTCTTCTGCATTGAGAGGTTTTCTTTTGAGAAGTTTTTCCAAATCAGACTTGTCTGTCTCAAATTCTCCTTCGCTGATTGCTTGGGAAAATCCTGCAAAGATGCTGATGTATCCCGCTGGAACACCAGCTTTTCCCAAAGTGCTTTCATATTCTGATCTGGAAGGATTCACATAATTTACAGTCTTACTGGTCAGCCTGCTTAGGATGGCAGCCATTTCTGCAATTGAAATGTTCTCGACATTGCTGATATTGTAAATCTTACCTTCGTGTCCATTTTCCATAAGTATGTTTGCATTTACTTCTGCCATATCTGCTCTTGAGGCAAATGCTCCCTTAGCTTCACCTGCAGGAAGGTATATGCCGGTGTCCAAGACATTTTCCCCAAAAAATATCGGAAGCATTTCTAAGTACAAGTTGTTCTCTAGGATGGTATAAGGGATTTGACTCTCTTTGATCAATCCAACAGTATACTTGTGTGATTCACCAACAAAGCTGATAGGGGAAGTTTCGGTAGGATTGTTGCTGAAAAAGCTGGTATATAGGATGTGTTTGACTCCTGCGACAGTAGCTGCATTTACTGCATTTTTATGTTGCTTGGCCCTATTGGCTACATCCGAACTTGAGATCAAGAGCAGTTTTTCTATACCAATAAATGCTGATTCCAATGATTTGGGATCATCATAATTGCCCTCTCTGATACCTATACCTTTTGCTTTAAGGTCATTTGATTTGGATTCGTCCCTAACCAAAGCGATGATTTTTTGTGGATCAACTCCTTTTCTCAGTAAATACTCGATAGTAAGCTGACCTAGTTGGCCAGTAGCGCCTGTTATTAGTAGCATGTCGATTCTTTTTTGGTTTTGATTTTATTTCCCTACAAAAGTAATCCAAATATACTTCTTAAAGTATAGTGGTATACTAAAGTATAGTGATTAAATTTGTACTCTGAAAAAAGAATGAGACATGACATGGAAGAAATTTTAAGCATCAAAGAAACCAAATCCTGCCCGATTCTCTATGTATTGGCTATCAATGACACTTTGAATGTGATCAGCGGAAAATGGAAATTGCCCATATTGGGATCCATTCTATTTGGGAAAAATAGGTTTACAGAAATCCAGAGAAACATTTCCAAAATTACCCCAAGGATGTTGAGCAAAGAATTGAAGGAGCTTGAGCTGAATGGAATTGTGGTCAGAAAGGTTTATGATACCACACCTGTGTCTGTGGAATATGAACTGACAACTTCCGGGAAGAATATAGTGGAGGTTTTGGATAAAATGGTGGAATGGGGTTTGTCCCACAGAGAGTTTGTGATGGATTCCAAATAGGCTAGTTTGGTTCTTTCCCTGTCAAAAAATCCCTAAACTCCTTTGTGTCAAAATTGCTCATCCCTTCCTGATAAAAGATGATCTTCCCTTGGGGGTTGATGACCAAGGTGGTGGGAATGGAATTTGACTGCAAAGAATTGTTGAGGCCATGACTTGCATGGACTATGGGGAAACTCCAACCTTTGTCTTCATGTAGTTTGATGCTTTTTTGGAAATCGTTATCCAAGGCAATCATCAGGAATTCCAGGTTTTCTGTGTCTTTCACTTTTTTATACAATTCCGAAATATGTGGCATCTCCGCACGACAAGGAGGGCACCAGGTAGCCCAAAGGTTGATAAAAACAGTTTTGCCCCGGTATTCTTCCAGTTCTATTGCTGCTCCAGCCATATTTGAAAATCGGCCTTTGTAATCAAAATCCAGATTTTCTTTGTCGACCATGGTGATTTTAGGTTTGATCAATCCAGTGGAAAGTAGAATGGATTGTACCCCACCCATGATGGGTGTTATCAATCCTGTGAAATATAAAAATGCGATGAAAGCAAGGATAAGTCCCCAGCTTTTGATTTCCTTTCTCCAATCGGTTTTGTTGGCCATGATTTTCTGTCTTTTAATTTTCAGAAGGTTCTTAAGTTTTTTTGAATGATTGAATTGAAATACTTCACGTTTAGATTACTTTGTCTACTACTACTATCTGCTTTTAATATATAAGTATGGACTATGAAAGTTGGACATAGATTCCAAACCAATATCTATCAATGTCACTTTTAGTATGGACTGTCAGAATGGAAACCCCAAAGCAAGCTAATTGAAAAATCCCCATCAAAATCTGACATCCAAATTTACCTACACATTTCCAATACCTTAGTGATAATTGCTACAATAACTGATATTTCTTTTTTCTTACCAATCCTGAATACCCTAAATTGCAGCTTCTATTTTGAGGTTTTAAATCGATAAGATGAATATAGATCATTATTTGAAAATAGCTGAAGAGCTGAATATCAAACTCAAGCAGGTGACAGACACCATTGCATTGTTGGACGAAGGTGCTACAGTCCCTTTTATTTCACGATATAGAAAGGAAGTGACAGGAAGTTTGGATGAAGTCCAGGTAGCTGGGATTCGTGATAGGGCTTTGCAGTTGAGGGAATTGGACAAAAGGAGGGAAGCAGTCCTCAAGTCTATCAAGGAGCAAGGCAAGCTTTCGGAGGAGTTGGAAAAGAAAATCAATGCAGCCGAAACCATGTCACTATTGGAAGATCTGTACTTGCCTTACAAACCGAAGAGAAGAACCAAGGCGACGATTGCCAAAGAGAAAGGTTTGGAGCCATTGGCAACTTTGATTTTTGAGCAAACTTCGATAAACCTTGATTCCGAGGCTGAGAAGTATGTAGATGAAAGCAAGGAGGTGGTTTCGGTAGAGGAGGCATTGCAGGGAGCTAGGGATATCATGGCCGAATGGATCAATGAGAATGTGGACCTGCGGAAAAAAATGCGTGATTTGTTTATCAATGAAGGTACTTTTGTTTCCAAGGTTTTGCCGGGAAAAGAAGCGGACGCAATCAAATACAAGGATTATTTTGACTGGTCTGAGCCTATCAAAACTGCACCTTCGCACCGTGTTTTGGCAATGAGAAGAGGGGAAAAGGAATTGTTCTTGATGTTGGATTCTTGTCCTGATGAAATTTCCGCCATTGCATTGATGGAGAGGATGATTTTGGAAGGTGCAGCCAATACATCTGTGGATCAAGTAAGATTAGCCATCAAGGACTGCTATAAAAGACTGTTGAAGCCTTCGATGGAAACAGAGGTCAGATTGTTTACCAAAAAGAAGGCGGATGAAGATGCCATCAAGGTTTTTGCCGAGAATTTGAGACAATTACTTTTGGCAGCACCATTGGGGGAAAAATCAGTGATGGCGATAGACCCAGGCTTTAGGACAGGTTGTAAGACTGTCTGCCTAGGTCCACAAGGTCAATTGTTGAGTTTCGACGCCATATATCCAAATGAACCCCAAAAGCGTACAGCAGAATCAGCTGCCACAATCAAACATTTGGTAGAAAAACACCAAATCCAAGCCATTGCCATTGGAAATGGTACTGCAAGTAGGGAAACTGAGGCATTTGTGAAGGCTATAGGTTTGCCTAAAAGTGTCATTGTGACCATGGTCAATGAAAGTGGAGCTTCCATATATTCTGCCTCCGATGTGGCTAGAGAAGAGTTTCCTGACCAGGATTTGACAGTGAGGGGAGCCGTTTCCATTGGGCGGAGATTGATGGATCCATTGGCGGAATTGGTGAAAATCGATGCCAAATCCATTGGTGTAGGACAATACCAGCATGATGTAGATCAGTCGGCATTGAAGAATTCATTGGATGACACCGTCATGAGTTGTGTGAATGGGGTAGGTGTAGAGATCAATACTGCTTCCAAGCAATTGTTGACTTACGTTTCTGGATTAGGACCTGTTTTGGCTCAAAACATTGTGGCATACAGAACTGAAAATGGTCCATTCAAAAGCAGGTCTGAAATCAAGAAAGTGCCAAGGTTGGGCGACAAGGCATATGAACAGGCAGCAGGTTTCTTAAGGATCCGTAATGCGAAAAACCCGCTGGACTCATCGGCAGTGCATCCAGAAAGGTATGACTTGGTAGAGAAGATGGCCAAAGATATAGGTGTGAAATTGACTGATTTGATGACTTCTGAAGAATTGAGGTCAAAGATTATTCTGAAGAATTATGTTTCCGAGACAGTTGGTTTGCCCACGCTTCAGGATATTATGGAAGAGCTTTCCAAGCCTGGACGTGATCCAAGGGAAGGTTTTGAGTTGTTCAGCTTTCAGGAAGGTGTCAATGAAATGAAAGACTTGAAAACAGGGATGAAGCTGCCGGGGATCATTACCAATATCACCAAATTTGGGGCATTTGTCGATATTGGAGTCCATCAGGATGGTTTGGTGCATTTGAGTCATTTGGCCGACAAATTCATCAATGATCCCAATGAAGTAGTCACAGTCAATCAGAAAGTGGAAGTGACCGTGATGGAAGTTGATATCCAGAGGAAGAGAATAGGGCTAAGTATGAAGTCAGATCCATTTGCAGAACGAGGCAAAGTGAAGTCAAAAGAGAAAAAAGAAGATCCCCAAGTGGCAGAAGGGGATTTGGCAGCGAAGCTGGCCATGTTGAAAGGTAAATTCAGGTAAGGAAGAAGCCTCCAAGAAAGTCAATCTTGGAGGCTTTTTTATAATCTGGAGAGATCCTTAGAAATGGTATGAAACCCGCAATGCTTTTAGAGGGACTAAACTCAATCCAAAATACCCCCCTTCTTTGTTTGATATTACAGGAAAGTTGCCCCGGTTGTCTCCCGATGATTTATCTCCGGCCTCTAAATAGAAGAAGTCAAACCCAGTTTCTGCCGAGAAACTGATCCTGGAGTTGAAGTGATATTTGAATCCCCAGAAATTATTTATTCCATACACTCTCGTATAACCATTGAAATATCCTTTATTTCCTTCAGGAAAATCAATCCTTTCTCTTAATCTTTCACTTTCCATCTGAAATGACAAGTCAAAGCCTCCATATCCTATAAATTTTTCATTGAGGTGTTTTTGCCTTTCCAATCCAATGCTTAAACCAAGAGTATGTGTATAGGATTTTTTATAAGTATTCCCATTCATGGAGATTTCATTGTTGCTAAAACTATTCCTGAAAAGCATATTGGAACGAAACCCCATAGTCTTACCTTTTGGTCCTACATAATTTTTTCTGTAGAATAAAGAAGGTGAGATATCTCCAGAGAGCAAAGGTCTTATGTCTACAGCCAATTCATGTTTCGTTTCAGAATAGTCAAAAGCTCTTTTTTCATTTTCATTACCAATCTGTGCAAAAGCAACAGGGCTGTACAACATCGTCAATAATAATAGGTGTTTGATTTTCATGTAGTTAGGATTGTATTAAAAATTTATTTTACTGAATTTAGTTACGTATTAAAAGTTTTTTTCAAATAAAATATTGGTGAAATTTTCATTAACAGTATTATATATATAATGATTGTCAAATCTCCAAAGGCATTTAAACTCTGTGATCCTTTTGCTTAGAGACTTAATTTTCAATAGTCTTATTATCTGTTTTTAACCTGTTCTTAGTACGTTTATTTTAGATAAGAACTGTCTCATATTCCCTAAAATTCACTTGTTTTGCCACACATTATTCAATTATTTGCTATGTATATACGCTACTTTGCCACAAGCCAAACAAAGTTTCTCCAACAGCGGATTTTCATTACTGTTGACTGTCGTCCGTTGACACTCGTGCGCCGTGGCGTAGTAGACGATTATCCGCAACATGATGGTTTGCTTACGTCATTACTGGCGAAGTAGCGGATAATCATATTATTTGCTCTACAAATTTCAAAATAAAACGACAACTTGTGTCATTATTGTGTTTGTTTTATAAACATACTGTTGTTATTTAAAATAACATTTGTATATTAGCTCCTGTTAAATCAACAAAGCTATGGAAGACATCACTAAAATCAGCCTCACACAAAAGACCTTGCCTTCAGGGAATTGCCAAGTGAAATTTTTTATTGAAGATGAGCAAAAGCCACAGTATGGATACCTGTTGGTCAATGAGCCAAAATCAGTTGGAGAGATTTTGGAAGAAATCAAAAGCAGAATGGAACAAAGAAGGATGGCTAATCCTTTTTCGGTCAAGCAGCTGCAGAAAGACGACCATAATTTTTATCTTTATTCAGCCTAACCAGAGAAATATGCTGCTTTCCAAAAACCTCAAACATCTACGTACTTCCCAAAACCTCACACAAGCGGAGCTTTCTGAAAAATTGGGAGTGCAGCGGACGATGATCTCGGCCTATGAGGATGGTCGTTCGGAACCGAAGCTTACAGCCTTGACAGTGATGGCAGAGCTTTTCAATGTTTCCATGGATGAATTGCTGTATCATGATATAGAAGAAAAGGGGAGAAAGGCAGTTCAAAACAAGGCTACCAAGATCCTCACTATTGCTGTTGATGCCGATGATCGGGAAAGCATCACAATGGTGGGGCAAAAAGCATCAGCTGGATATCTGAACGGCTTTGCAGATCCGGAATACATGGAGTCCCTGCCACAGTTTAGATTGCCCAATTTGGCTAGTAACCAAACTTACAGGGCTTTTGAGATTGCTGGAGACAGCATGTTACCTTTGGTGCCTGGTACCCTGATTGTTGGTGGATATGTGGAGCAGTTGAAGGATATAAAAAGTGGAAAGACATATATACTGGTGACAGCGACTGAAGGGGTTGTATACAAGCGGGTATTTAATTATTTGGCAGAAAATGGGAAGTTGTTTTTGGTGTCTGACAATGAGCATTATAAACCTTACGAGATAAAAGGAGAAGATATCATGGAAGTATGGGAAGCCAAAGCATTTATCAGCACCGATTTCCCCAACCCCAAAGACCGGAACAATCCCATGACCATTGAGGATTTGTCCAAGATGATTCTGGATTTGAAGTCAGAGATTATAAAGATGAAGGTGGATAAACAATAGTTTGAGGTTTCTTCCCTTTGCCTCCTAAATGGGAATTTATTGATGTCTAGCATGTCGAAATGACCACTAAGTCACCTCGACGTTAGAAGAGGTCTCAACCCGTCTTTGAAACATTAAAGTGTATATTGAAGTTGGAGTGTGGATTTCGGTACGAGATTTCTCCCTCTGCCTCCTAAATAGGAGATAAAGTCGAAATGACCGCTAAGTCACCTCGACGCTAGGAGAGGTCTCGTCGCGTCTTTAAACATGAAAGTGAAGTTGGAATAAATATTTAATTTTTAAACTTGATACTTATGAGTTTTAAAACTATGTATGTTTATTTTTTAACCAATAAACATAAAACAGTCCTTTATGTAGGTGTTACTAATAACTTGGAAAGAAGGATAGCTCAACATCGGGAGGCTATTTTAAAAAATGCAAATACTTTCTGTGCAAAGTATAATTGTGGGAATCTTGTTTACTATGAAACATTTAAGAATTCATTAGATGCAATTTCACGAGAAAAGGAATTGAAAAAATGGAGTAGATTGAAGAAAAACACATTGATTGAATCTGATAATCCTAAATGGGAGTTTATTGATGTCTAGCATGTCGAAATGATCGCTAAGTCACCTCGACGCTAGGAGAGGTCTCGTCCCGTCTTTGAAACGTTAAAGTGTATATTGAAGTGGTAGTGTGTATTTCGGTATGAGATTTCTCCCTATGGTCGAAATGACCACTAAGTCACCTCGACGTTAGGAGAGGTCTCGACCTGTCTTTGAAACATGAAAGTGTATATTGAAGTTGGAGTGTGGATTTCAGTACGAGATTTCTCCCTATGGTTGAAATGACTGAGGAAAATAAAAAAGCCAACTTTCGCTGGCTTTTTTCTTATAGTATTTGTTGAAATCAATCTTTGATTTCTCCTTTTTCTGCTTTGTCAACCAATTCGTCATTGGCGGTGATGAGGATTTCTACCCTTCTGTTTTTGGCTCTTCCTTCGTCTGTTTCATTTGAAGCTATAGGTTTGTCAAAAGAATAACCTAAGGTAAGCATTCTGGCATCCTCGATACCTTGCATTTTTAGGTAGTTTTTCACTGAAGCTGCCCTTCTTTCAGACAATCCTAAGTTGTACTGGTATGCACCTTTGTTATCGGTATGACCTTCGATGGAAAGATCCGTATCTGGATATTCTTTCAAGATTTCGGCAAACTTCATGATGTTTTCCTGTGCATCAGGAGTCAACGAATACGAATCAAAACCAAACAAAATACCTGAATCAAAAGTCAATTTGATGGATTCACCGACTCTTTCTACTTCGGCATCTTTTACTTCTTCTTCAATTTTTTTTGCTTGCTTATCCATATAGATACCAATTGCAGCACCAGCAGCACCACCTACGACAGCTCCGATTGCTGCCCCTTTGCCGGCTTGCCCACTTTTGTTCCCTATTACGGCGCCTATAGCGCCACCGGTACCACCACCGATTGCTGCCCCTTTTTCTGTATTATTCCAACTTGCGCAGCTGAACAAAAATACAGCCCCTAATACCTGAGCAAAAATGCTTTTGATAGATTTTAAATTTTTCATAATAAATAGTATAGCTTGGTTATAATTTTAAAAACCCTTCCCTGATTTTTGATACTGCATCATAGGAAGAATCTATATTGTATATACCTTTTCCAAATTCATGCCAAAAGCCATCACCACAGTCGATATAAATACCCCTTTTGCTAGGTTTGCCTTCCCTGGCCTTGTCGTAGTCATAATCAGGTAAAAAAACATAGGATAATAATTCCTTTGTTTTCTCCCAATTCAGATCTTTCTCTTGCCCGTTGATTGTAGCGAGCGCTTTCCTAATGGAAAATTTCATCGTCAAGGAAATTTCCAAAACATTATCATGATCGATTTTCAGGAAATTTATGATGAGAGGAGCTTCTTTTTTACTTGTTTCATAGATGGCTTGGATAATTTCTTGGGCCGTATATTGCCATTCTTCTTGATTCAAAGGGACAGTCCGGGTGATTTTCCCATGAAGATCTTTAGCCAAGACTTTCACGCCACCTTCCTCTTCATCCAATTTCTTATTGGCCCATTTTGAATTGATGTATAGGGATTTCAATGGTTTCTCCCATGCATGGTGCAACTCTCCCACGTAATTGAAATTGCCGTCCAACGGAAAGCCTTCATCCAAGATTTCCTCGTCTGTCAATTCCTCACGGTGGGTATATTCTAGGTCCAATTGTGTATTCAGAAAGTTCTTTTCAAAGCTAATTTTCAGTTTGAAGAGGTGGCTGAATGGTGGTGGTATACTTCCAGAGTCAAAATCTATTTCAATTCTGGTAAGGTCTTCTGATTTCAAATGCATATTTTAATAAGTTGTAAGGTTGGTTTGATAATAAGATTGTTGTAAGGTTGTAAGGTTTTAAAGTTTCGCAAATTAAAATACTAAAATCTCATATCTTGTGTCTTTAGTCTCACATCTGAAATGTTTTCGACGAATTGGCTAACATTCCCCTGATTTCTTCCATTTCATGCGTACTCAAATCCCTCCATTCCCCAAGTGGAACATCCAGCTGAATATTCATGATTCTTACTCTTTTCAACCTTGTGACTTCAAATCCCAAATACTCACACATTCTGCGGATTTGTCTATTGAGGCCTTGTGTCAAGATGATATTGAACTTGTTTTTGCCAATTTTTCTCACCTTGCATTCTTTGGTTACAGTATCCAAGATGGGGATTCCATTTGCCATTTTTTCCAAAAAATCAAAGGTTATTGGTTTGTTGACTGTTACAATATACTCTTTTTCATGATTGTTCCCAGCCCTGAGGATTTTGTTGACAATGTCTCCGTCACTCGTCAGCAATATCAACCCCTCGCTTGGTTTGTCCAACCTACCAATAGGGAATATCCTTTTAGGATGGTTGATGTATTCAATTATATTGTCTTTTTCGGCTTTGATATCGGTAGTACAGACGATCCCGACAGGTTTATTGAAGGCAATATAGACAAAATCATCTTTTGGGGGACTGATCAATTTCCCATCTACACGCACTTCATCTCCCGGAATGACTTTGGTCCCCATTTCAGGAATCTTGCCGTTGATCGTAACTTTACCCTGCTCTATCAGTTTGTCGGCACCTCTTCTTGAGCAAAACCCTACTTCACTAAGGTATTTGTTGACTCTTGTAGCTTGTGATTCGTCCATTGATGCAAATTTATGCCTATTTTCAACAAATTCTGAATTTTGGATAAGAATACCTAAATTCAGGGAAGATTCACATTGGATGAAGTAGGGAAAGCTTTAGCATTCAGGTGTTTCAGTCTATGGGTATATTAATTTTTGAATAATAATAAGAAATGTTTATATTAATTCGTTCTAATTGTAAACTAATCTAACTATGGAAAAGATGAATTATAAATCCGTTGGAGTATGGCTTGATCAGTCTAAAGCACATTTTATTGGATATCAAGATGGTGAGGCAACATTCATAGAATCGCTTATCTCCCCACATGAAAGAATAAAGAGGGAAGATGGTGAGGAAAGTGATACGGCCCGTTTTTCTCCAAACCCTTCTGTACTCTCCAACAATGAATACCGCAAAAATAACATCGCACAAAATGAGCTGAACGAATATTATAAGATGCTTGAGGATAAAATTGGCAAGTTTGAGGATGTCCTTTTGTTTGGTCCTGGCACAGCCAAAGATCAGTTCAAGAATCGGATAGCAGAGAATAAAGCTTTTAAGAAAAAGTGGATATCAGTTCAAAATGCTGATAAAATGACAGACAACCAGCTGCTGGCTTTTGTCCGGGATTTTTATAAGAGTTGATTGATTCTGGAAATCAAAAGTTAAAAGAGGCTGTTTCGATTGATGAAATAGCCTCTTTCTTGTTATGATGATTTTTGGTTATCAAGCATGGTATTTTGAAATCAGTTTACTTCCCTTTTTTCAGTCAATTTCAATTTGTAATAAGTGTTCCAATCTTCTTCTCCCAATAGTCTTTGGTTTTTGTGTACAAGTATATGTCCATCTTGCGTAAGAATTGGGGTTGATAATGTTCCCGAAGGCAATTCAATATTGTCTTGGAGTAATTTGTATTCTGAATCAAAAACCGCAGCATATTTTGGAAGGGATTGAAAAAAATCTTCCCATTCTGATTGATTCTCTTTGTCATAGTTTTGAACAATATTTTCTCCAGCGCCCTTTCTATAGATCAAAATTATTTTATCATCAAAAGCATATAGTTGCTCTATCATCGAACTGACAACCTTATCAAGCTTTGAAAACAATTCGTAGGGATTTTTCATGCTGGCACTGGGGAAAGGGATTTGATCTTTAAAATTAAGACTGACGCTTTCTTTAAAAATCAATTCTTCTCCTTTTTCTTCATAGACATAAAACTTCATTTCAGCCATCAGAAACAAATACCAAATTTTCCCTCTTTTAACGATTTGTGGATAAAATACAAAATGGAAATCCCCGTCTTTGTACACAGAAGTTTCAGGGATTTCCATTTTCAATTTGGTTTCATTTGTTTTAGGATCTAGTACTTCAAGTATAGGTAAGTTGTAAATTCTTCTATAGAATTCTTCCGGTTTTTCCCAATCACTCATATCTCTTTCTGGTCGGTAGTAAGCTAATTTGTCGCCTATAGTAAATATGGGTTTATTGAAGGGGTTTAAATAAATATAATCTTCAAGTATGGTGAAATTTTTGATGATATTTCCCTCATCCGAAAATTGAATAATTCCTTTTTTTCTGTCCATTATTGTAAATTTCCCCTCAAAAAAACCTTCTGAATAGGACATGTTTATCGCATTTGGACCATCAGTCTTTAGTTCTATTTGTGAATTGATATTTCCTTTTTCATCAAAAATCACATAGGTTGATGTAGCTTGGTTTTTTGCTAAGATCCTTCCATCTTCGATATCTACCAATGTCAATTGCTGAAGGTGATTGACTTGGATAGAATCTGTGATTACTAATTCATAATCAATGGATGTTGATTGGATTTTGTTATTGTCTTTTGAACAAGCTACCAATCCTACTAATAAAATTATGTATAGCTGATTTTTCATTCTCAAAACTAACATATTGAAAAATCATTGGAACGTTAAGATATGTTAGTTGAATATACTTAGTCTTAATTTTCCATAAAAGCCTTATGGGATATCCGTTCAGAATACTGTTTTCCAATTCTACTTCAACTTTATTGTAATATGCTTTGCTTCTTTGGAAAGCGTGAAGGCCGCTTTTTCAAAGCTGGGAGGACCTATCATTCCCATAGCATTATTGGAAAAACCGTAGCCATCTTTTGGGATCCCAAGTGCATTTGTCCTTAGTTTCCCGGTGTTTCGGCTGTCATGAAAAAGTGAAATGGCGTAGGTTCCGTCTGGAAGATTCCTGAAAGTATGGACTGCTGAATTGTTGGTGATTTTGATAGAGGCATTTTGGATGGCATATTCAGGCTGGTCAGGAAACCCTTCCTGCCCCTTAAACACCAAAACCCTGATTACGCCATCTGGGTTTTTAATGTTTTCTACCTTGAGTGTCAATTCATTTTTGCTGTTTTGATCAGGACTTGCAACCAACATCAATAGAAATGAAAAGAATATATTCAAAAGCATAGTTGGGCAGTTTTGGTTCTGTTGATTTTTCCGGAAGTTGTTTTTACAAATTCTTCAATGAGAAATACTTCCTTTGGGGAATGATACTTCTTCATTTTGTCCTTCAGAATACCGAGCAATTTTTGCGCCTGATGTTTTTGTGAGGCTGATGTTTCCAAAAAGAGCACCATTTTTTGCCCCAGTTTTTCATCTTCCTGGCCAAAAAGAAAATAGGCAATGTTTCCGAAAACAGAAGCGACATATTTGCTTATTTCAGCTTCCAGTAATTCAGCTTGGATTTTTATCCCTCCGGAATTGATCGTGAAATCAGCTCTTCCAATCCACCTGAATATTCCGTCTCCAACTATTTCGACCAAATCATTGGTTTGAAGTCTTTTTTCTTTCGCCATCGGAGCTTCTATCCAAAGCCTCTTTTCCTCGTCAGTACCTATTGTTACATTCGGTAAGGTTTGGTAGCGCAATTCTTGGCCATCTATTTTTGCCAAAGCGATGTGCGAAACTGTCTCTGTCATGCCATATGTCTGAAAGGCATTTATCCCATTGGATTTTATTTTTTGCATCAATGAATCAGAAGCAGGAGCGCCACCAATAATCAAAACCCCAATTTTGGATAATATTTTGGAAGAAAAATCCTCGGCAAGACAAGCTTCCACTTGCAATGGCACCATTGCACAAAATCCAATATTCAGTTTGGGAGATATTTGGTTAAATGGGTTGGATTCAAGTAAGCAGAGGTGTATGTCTGCATGCCAGCATAATCCCCTTACAAGCATCATTTTGCCACCAATCATCTCGGTATTGATACAAACCAACAAACTCACTCCTTTCTCTATCTTGAAAAATGCTTTTGTTGCTGCTGCAGATATCTCCATTTGGGATCGGTAGAGTGTTAGTTTTTTTGGCAGGCCTGTAGAGCCTGAAGTTTGCATATCAAACTCCTGTTTGCCATTTAGCCAATCTTTACAAAAGGTTAGGCTTTGGACAATGTATGGATCGTTTTCCTGCCACTCACCAGCTTGGATTTGTCCAAAAGTATAAATTTGATCTTTGAAGATTAATTTTCCCATATTTTTCCAGAGTGCAAGGTAATGCCTTTATCAAAATTCCACAAAATTCAAGCAAGCCATATATATATGATTCTTGACTAAAGAGTGTTTTTGTCCAAAAATCAGTTCGCATAATATTGTAATATTAGAATTGGATATGTATATTTGTTAATAATAGTGCTCTTAGCAACGTATTCTCAATTTTCTATACCATAGAGAGGATGCCGACCTTAGAGCTTTTTTTATTTTACTCGAATATGAAAAAGAGAACCGCAATTTTAGTGGATGGAGGCTTTTTTCTAAAGAGATACCGTTCAATTAATAGAGTTAAAAATCTTGATCCTGTAAGAACAGCAAATGATCTTTGGGAAATGTGTCTAAAACATTTGACCCAAGCTAAAAGCGAGACTTTCGACCTATATCGAATTTTTTATTATGATTGCCTACCATATGATAAGAAGCAACATAATCCTGTTTCAGGTAAATCTATTGACTTCTCAAAAACAGACCAATACAAATTTCAATTAGATTTTTTAGAGGAGCTTAAAAAGAAAAGAAAGATTGCTTTACGTCTAGGTGTTTTGGAAGATAGAAGGCGTTGGATAATTAGACCTTCGATAACTAAGGAATTGTTGACAAAAAAATTGATTATTGAAGATTTAACAGAAGATGATGTACAGTTCGACCTGTCACAAAAGAGGGTTGATATAAAGATAGGGCTTGATATTGCATCCATGTCTTTGAAACACCAAGTAGATCAAATTATTCTAGTCTCAGGCGATAGCGATTTTATCCCAGCATCAAAGTTGGCAAGAAGAGAAGGGATAGATTTCATACTTGATCCAATGTGGAATCCAATCAAACCACATTTATTTGAACATATAGATGGAATGGTTTCAAAAATAAAACGACCAACAACGTAAGTTAGATGTAACGTTGATCAGATGCTATGTTTTACTCATTATTTAATTTAGATTGTAAAAAAAACGAAATATGACTATCAACTGGAAAACCGCAAAGGAATACGAAGATATAACTTATAAAAAATGCGATGGTGTCGCACGGATTGCCTTCAATAGACCCGAAGTCAGAAATGCATTTCGTCCAAAAACAACCAGTGAATTGTATGATGCTTTCTATGATGCCATGGAAGATACCTCCATTGGAGTTGTCTTGCTTTCGGGTGAAGGGCCTTCTCCCAAGGATGGGGGATATGCTTTTTGCTCTGGTGGAGATCAGCGTGCCAGAGGCCATCAAGGTTATGTAGGTGAGGATGGATACCATAGATTGAACATTCTTGAAGTTCAAAGGTTGATCCGGTTTATGCCAAAGGTTGTCATAGCGGTAGTACCAGGCTGGGCAGTAGGAGGGGGACATTCGCTGCACGTAGTGTGTGACTTGACTTTGGCAAGCAAGGAGCATGCGATATTCAAGCAAACAGATGCTGATGTGACAAGTTTTGATGGTGGATATGGTTCAGCCTATTTGGCAAAGATGGTGGGCCAAAAGAAAGCCAGAGAGATATTTTTCTTGGGGAGAAATTATTCAGCCCAAGAAGCCTACGAAATGGGTATGGTCAATGCAGTGATCCCCCACGGAGAATTGGAGGATACAGCATATGAATGGGCACAGGAAATCCTTGCCAAATCACCTACTTCCATCAAAATGCTGAAATTTGCATTCAACTTGACTGATGATGGCATGGTTGGGCAGCAGGTATTTGCCGGAGAAGCTACCAGGTTGGCCTATATGACCGATGAAGCTAAAGAAGGAAGGAATGCATTTTTGGAAAAGAGAAAGCCGAATTTCAAAGATGTGAAGTGGATACCTTGAGATATGGGAGATAAGAAACTAGAAACAAGATACAAGAAGCGAGAGACGAGAACATGCCCTGAAAGGGCTTATGATCCAAGCATCGGGTCATGACCCGATGTCAAAAAGAATTCAGTTGAATGTTTGCCCTGAAAGGGCAATTGAATAGTTATCGGAATTATAGATAAATCAATAGAAATAGTGTCAACTATTTTCAGGACGTGACAACAAAGCTTGAAGAGCCTGTCCTGAATAGGGAGGTTGAATTTTGTCCAATTAGATATAAAAAAGAGTCAAGCAAATTCAGTACGTGACATTCAATATCATTCTTCTACAATCTTAACTCTACAATCTAAAATCTACAATACAAATGAAGCACTTAGAGACTAGTTATACGACGCATGACAATAAGGAGCTTTACCTCCAAGCGTGGATGCCTGAAACCCCAAAAGCCGTGTTGTTGGTGGTGCATGGACTGGGAGAACATAGCAGTAGGTACAAGCATTTTGCCGAAAAGTTGGTACAGAAGGATATTGCGGTATTTACTTTTGACGGTCGGGGGCATGGAAAATCTTCTCTGCCCAAACCGACAGCTTACTTTTCCAATTATGGGGATTACCTCAAGGATATCGATGCTTTGATGGGTAAGGTGAAATCCTACTGCAAAGGTGTTCCCGCTTTTGTATTTGGTCATAGTATGGGTGGTGGGTTGGTTGCCAAATACATCATCGATTACCAACCTGAGTTATCAGGTGTAATACTCAGTGCAGCAGCACTCAAGCCTTCGGAAAGCTTATCGAAAATATTGATTTCCATCTCTGGATTGGTTAGCAAATTAGCACCAAAGTTGAAGGCAAAGAAGCTGGATAGCGATATGATCTCGCATGATCCACAGGAAGTAAGGAAATATAATGAGGATCCTTTGATTTATTCAGATGCAATTCCAGCTCGGACTGGCTATGAACTGCTTCGCATGATGCGCGAGATAGCGTTGGGGCTGGATAGATTTAAGCTGCCTGTATTGCTGCTGCATGGTACAGGTGATCAACTCACCAATCCAGAGGGCAGTGAAATGCTGTTTAGAAAAGTTGCGGTGGAAGATAAGACCTATATCCGGTACCCTGATTTGTACCATGAATTGTTGAACGAGCCTGAAAAAGAAAAAATAATGGATGATATATTGAATTGGTTACTGAAAAGAATGTAAGAAGTTGTCACTTCAATACCAACAATGGAACAGAGCTATGATAGGCCATTTCCAATGAATCGCTGGCGTTGAACAAGTACTCGAAAAAGGATTTTTTCTTGTAAAACATGACCAACATGCTATTTGGTTTTTCCTTTAATTGGAAATTGATTCCTTCTATGATACTTTTTGCGTTTTGTCGGCTTGCGGTAAAGACAACTTCAGGAAACAATTCTTTAAAGAGTAGTTCAAAATCTCTTAGGGAAATCTTTTCTTCAGTTGCGCTTTCCAATTTCAGGTTTACAAAATGGTAAGGAAAACCTAATGGGAAAGTCAAACCAATCAGTTTTTTGTAAAAGGACTTTTCTCTGTCGTCAAGCTCTATGCCGACAATAATCTCCTTTACCATTTCCCAGCTCGAATGGGCCGGAATCGCCAAGACAGGGACTTGGCTGTCTTTGATGACATGGCCAGTGTTGGATCCAAATAAATTCTTTTTGAATCTAGAAGCCCCATGGGTTCCCATTACAATCAAATCATAATCTTCTCTATAGGCTTTTGATGTTACTGAAGTCGCAACTGTCCCCTGTACAATTTGATAATCTATCTTTATCCCTTCACTTTGTGATTTGGTCACTGCTTTTTCCATGGCTTTTTTGGCATCGGTCTCAATGCTGTCGATGATTTCTATAGCATGCGCAGCAAAATCATACACGGCATAGTATGCAAAAATCAATGTAATCTGTACATCATTTCTATCCTCGCTGATTTTTTTGGCGAATGAGAGTGCATTGTTTGCATTATCGGAAAAGTCGGTAGGAACTAATATTTTCATGGCTTGGATTTTGATTATCCCCAAGATACAAAACTTTATATGAGCTTGCTAAATTTTTTGGAAGCAGGAAAACTATCTTTTGCTGATTTTGTTGAGGGTAATGGATCTTTGTTGTTTGGTTCAAAAGCAGCCAGGAGTGATAGAAGCAGCCAATGGGATGTTGAATTTTCACACAGTTCCGAATAGATGGCCTTGAGAGGCTAGTTTATTGTTAAATGAAAATGGTATGATATGGCCTGTGGGACACAGGCCATGGGGTGGGTTGGAATAAAAATAGCATGGCCTGTATGGACACAGGCCATGGTTGATTTTTTTTATGAGGTTAAGAGTGAAGGTTTTTCTAATTATCTTCCAGGTTTATAAACCACCCTCGCATTTTTCAAAACATCTTCTTTGTAATAGTTCACGTCCTTAAACTCTCCTTTACTGTAGATTTCTGCCTGATCTACAAAATGTGGAGAGAATGGGTTTCCACTCTGGCCACCTGCTAGGAGTGACTTGGCTTTGACTTTCTCACCGAATTCTACAGCGGCCACAAAGCTGTTGCCGACATTCCCGTACCATTTTTTTGTATTTGGATAAGCCCTGCTGCCATATGCAGCAAGAGATCCCCATAGGGAAGAATTGTATCCAACTGGTAAGCTTGGCAACTCATCATAAAACTTCCCCTGGATTTCATTGGTCACACGCTGGAATCGGTTGATTTCTCCCCATGGTGTATTCCATGTCCCAAAGTCTTCGGTCAATCTTTCCAATGCTTTTTCCAAAGCACTTAGCTTTTGTTCATCGCTTGTTTCTGAAGCCAAAAAATCAAAAATATAGGTGTCCCAAGGTTTTTCCATGCTTCTGCCCGTTGCCATCATTTGATTTCCCCAAAAAACAGCCAGGGAAGTTCCCACAGAATTGATACCTGTTTTCAGATCCCAACTGGACAATACTCCCATAGGCTCTTTCAATTTTTCTTTTCGTGGGTCATTTTCAGACAGGTTTTCAAATGCCTTTTTCAAGGCAGGAATCATCGGTTCGAAGGCCATCAAAGTTGGTTCATAAGCCACATCAGAGATCAATTTTTCAAGTGTCAAATTCTTGATATCAGAAAGGATCCTGACAGCATTGATCCCTCGGGCATTTTCGGTATCCCAAGCGATGTAAGGAGGATAGTCATCCCGGCTGGGACTGTCTTTTCCCAATGCATTGAAAGGGTCGGAATTACAGTGCTGAATCCAACCATTTTCGGGGTTTTTGATATAGAGCATTTCTTCCACTTCATGTAGGCCCTTCCAGTCTGTAGCGGGATTACTGCCATCTACAACATTTCTCCAGTCGAATTTCGGGTCTCTCACAGGGATGAAATTTCCGTGGTAATAGGCAATTGTTCCATCCCTGTCTGCATACACGGTGCTGTTCGAAGAGTTTGTTTTGAGATTCATATTGGCATGAAACTCAGCATGGTTCTTCGTTTTGGTTCTGCTGTATGATTGGGTGAGGGCTTTTTCCCGCTCTACCATCAAGGCAATCGCAATCCACTTTCCATCCTCTTCACGAATCACAGGGCCATGATGGGAATAAAAGGCTGAAAATTCCTGCTCAAGCATTTGATCATTATCTTTGTATTTGACAATGATTTTTTTCTCGGTCAATGGCTTCCATTTATTCCCGAATTTATAGTGGTATTTTCCTTTTCGGTTTTCTACAGTCAGCGCAAAATGGTCTATGGCATCTGCTTTGGCGGAAGTATGCATCCAGCCATTGTATTCATTGAACCCCTGATAGACGAAAAATTGCCCCCAAGTCACAGCACCATAAGCATTGAGGCCTTCTTCGCTGACCATGTGTACTTCTGGACGGAAATAGAAAGAAGTGTGTGGATTGATCATCAAAAGTGCATTGCCATTTTGTGCTAACTTTGGAGCAATGGCAAAACCATTGGATCCACGGGGTTCTTCTTCCCAGTCCCTTTCGGAGTAGGATAAATAAGCATGGGGTTTTTCACCATAAAATTCCTTCAAACCATTGGGTGAGATCGTCTCTATATCACCACCTATACTTCCCTCACTAAAGGTCAGGGCCATCCAAGGTTCGAATTTTGCCAAAAGCTTAGGTTGTACTTCTGGGTGGGTGTGGAGATAATAGTTGATACCAGCTGCCCAAGCATCCATCAGATCTTTGAGCCATTGCGGGCTATTTTCGTATTCTTTTTTGACCACTTCCGGGGCAATGTACAGCTTCATTCGCAAGTCAGTATAAAGTTGCGAGATGCCTTCTACCTCTGCCATTCTACCCATGGCATTGATGAAGTTCGTTTCTACCCGGTTGAAATCGTCTTCGCATTGGGCATAAATCATCCCAAACACAGCATCGGCATCTGTCTTGCCATAGATGTGCGGAATTCCCCATTGGTCTCTGATGATCTCCGTGTTTTGGGCATAGGATTCCCATTGTTGGATTTCATTTTGGGCAAATGATTGGGATGATAGAGAAAACACAAAAAGTAGCAGGTAGAGTTTTTTGGCCATGATATTCGAGGTAGTTTGTTTTGGAAATAGCTGACAATGAAATTGGGAAGCTTGGAATAACTTTTCCAAAGTTTTGGACTTTAGAAAAGTTTCTAGCAACTATAAATGTTATGTTCAATCATGCAATCTGATCTTATTTCTTTCAAAAACCTGGTTGATAAACAAAATGTGGAAAGGCAGTGCATCTGTCCAATAATCCCATGTGTGGGCTCCTGGACGCTCTGTGTATTCGTGGGGAGTGTCATTTTCGAGAAGCAATTGATGAAGCTGTCTGTTGGTTTCGATCAGAAAATCATCCACTCCACAGTCGATTAGAAGTGCAATGCCATTTTGCTTCATTTGGTTGACCAAACCTACAGCTGTATAGGGACTAAAAGGATAATCATATTCAATTTCACCCAGCATTTCCCGTTGACTCTTCCGACGTTCTTCTTGGGTACTTTCGTTGCCTACCCAAGTACGTACATCGATATTCATCACCCCACTCATCGACCCGGCAGCAGAAAACAGTTCTGGATGCTTGGCTGCGATCATCATCGCACCATGGCCACCCATGGAGAGTCCCGTGATGGCCCGGGCATTTTTGTCCTTGATCGTTGGGAAATTTGCATCCACATACGGGACCAATTCTTTGCTGATGTAAGTTTCGTACTGCACGGAATCCATCAGAGGACTGTCATAGTAATAAGAAAATGGTGCAACTCCCGGTGTGACAAGGATGATTTGATAGAGATCGGCAAGTTCTTGAAGCAAATTGTTTTTTTTGACATTCTTATGCCAATCCAGATAATTGCCCCAAGCTCCGTGAAGTACGTACACCGAAGGGAATTCATGGTCCAAACCCTCGATTCCCGCAGGTTTGATCACAGTGGCTTTAAGGGATTTGTTCATGGCTTTGCTAAAAACTTCAATTGTATCTGTCTTTGCCTGAAGGAAATTGCTGCTTACTAGCAACAGAAATATAGTGATTTTCAAAAATTTCATAGGGTATTATTGTTTAGATAGTGCCAATTTAAGGAATCGAGATTAAAGTTTAGTAAAATCAATTTACTTTTAAGAAGGTATATGATTTCAGAATATTTTAGCTAATTATTGCCCTGAAAGGGTAAAAGCTTAAAACAATGGGTGCAGCCCATTGCGTATAAAGCTGCCATAATCAGTGTTGCCCTGTATGGGCAATTGAATGAAAATGATCTTATAAGGTAAAGATAACCCGATCACTCCCATAAAACACAAAGTTGAATACGATGAAAGATTTGTCTGGGATTGAACTGGTTAAGTCAATTATTCTTCGGCCATTTCAGGGCATGAAGGATGGGGGAGTTTTCTTTCTTGTCATTGGGTTTCATTGTTGGGTTGTGTAACTTCCCGATGTTCGGGACAGGTATTTCAGGGTTGATTTGAGCATGTGTTTAGAGATTTTTTAGGGATTTAGAATTGCCATCTGAAAGCGGCGTTAGCCCTGTTGTCTTCGTGGAAAAATGGAATGACCAGGATTCCAGAGGGGAGTAGCACTGAAATCTCTTTACACCAATCTAGCTAGGTTATAGGGTCAGAAATCTGGACATCGTCTAGGTGTAGTTTCAAACTACACCAAAATATTTTTAAATTGTTTCGAAGGATCAATAGTGGAATTTCGGATTCCGTTGATAGAAAAGTGTAGATGCAATCAACGCTTAAATCCCAATTACTTATTGAACTTCCTAAGCAAAAAAAATACTTTTTTAAGAGGATTTTTTAATAGGATTGGTATTTATTTCTAAAAAACAGAAAAAAAGATTGAATGTTTTAAAATTATTGAAATCAAAAAATTAAATTTTTATCATGGATGTTTTATGTTTCCTCTTTAAAATTATATTTTGTTTTGTTTCTTTGAAAAATACAATTGGAAGTTGTTTTTAGTCCATTGACTAAGGGCTGTTTTGGAATTGTAGATTTTCGAAACTATACTTACAAAATGTATTTATTTTTTATTAAATGGTATTTAGATTATTTAAATGGTAGAATATGCGAGTATATAGGTTAGGGCTATTGTCAATTAGTAGAGTTGTTAAGTTTTATTTTTCTTTGGTTCCAAAGAAATTTAGTTTCTGATTATTGAGGTTACAGGTTTTTTAACAACAACTATTTGATTATGAAAAATGATGTTTTTCCACAGGCTATTATTGAGCAATCTGTGGAGGTTTACGATTCCCGTATCAGTGTGCAATCCAAGGCAATTTATCTTTTGTTTCTTGGGGTTTTATTGGCTGGAATCATCGCACTCCCATTGATCTATGTAGATGTGGCAGTGCAGTCCAGGGGGACTTTTCAGTCAGCTTTGCAGCGAAACTCCCTGATGAGTTCTGTAAGTGGGAGATTGGAAACATGGAATCTGAAAGAAAACCAAAAGGTCAAAAAAGGAGATATCCTGGCAGTGGTAAGGGGGGAGGTTTTGAATCTGGAAATGCAGGGGTTGGAAGAAAGATTGACAGTTTTGGACGAATTTATCCATGATCTCAACAAACTTCTCCAATTGGATCTTTCGAGCTACAGCATGGAGCCGGTATCTTTGAGGTCAAAGTTCTATCAAGCCTCTTTGCTCGAATACCAGACCAAGTTCAACAACCAGGATGCGGCAGTCCAAAAGTTGGAAAGGGACTTTGAAAGAGCACAAACGCTATTTGATGGCAATGCCTTGGCTTTTGCAGATTATGATATAGCTGATGTACAATACAAACAGGCAAAATCACAGCTCGATCTGATCAGGAAACAGCAGAGGAATCTGTGGGAGCAGGAACTGGTCAACCACCAAAATGAAAGGGTTCGCTTGCTAAATCAAAAAAGTGTCTTTTCTGAACAAATGGATCAATATAAAATCATTGCCGGTACCAACGGGACTTTGATCAATGTATTGAACCTTAATGAAGGTGACTTTGTCCATCCCCAGCAAAAATTGGCGGAAATCTCTCCCGATACCACATTGTTGGCAGTAACCTACATCTCCCCAATAGATATTGCATTTATAGAGAAGGGGCAAAAGGTGAGTTTTCAGATCGATGCATACAATTACAACCAATGGGGCATCGCTACTGGAAAAGTGGTGGACATAGCTGATGACTTATCATTACTCAATGAGGGGGAAGCTGGTTTTTTGGTTACCTGTGCATTGGATAGGCCATTTTTGACTTTGTCAAGTGGGCAAGAGGGCCATGTCAAAAAAGGGATGACTTACAATGCCAGGTTTGTTATTGCACGGAGATCGTTGTTTCAATTATTATATGACAAGGTTGATAATTGGCTCAATCCTCAAGTTCAAAGTTTAACTTAATTTTTTGCGACAATGGGAATAAAAATCAAACAAAGGGATATTACGGATTGTGGTGCGGCATGCCTCGCTTCGGTAGCTGCTTTTTACAGATTGGAAATGCCTGTGGCCAAAATCCGTCAGATGGCATCTACAGACCAAAAAGGAACAAATATCCTTGGGCTGATCGAAGCTGCTACCAAGATGGGGTTTTCGGCGAAAGGGGTCAGAGGTGATTTTGATGCATTGAAAGATGTACCCATGCCTGTCATTGCCCATGTGATCGTGAAGAAAGTCTTGCACCATTTTGTAGTCCTTTACAAAGTGAATGACAAGGCCGTAGAGTACATGGATCCTGGTGATGGGCAAATGCATAAGGTCAACCCAGATGCTTTTAAGGAAATGTGGACAGGGGTATTGGTCCTGCTGATGCCCAATGATGAATTTAAGGCGGTTAGCCAGAAGGTAAGTACATGGAGTAGGTTTTGGTATTTGGTCAGACCGCACAAGGGCGTGATGGTCCAATCTTTGGTTGGGGCGGTGATCTATACCATTTTGGGATTGTCTACTTCTATCTATGTACAAAAGATCATAGACCATGTCTTTATCGGAAGAAATACCAACTTGCTGAATCTATTGTCAGTAGTGATGATTGTTTTGCTCTTGTTGCAAATAGTGATTGGTGTATTCAAAACCTTGTTTATCATCAAGGTAGGCCAACGGATCGATGCCCGGTTGATTTTGGGTTATTATAAGCATTTGCTCACTTTGCCCCAACGGTTTTTTGATACCATGCGTGTGGGTGAAATCATCTCCAGGGTCAATGATGCAGTGAAAATCCGTGCTTTTATCAATGATGTATCCATTGGATTTCTGGTAAATATCTTTATCGTCCTATTTTCATTTGCGTTGATGTTTACTTTTTATTGGAAATTGGCTTTGGTGATGTTGCTGGTCATACCACTTTATGCGATTATTTACTGGGTTACCAATAGGCTGAATAAGAAAATAGAAAGAAGACTGATGGAAGAATCAGCAGAATTGGAGTCCCAACTTGTAGAATCGATAACTTCAGCGGGTACGATCAAAAGGTTTGGGGCTGAAGACCACGCCAATATCAAAACAGAGGTAAGGTTTGTTTCCTTGCTGAGGACAGTTTACCAATCTGGCTTGAACAATATTTTCTCAGGAACCTCTTCCGAAGTAATCTCAAGGCTTTTTACTATCATCCTTCTCTGGGTAGGTGCAGGCTATGTCCTGAAAAATGAAATCACACCCGGCGAACTGATGTCTTTTTATGCCCTGACAGGATACCTGACTGGTCCCGTTTCCAGCTTGATCGGTATGAACAAAACCATTCAGAATGCATTGATAGCAGCAGACAGGCTTTTTGAAATTATGGATTTGGAGGTAGAGAGTTCTGCCGATACATTTCCCATCAAAAAGGAAAATGTGGGAGACATCATTTTCAAAAATGTAAAATTCAGATATGGATCAAGAGCCAATGTTTTTGAAGACCTTAACCTTACTTTTCCGAAAGGTAAAATCTCGGGTGTAGTAGGGGAGAGTGGCTCGGGCAAGAGTACCCTGGTATCCCTGCTCCAGAATCTTTATCCACTCCAATCAGGCAATATCCATATTGGGGAGCATGATATCAAATTTATAGACAATGCCAGTTTGAGGCAAATCGTCTCCGTGGTGCCGCAGCGTATAGACCTTTTTGCAGGGAATGTATTGGAAAATGTGGCTTTGGGGGATTACCAACCTGATATGCAGAAGATCGTCGGTATTTGCAACAAGCTCGGGATGATGGATTTTATAGAAAACCTTCCCAATGGTTTTGGGACATATCTGGGAGAAAATGGGGCATCACTCTCAGGAGGGCAAAAGCAGAGAGTAGCCATCGCAAGGGCACTGTATAGAGATCCAGAGATCTTGATCTTGGATGAAGCCACTGCTTCCCTAGATCCTGATTCGGAGCAGTTTGTACAGCAAACGATCCGAATGCTCTCCACAGAGGGCAAGACCATCATCTTCATAACCCACAGACTGGCAGCAGTACAGGAATTTGACAGATTGTATGTATTGGACAAAGGAAAACTGATCGAAGAAGGTACCCATGCGGAATTATTGATGAAGGAGGGGAAATATTACCAGATGATCAGAAAACAGCTTTTGGTGCTTTGAGACTGTACAATGTATGGAGTACGAAGTACCAAGTATGATGAATAATGAATGGGGGAGTGGGATTTATAGTTTAGAAGTTTAGCAAAGGGAATTGAAAGCCTAACCTTCTAACCTTCCAACTTTCTAACCCAATTAACCAATAATGAAAGTTTAAGGGTTAATAGTTTAAAAGTTTAAAAATGGGGATTGCAACCCTAGCCTTCTAACCCTATAACTTTCTAACCTTTTAACCTATTAAACTAATTAACCAATAATTTAATAAAAAAACCATGGAATTTATCAGACAAATTGAGAGATTGCAGCTGTTGAACAAGCTGGTAAGGGAGCAACGGACGGGAAGTCCTGAGGAATTTGCGGAGAGATTGGGGGTGAGTAGGGCGAAGTTGTATTTGATGCTGGATGAACTGAGGGATGAGGGGGTTGAGATTAGGTATTCAAAGCGGTCAAATTCGTTTGTTTATGAGAATTGTGACGGAGTATCTGTGGTTTTTTCTCTAAAGGTTCTTGGGGTAGATGAAGTTCGAAGTATTTCTGCTGGAAAAATTTCAAATTATTTTCCAACGTCTAAAATTTTAGACGGAACTATCTTTTCTTTGGTTTATGATCAATCAGCAAATCAACATGCTAGCTAATTCGATGTGCTTGGGAGAGATTGGGAGTACCTGATGCCCGGAAAAGGTTGGGAAAAAATGAAAATTTATTTAGATTATGGAAAATTTAAAAGAATTGAGTTTTGAGGAGATGGTGGAGGTAGATGGGGGATGGCTGGTTATTGCTGGAATTTTTGCGGTTGCAATATTGACAGATATGGCTATGAATACAGGAGAAACAATTGAAGTATTTAAAAGAGGATTTGAAAAAGGAGCTGAAGATGGAAAAAATTAATTTTGAAAATTTTAATGATTTGAGTAAAGAAGAATTGCTTCAAATCGATGGAGGGGGTCTAACTGAATTAACAGAGGCGGTCGTTGAATGTGCTGGTTACATTGTTGGTTGGTTAAGTTCTAGAAAGATAACTTCAGCTCACGAATCAGCTTTATTAGGTCCTAACGCTAGACCTACTGGTTGATTTAGAAGAAAGGTTGATGCTGTCCTTTCTGGAAAAAGGATTAGCATCAATCTTTTTAATAGATAAATATCAAATTTATTTATGTGAACAAAATGGTAATACATAAACCTCAATTAATACATTTTTTTAAAATCATAGTCCTTTATTTATTGGGATATATTCTAGCAAGTCATTACCGGCCTTTTCAAAATAGCCTTGGTTTCTTTGATTTTGGGTTGGCAGATTCCGGTGTTGGGTTGGTATCTATTATTGCAGTTTATTTGATATTCACACCTCCAAGTAAATCAAGAGCACAAGCAAGAAAAAATTCATTGTTGGTATTATTCGCTTATCTTAGCCAAGAGATTTATTGCTACTTTTTTCCCGGTTTTGTTGGGACTTTTGATTTTAAGGATTTAATCTATTATGTTTTAGGGTTTGTACTTGTGTATTGGTTTGATGTAAAGGGGAGGTGGGTAATTTGAAGTCAGACTGAATTATGGCATGAAGTGGGCCATTGTTTTCCATGGTGTTTACAATGCCCTTTTGGTCATCCCAGCTATATATTTTCATGAAGTATAGCTATTGCTTATATATCGTCCGTCCCTACGGGACTTTCACCGAGTTGCGGGTTTCTTGGGTCAGTGGGTTGAAACCCACCGTTACTATATCGGTCGTGCCGCTGGCACTGGAAAGCAGGTGGTGTATTGGCAGATAATAGGGGAGTTCCCTATCAGCTCCGTAGGAGCGACGGATGTATTAGTCATGGATTTCAATCCATGACAAGGGGGTAGCCATGCTATCCACAAGTCCCATAGGGACGAGAGATATGTTTGATGATCAATCAGCAAGCCAGCATACTAGCTAATCCGGTTTGCATGAAAAAGATTGGTGGGAAATAAAAAATTAGTTATTTTAGAAAAAGAATTGAAAAAATGTGGTATGTGCACCCTACTAACAATCTTTTTTAACAAAAAATCGGTTTATGGAAAAGACGAATAAGTATCTAATTCAGCTTTTGATTGTGCTGAGTATATTGACTGGAAGTTCTTTGTTTTACGTTTTCTTCAGTTACGGAGAAAAATTAGGGAAGCATTTGGCAGGTATATTCTGATATGAAATACCTAAAATACGTTTTTTGGATTTCGATGGCTTTGCTAGGTATTTGCCTTATCTCAGCTGGACTTGGATATTTAAGTGGTATGATCGAGTGCCGAGAAATCTGTAATCGTTGATTAATTGAATGATGTTATGTTTAAGTTTAGTGTTTTATGATGAGAAAAATTGTTTTAATATTATCGATGTTGGTTTTTTTGTTCTGGTCACTTGCATTCCTGCATACTTTGTATTTTCATGATCCCAATTGTGAAGTTAAGATTCTAGGAGCATTTCCTGCCAGCAAAAATTCAGCTTTATTGGTATATGCAATATTTATTGGTCTACCTTTATTTAGCTTTCTTTCTTTTTTCAAGAAACGGTCTACTAAATTAGAAAAGTAAAATGCTTGATTTTTTTTCTAATATGCTTTATGCTTTTCGCCAGTTCATCAGTTTTCTCAAAACCCCTTCATTGACCAGTGAAAAATTCACATTAAGGGAGTTTGGGTTCATTTTGTTTGTGAAGGTAATACTGGTAATTATTCTATTTTCGCTTTTTGAATTGTTCAATTTAGACTTTGAAGAAGATCATAAATATGGGTTGGAATTCTTTTTAAAAAACCCAATAGCTGTTATGATTATGGGCAGTGTTGTCGCTCCTTTGTTAGAGGAATCTCAGTTTCGATTGCCCCTTTCGAAAAAAAGAAACGCATTAATTCTTCCATTTTTCATTTCACTTATCATGGTCATTGTTAAGTCTTTAGATAATGCTGTATGGATTGAGACTTTAGTCTATACTTCCTATTTGATTTTTTTACTAACATGTTTTACCTTTCATAAAAAATATGTGTTAAAACCCAAAATAGCCATTTTCACTACAACCATTTTTTTTTCTTTAGTACATGTGTTCAGTTATGAATTGCATGAACCTTCATTCGCAACACATCTTTTAACTCTATTGGCAGTTTCACCTCAATTTATCGGTGGATTGATGTTGGCATACATCAGGATCAAGTTTGGTTTTTGGTATGGGGTACTGTTCCATGGGATTTGGAATTTTTTGATTGTTTCATTTATATTAATCCCGTTGGTGTTATTTGAAGAATCCTTATTGTAAAAGTGGTTTTTAGGGTCATTTTCATATAGGACATTATAATTGTTCTACTATATGATCAACTTAATACCGTTTTTTATGAAAAAGGTTAATTTATATTGTTTGGCATTTGTGTTAGGTTTTGCATCTCTTTTATCATGTAGTGAAAAAGAAGAACCTATATTGTATCCAGTTGGCGATGATGAGTCTAGACAAGTCCTAAACGCATTTTTAGGAGGAAGCCCACAAGAAAAGCCCGATGCTTACCATGACGCTTCCCCAATCAACTTTATCAGTACAAATTCCCCAAAATTTTTATTGCTTCATGGCAGGGAAGATATGTTGGTTCCTATCTCCCAAGCAGAAAAATTCCAATTAGCGTTGCTGGGCAAGAATGTTGAAGTAGAGACGGTATACTATTCAGGAGGCCATGGGATTCCCCCTGAACGTATTGACCAAGCCTTTGAGGCTATCAAAGCATTTATTGAATAGATATCGTCATCAATCCTTTGCGATTTTCTGATAGGACGCCAAGACACCCCTTACCATTGCAGATGAGAACCCCTGGTGTTCCATTTCATTGAGGCCGACGATGGTGCAGCCTTTTGGTGTGGTGACTTTGTCAATGGCTTCCTCTGGATGCATGTTTTTTTGGATCATCAGCTCGGCTGCTCCCTTGACGGTTTGGTTTACAATCTGCGAAGCTGTCTTCGCATCGAAGCCAATCTGAATGCCTCCCTGGATCATCGCACGCATGAATCTCAATACATAGGCAATCCCGCACGCCCCAAGAACTGTAGCTGCTTCCATGAGTGACTCATCTATGGTAATGGAGAAGCCTATGCTGTTGAATAGGTTTTTCACCACCTCATCTTTTATTATGTCATTGTTTCTGCCACAGATACATGTGATGGATTCATTGATGTCTGCGGCTATATTTGGCATCGCTCGATATACGACCATTTCAGGATCCACCACGGCATACATTTCATCCAAAGTAATGCCGGTAGCCAAGGAAATTATGGTGTGGTGATCTTTGTCAAGAGCCGGTTTGATCTCTTTCAGGATTGTAGCTACATTGTAAGGTTTGACACCCAAGATAATGATATCAGATTCTTTGGTGGCAATCAAGTTGTCACTGTGTACACGAACTCCCTTGTCTTGAAGATAGAGTAGGTTGGAAGGGTTTCGCTTTGTGATATGAAGGTTTTGTGCCAAAAAATCCGCTTGTTCCAAAAGTCCGTTGGCGATCGACGTCCCCAGGTTTCCACAACCGATGATGGCAATTTTTTTATTCTGTATCATTTTAATTTTGAGTCAGTAGATCGTCACAATATTTCATAAAGTTAGAAATAAATAAAACAGTCTTTGCTATCACTGCGGAAATCAAAGTGGGGAGTGCCTGTTTTTCGAATATTATATGCTTTTCAATCTGGATTTGATTGAATATTCTGAAAGGAATCCCTACTTTTTGGAATTTCAGCTTCCAGCACGGAAAGCTGAATTGTTGTTGTCTTATATTTATCTTGGAATTTGGGGTATTTGACCTGCTGCACTATCAAAACCTCACAGGGGAAGTTCTTATTTCAGGTTCTGCGATCTTGATAAAAGATTCCCCTTCTTTGGCATGACAGGCATTACATCCTGATGTCAATGCCCTGAATCCCTTGATGAACTCTTCTTTGTTTTCTTTTTTGATCAATTCTTCCATTGCCGGAAGTGATTCCTTCAGGAAACTTTCTGCAGATGCTGCTCTGGTGGGTCTTCTTTTTATGCCATCTTCGATGGCTTCTATCATGTGCTCTACTTGATGTTCAGCATAGCCCCAGTTTTCATCCATTCCTGCCCAATATAACTCAGAATATCTATATGATACTTCGATCATTGTCCTGCTGAATCCACCCAAATGATGCGCTACTTCTTCGAATTTCTCTTCGGAAGTGCCCTCCAGCCATCCTTCGGAGCCTACAGCTGTACGCTCGTCTTCGGTTACAACTGATTGGCATGACACAAGTATAGCTAGGGCGAATAAGTTTAGGATTGTTTTTTTCATAATTCTTTCAAGTTGTTTTTTAATTGTAAAGTATGGACGGCTGCAACTGCGGCTGTTTCTGAGCGTAATCGGCTTTTGCCAAGTGAACATGGCAAGAAGTGGTTATCGAAAGCGAGCTGTAATTCCTGTTTGGAAAAATCACCTTCCGGACCGATCAATATCAGGTAGGCATTATCTACTTTGGTTTTGTCAAATAGATGCCTGTTGTTTTCCTTGTCTACGTATGCGATAAACCGCTGGTAAGTATCAAAGTTTTTGTCCTGTACCAATTCATTCATAGGCCTCACAGGATTAAGTTTAGGGATTCTTGTCTTGAGGCTTTGTTTGCAGGCAGCTATGATTTTCTTTTCCAGCCTGTCCAGTTTCAAATGGCTTCTTTCGGAAAATTCAGATTCCATAAATGTGATTTCGTGAACGCCTATTTCAGTCAATTTTTCAACCATCCATTCCATACGGTCAGAATTTTTGGTAGGGGAGATGGCCAAGTGGATATAAAAATCATCTTCTGGAATAAATTCCCTTTCTTCTATTCTAAGTTTGGCTTGTTTGGGATTGGCATCGGTGATCACACAGTGAAACAAGCTCCCTTTTCCGTTGGTGAAATGAACGCGGTCTCCCTGTGATTTTCTCAGTACCTTTATAAGGTGTTTTGATTCGTCGGCTTCCAGTGAGAATTGATCTTCACTGGTATGTTCATGGAAAAATAGTTGCATCGGTTATGTTTTATAATCTTATGGATATACGCTTTCTTGCCAGTACCAATCAAAATAATGTACCCACTTTGTTTGCAGCTGCTGTTGGTTGCTATCTGCATAATTGCAAGTGTTCTATCTACCTAATGGCGTCATTGGGGATAATCATATTATTCCAAAAGCTAAATTAAGTAATGCTTTTGACAAGATGGAATTTGTATGTGGAAATCTTGCTTAAAAAAATTGCCTTATAAAACGAAAAAAGCGCACCCTCCAAGAAGGGTGCGCTTTTATAAACCTAAGGTCAACAATTAACCTTTTGAAATCTCTATATTGACAATTTTACCTTTGATGGTATTGTCTCTCATAACACTGATTACGTGTTCTGCATCCTTCTGAGGTACGTCTACAAATGAGAAGTTGTCGAAGATGTCGATACCGCCAATGCTTCTTCCCGGTACACCGGTTTCGCCTGCAATGGCCCCAACGATATCATTTGGACGGATTCTGTCTTTTGCACCTACGTTGATGAATAGACGGGCCATTCCTGGCTCCCTTACACCTTTTTCCCTTGAAGAAGTTCTTTCCCTTCTAGTACCTCTTTCTCCACGGTCGGATCTTTCACCACGGCCTTCAGAACGGTCTCTTCCAGAGAATCTGTCACCTCTTTCGCTTCTACCTCTTCCTCCAAAGTCTCTTTCACCTCTTCTGGAACCTCTGTCTCCACGATCTCTATCTCTTCCTCCACCGAAATCCAAACCGAAGTTTTGGTCTTCCATTTCCTTGACAGTTTCACCCATCTGCATTTTGATCAGTCCCAAGGCAACTTGCTCTATGGTCAAACCTTCTGCCAACATCATTCCGATAGTTTCTTCGAAAAGTTGGTTGTCTTCCTCTTTGCTGATAGATGCATTCACATCTTTTACCAAAGAGGCTTTCTTCAACTCTACCAAGTCGGTTACTGAAGGTGGATCCATTTTATTGATTGAGGTCTTGATGAATTTCTCAAGGTCTCTCAATCTGTATGTATCTTTTCTTCCTGTTACAAAACTCAAAGCCATACCTGACTTACCAGCCCTACCTGTTCTACCGATTCTGTGGACATAATTTTCTTCGTCTAGTGGCAAATCATAATTGAATACCGCTTCCACATCATCTACATCGATACCTCTAGCTGCCACATCTGTAGCCACCAATACTGAGCAAGTCCCTTTTCTGAACTTATTCATTACCTTGGTTCTTTGTGCCTGAGAAAGGTCTCCATGAAGTGCCTCTGCCATGATCCCTTTAGAAATCAACGCTTCTGTTACTTCATCTGTAGCTCTTTTTGTATTACAGAATACCACACTTAGTTTGAACTGGTTAATGTCCATCAATCTGGCCATCAATTCAATCCTTAAGCTAGGCCTAACTTCATAATATGCTTGAGAAATATTCTCTACAGTCAATTCTTTTCTCAATACCTTTACAATCTCAGGATTGGTTTGGTATTTTCTTGTCAAGTCAAGGATTGGCTTAGGCATCGTTGCTGAGAAGAATACAGTTTGTCTTTCTTCCGGCATGGAGCTCAATATAGTCTCGATATCATCTCTGAAACCCATATCCAACATCTCATCAGCTTCATCCAATACGATGATGCTCACTTGGCTAAGGTTAAGGGTTCTTCTTTGCATGTGGTCCATGATACGACCAGGTGTTCCTACTACAATCTGAACACCCCTCTTTAGGCTTTTGATTTGTCTATCAATAGACTCACCACCATAGATACATGTGCTGCTGATTCCTCTTTTGTACTTGGATAGTTTGACGATTTCGCCTTCTACCTGTACTGCAAGCTCACGGGTAGGGCATAGGATCAAAGCCTGTGGCTTGTTGATCGCAGGATCTACCTGATCGATGATAGGAATACCAAAAGAGGCAGTCTTACCAGTTCCGGTTTGAGCTTGTCCAATGACATCTCTGCCTTCAAGCAAAAGAGGTATAGATTGTGATTGAATAGTAGACGGTTGGGTGTAACCCATATCCTCTACTGCCTTTAGGATTTCTGCTGAAATCCCAAGGTCTGAGAATGTTAATTCTTGTTCCATGAAATGTTTCCTTACTCTTCTGAACCATGATTTCCTAGAAGCATCCCAAAGTAAGCGACAGTAAGGAAACCCACGGTTAGAAAAATGTTATAATTTTAATTCGGTTGCAAAGGTAATGGTAAATATTTGGAATTGCAATATGTAGGTTAAAGATTTTAGAATATTCTTTAAGATATTCTGGATATGCTGAAAAAATATTTTGTGTAAAATATTTGAAACCCAATATCTCTATCGAAAAACCAAGCTTTTATCTTACATATATTTTGAAGAAAGGCTATTTACTAAAGAAATATACTCTTCCGATGCTTTTGCTTTTTCTTTTCCGGATTCCTTCAGCCAAGCATTGTATTTTGCTGCTGCGACAAAGTCAAAGCCTCCAGGTCTCTCTTCTTGGTTGTCACCTATGGTAGCTTGCTTGTACAAAGCGTAGATTTTCAACAACTCTTCGTTGCTTGGTTTGCTGGTGAATTTTTTGGTCAATGCTACAGCTTCTTCTATGGTTGTTGCGCTCATGTGTAAACTCAAAATGTGTGTTTGGGTTTCCAAATATAGAGAAGTTATTGCTATGATAAAACAACAGCGCAAAAAAAGCCCAAGACATCTTTGCCTTGGGCTTTGCATTATAATAATGAAAGGAAATTAACCTCTTTTGTTCATGGATACATAATCCCTTTCGGTAGCTCCAGTGTATACTTGGCGCGGTCTTCCGATAGGTTCGTTGTTTTCCCTCATTTCTTTCCACTGGGCGATCCATCCCGGAAGTCTTCCGATTGCAAACATCACTGTAAACATATCAGTTGGTATTCCCAATGCCCTGTAAATGATGCCTGAATAGAAATCCACATTTGGATACAGGTTTCTGTCGATGAAATATTGATCGCTCAAAGCTGCTGCTTCCAATTCCTTGGCTATTTCCAAAATAGGATCATCTACACCTAGTTTTGCCAATACATCATCTGCTGCTTTTTTGATGATCTTTGCACGGGGATCGAAGTTTTTGTACACCCTGTGTCCAAAGCCCATCAATCTGAAAGGATCGTTTTTGTCTTTTGCTTTGTCGATGAATTTCTTGGTATCACCACCATCGGCTTTGATCTCTTCCAACATCTCGATAACCGCCTGGTTGGCTCCTCCATGGAGTGGTCCCCATAGGGCGTTGATACCTGCTGAGATTGAAGCGTAGATGCTTGCTTGGGACGAGCCTACCATTCTTACAGTCGATGTAGAACAATTCTGCTCGTGATCCGCATGAAGGATTAGCAATTGATCCAAAGCCTTTGCCACTACCGGATCTGCATCATATCCTTCAGCAGGAAGTGCAAACATCATTTTCAAGAAATTGGAACAATAATCCAGGCTATTGTCAGGATAATTAACAGGATGTCCAACCTTGTTTTTGAACGCCCAAGCAGCGAATGTTGGGATTTTTGCCAAGAGACGGATGATGCTTAGGTTGACTGCCTCTTCGTTTCTGGTAGGATCCAAAGATTCTGGATAGAAAGCGGTCAAAGAGCAAATCAACGATGAAAGAACACCCATAGGATGCGAACGAGAAGGAAAACCATCAAGAATCTTCTTGATATCCTCGTGTACCAAAGTATGGGTAGTGATTTCTCTCGTAAATTTTTCGTATTCTTTTTGACTTGGAAGTTCTCCGTATATCAGTAAATAAGAAACTTCCAAAAACGATGATTTTTCTGCAAGTTCTTCTATTCCATATCCTCTATATTTAAGAATACCATTTTCCCCATCCAAATAAGTGATTGCACTTGAAGTGGATCCGGTATTTTTAAAACCTGGGTCTATTGTGATCAAGCCTGTTTGGGCTCTCAACTTCGCAATATCAATAGCCTTTTCGTTTTCTGTACCTTCAATTACTGGGAGTTCGTATTCTTTTCCTCCATATGATAACTTAGCTGTTTCGGACATAGGTTGATTATTATTTATTAGTTTATTGAATTCTCTATTTGATACAAACTGATTTCAGTGGGTTAAGTTAGTAAAAACGAGTGTTATTTACATGATTAATCGGATCAGCGGTTAGCTATTAGAAATAGCTTTGATATTGGGTAAATACTGTTTATTGCATCATTTTTTTATTATTTTCTGCAAATTCACAGTTTTGAAACTCAAGATAAAAACATTAGCTATGGGTTTCGAAATAATATACTGTTTGCAGTCGGTAAATTTGCTATATTTTTTTAGCAAAAAAAAATGCCCCGCAGGGCAAATATTATACACAGAAATGCTCAAAAACCTCAACTAGATGTTCTCCGATCATTTGGGCATTGCGACCTTCAATGTGATGTCTTTCGATAAAATGAACCAATTCACCATCTTTGAAAAGCGCCATGGCTGGAGAAGATGGGGGATAAGGCAATACCAACTCCCTGAATTTTGTAACCGCAGCAACGTCATTTCCTGCAAAAACGGTTGCCAATGCAGTAGGTTTGGCAGTGCTTTTGTCCAAAGCATATTTTACTCCTGGCCTTGCAGCACCTGCTGCACAGCCGCAAACTGAGTTCACTACCACAAAAGTAGTTCCTTTGTGGTCTTTTAGATGGTTTGCCACATCTTCGTCTGTTCTGAATTCCTGAAAGCCAACGTCAGTTAATTCTGCACGCATTGGTGCAATCAAATCCTCTGGATACATATGTTTTTTATTTAATTTTTAAAGAAAACCCAATTCCAATTTTGCCGCATCCGACATCATGTCCTGGGAATAGGGTGGGTCAAATGTCAACTCCAATTCCACATGATTGATTCCCTGGATCTGCTGTATTTTATCTTTGATTTCACTTGGGATGAATTCAGCCGATGGACAGTTTGGGGAAGTAAGTGTCATGAGTACAAATACGTTGTTGACAGGATAGATGCTGATCTCATAGATCAATCCCAGTTCGTACACATCCACAGGTATTTCGGGATCGTACACTTGCTTGATGGCAGTGATTACCTTTTCCTTCAATTCCTGGGAAGGGATTTCCACCATGTTGTTGTTAGTCTCGGACATATCTTTTATGCGTTGATTTTAGCTTGGTAAGCTATAGCGTATAGTTTCATTTGCTTGATCATCGCCACAAGACCGTTTGATCTCTGCGAACCAATGATATTTCCCATTCCGATTTTATCGATGAAATCCAACTCTGCACTGATGATTTCCTGGGGTGTCTTTCCTGACAATACCCGGATCAAAAGGCTGATCAATCCCTTGGTGATATCGGTATTGGAATCAGCTAAATAATGAACCTTATTGTCTTTTTCAGATGCCGTAAGCCATACCTTTGATTGACATCCCTTGATGATATTTTCATCTATTTTGTCTGTTTCCGGCATTTCCGGCAGTTTGTTACCCAATTCCATGATATAGAAAATGGTAGACTCCCTATCATCTCCCAATATGCTGAATTCTTCGATGATCTCGTTTTGGATATCTTGAATACTCATTTGTTCTTTATTTTTGCAATTTTCGAAACAGAGGCTACAAGCGTATCGATTTCTGATTTGGTATTATAAACAGAGAATGAGGCCCTAACAGTTCCTTCGATTCCAAACCTTTGCATCAAAGGTTGTGTACAGTGATGCCCTGTCCGTACTGCGATGCCATTTGCATCCAGCATCATTCCTACATCAAATGGGTGCATTCCGTTGATGTTGAATGAGATAACGCTTACTTTGTTTTTTGCAGTACCTACCGGAATGAAGCCTTTGATTTGCTCCAATTGTTCCGTAGCGTAGGAGAGGAGTTCGTCCTCGTATGCTTTGATGGCTTTTTTGCCTGTTTCATTGATGAATTCCAGTGCCTTTCCAAATGCAATCACATCCCCGATATTTGGAGTGCCTGCTTCGAATTTGAAGGGGATTTCATTGTAGGTGGTTTTTGCAAAAGTGACCTCCTTGATCATTTCCCCACCACCTTGGTAAGGCGGCATGGCATCCAACACTTCCCTTTTTCCATAGAGTACCCCAAGGCCTGTTGGGCCATAGAGTTTGTGTGCCGAGAAAGCCATAAAGTCACAATCCAAAGCCTGAACGTCAATTTCAAGATGGCTGGTGGATTGGGCACCATCCAATAGTACTTTCGCTCCTTTTTGATGGGATTTTTGGATGATTTCGGCTACAGGGTTGATTGTACCGAGCGCATTGGATACATGGACTACACTGACAAGCTTTGTTTTGCTGGTCAGCAATTCGTCAAATGCCTGCATGTCCAGCTCCCCAGCTTCATTGATGGGGATGACTTTTAGGACAGCACCTTTTTCTTCACATAGCATTTGCCAAGGAACGATATTGGAATGGTGTTCCAAGGTAGAAATGATGATTTCGTCCCCTTCTTGGATAAATTTCCTTCCAAATGTGGCAGCTACCAAATTGATGCCTTCTGTAGTACCCTTGGTGAAAATGATCTCTGCTTCTTCCTTTGCATTGATAAAGGACTTGACCAAGCCTCTCGTCGCTTCATAATATCTGGTCGCCCTGTCGGCAAGCGTATGCGCTCCTCTATGGATATTGGAATTGTCTTTTTTGTAATAATCAGACAATGCATTGATCACCGCCAAAGGCTTCTGGGTAGTCGCTGCATTGTCAAAATAAACCAAAGGCCTTCCATTTACTTCTTGGTGAAGTACAGGGAATAGGCCTCTTATGTGATCAATATTAATTGGCATGGATAAATCTAAAAATTGCTTCCCAATCTTTCTTGTACTAATTGGATGCAATATTCTCTAAATGGTTCATATGCAATGTGCTCGAATACCTCACCTGCGAATGCGTAAAGCAACAAGCCTCTGGCATTCTCTTTTCCAATACCTCTTGCTTGAAGATAGAATAGTGCCTCTTCGTCAAGTTGTCCTGTAGTACAGCCATGTGAACACTTCACATCGTCAGCCCAGATTTCCAATTGTGGCTTGGTATTGATGATGGCATCTTCAGACAACAGGATATTGTTGTTTTGCTGGAATGCGTTGGTTTTTTGTGCATCTTGGCGAACGAATATTTTCCCATTGAAAACACCTCTGGAGGCATCTGCCAAGACTCCTTTATACAGTTCGTTGGATTCGCAATGCGGCTTGGTATGGTCTACATTGGTATGGTTGTCCACATGGGTTTTTCCATTCAAGAGATAGAGTCCATACATATTGCCTTCACAGCCACTGTCCAAAAGGTTCAGTGTAAGGTTGTTCCTCAACATACCACCTTGTAGCTGGGTAGCTACCGAAGTGAAGGTTGCGTCTCTGTGGATGTCAGTAGCGAAGTTGTTGACTGCAATTGCATTTCTGTTTTCGTTTTGCAGTCTGTAGTAGAAGCCGTGTGCATTCTGGCTTACCTTCACTTCTACAACCGTGTTGGAGAAATATGCTTCTTCATCCAGGGAAATGGTGTTTTCTATAAATGTGACTTCGGCATTTTCGGCAACTTCTATCAAAACCCTCGCTTGGATCACCTGTCCTTCATTTGCTTGGTTGAAATGAAGCAATAGAATGGGGTTTTCTACTTTTTTCCCTTTTTCTACACTGATGTGGATTCCATCTTCAAATTCCAAGCAGTTGAGTGCTGTGAAAGGGTCTTTATCATGCTTTGCAATTTTCCCCAACAAGTCAGGGTTGGATTCCGACAATTTTGAGAAAGTATAGTTTTGGCTCGAAATGGAGGAAAGTTCAGCTGTGAAATGACCATTGTTGAAGACAAGTACATCCCCTTCAAAACCTTCAAATAGATTTGATTTTATATCAGCTGGTGAAAGCTCGGTTTTCTTAGCCCTGAGATATGAAGATATATTTTGCTCAATCTTTTTGCTGATCTGGGTAAATTTATACTCTTCCTCTTTCAGGTGTGGCAAGCCATTGCTTTCCAAATATTCCAAACCATCTTGTCTCAAGTCTTGAAAAGTGGAGAACTTGGATTTGTTTTCCAGAAATAGCCCTGTTGCTTTATTTTTAGTAATTGTAGTCATTGTATGGTATTCTTTGAGAAATAAAAGGGGATTAAACAGAAGCTGCGTCGGCTTCTTCTTTGATCCAATCGTATCCTTTTTCTTCCAATTCCAGTGCGAGTTCCTTTGTGCCTGATTTTACAATTTTCCCATTGTAAAGGACGTGGACGAAATCCGGCACGATATAATCCAGCAATCTTTGGTAGTGGGTCACTACAATTGTGGCATTTTCTGAAGATTTCAATTGATTCACGCCATTGGATACGATTCTCAAGGCATCTATGTCCAAACCGGAATCTGTCTCATCCAAAATGGATAAGGTAGGCTCCAGCATAGCCATTTGGAAAATTTCATTTCTTTTCTTCTCACCACCAGAAAAGCCTTCGTTCAAAGATCGGCTCAACAATTTCTGGTCGATTTCAACCAGTTTCATTTTTTCCTTCATGATCGTAAGGAATTTGACAGCATCTAGTGCTTCCAATCCTCTATATTCCCTTACTTGGTTGACGGCAGTTCTCAAAAAGTTGGTTGAGCTGACACCTGGGATCTCTACCGGGTACTGGAATGCCAAAAACACACCTTCTCTCGCCCTGTCTTCCGGTGAAAGGTCCAATAAGTCTTTTCCTTTGAAAGAAACTTCGCCTTCCGTCACTTCATACTCTTCCCTTCCTGCCAAAACAGATGCCAAGGTTGATTTTCCGGAACCGTTGGGTCCCATGATCGCATGGACTTCTCCAGGCTTCACTTCAAGGTTGATTCCTTTCAATATTGGTGTGCCTTCAATGGAGGCATGTAAATTCTTTATCGTTAACATTTTGTAATCTTCAATTATTAATATTCAAATCTTTCAATCAATCTTAAAGCTTATCCTACAGAACCTTCCAATGTGAGCGCAAGCAATTTTTGAGCTTCTACAGCAAACTCCATAGGGAGTTGGTTCAATACTTCTTTGGCGTATCCATTGACAATCAATGCTACGGCATCCTCTGTGGCAATACCTCTTTGGTTACAATAGAATAATTGATCTGCACCGATTTTTGAAGTAGTAGCTTCGTGTTCCACTTTGGCGGAAGGGTTTTGGATATCTATGTATGGGAAAGTGTGTGCTCCACATCTATCACCCATCAACAAAGAGTCACATTGGGAGAAATTTCTCGCATTGGTAGCTCTTTTCATGACCTGAACTTGGCCCCTGTAGGAGTTTTGTGATTTGCCTGCAGAGATACCTTTGGATACAATCCTAGACTTGGTGTTTTTACCAATATGGATCATTTTGGTCCCGGTATCCGCCTGTTGGTAATTGTTGGTGACAGCCACGGAATAGAATTCCCCTATAGAATTATCACCTTTTAGTATGCATGAAGGATATTTCCAAGTCACAGCAGATCCTGTTTCTACTTGGGTCCATGAGATTTTTGAAAAATCCCCAGCACAAATACCTCTTTTGGTCACAAAGTTATATATACCGCCTTTACCGTTTTTGTCTCCAGGGAACCAGTTTTGTACAGTAGAATATTTCACTTCGGCATTTTTGGCTGCATAGATTTCAACCACTGCTGCATGAAGTTGATTTTCATCTCTTTGTGGTGCTGTACAGCCTTCCAGATAAGATACGTAAGATCCTTCTTCAGCTACGATCAAGGTTCTTTCGAATTGACCAGTATTTGCGGCATTGATCCTGAAATAGGTGGAAAGTTCCATTGGACATCTTACTCCAGCCGGGATATAGCAGAATGATCCATCAGAGAATACTGCGGAATTCAATGCTGCATAATAATTGTCTGTGATGGGGACTACAGATCCCAAATATTTTTTGACCAAATCAGGATGCTCTTTCACCGCTTCACTGAATGAACAGAAGATAATGCCCTTTTTGGATAAAGTCTCTTTGAAAGTGGTACCAACAGAAACTGAATCAAGAACTGCATCCACAGCTATTCCCTGAAGTTTTTTCTGTTCGTTGAGTGATATGCCCAATCTTTCGTAAATCTGCAAAAGTTCAGGGTCTATTTCATCCAGACTCTTTGGTTTGTTTGATTTCTTAGGTGCTGAATAATATTTTAATCCTTGTAAGTCAATTTTAGGATAAGTTACATTCGCCCATTCAGGCTCTTTCATATCAAGCCAAGTCTTAAAAGCTTTCAACCTCCAATCGAGTAACCATTTAGGTTCTTCTTTCTTGGCAGAAATCCATCTGATGATGTTTTCATCCAGTCCTGTGGCAGCTTCATCGACTTCCATGTCGACTGACCAGCCATGTTCGTAATCCTTGGAAGTAAGCTCTTCTAAAATTTGATTGTCTTTGCTCATGTGTGTGAGTTATTTAGACTAATTATAGTTTGTGATGCGAAGATACAACATTTATCTAAAATATATTGTTCAAATTGATCCCAATAATCTATGGGCTATAGATAAATGCTATGGTAATAACCTGAAAAGTAGTAGATTGTATAAATAACAAGGCTAGATGTAAATCATCTAGCCTTTGTTGTATAGTGATAAATAATCTTGATATTATTTAAAATTTAATTTATTTAGATTTAATCTAATTTATTTTAATTCAAATCAGCTTTTTCCTGTCTTATCGAAGAACTGAATCGGTCTGTTGATACTTTCTTCCAATACGATGAGGGTTTCTGTCCTGTCTATCCCTTCGACTTTCTGGATATTGTCCAAAACAGTCCTGAGATGATTGGTGTCTTTACAGATGATCTTGGCGAAGATGCTATAATTACCAGTAGTATAATATGCATTGATTACTTCCGGTATCTGTTTCAGGTTTTCTATCACCGTATCATAAAGAGAGCTTTTCTCCAAATAAATCCCCAGGAACGCAGAGATGTCATAGCCTAATTTTGAAAAATCAATATTCAAGGTAGCACTTTTAACTATTCCCATATCTTCCAGTTTTCGCATTCTGACATGCACAGTTCCGGATGAAACGAATACTTTTTTGGCTATTTCTGTGTATGGAGTTTTGGCATCATCATTTAAAAGAGAGATGATCTTCAAATCTACATTGTCAATATCTAAAATTTTGTCCATTATTTTGAGGTTAAATTAGAGGTATGTTAATAAATCAGTTGTCAAATTATGAAATACTTAAAAAAATGCAAAATTTTTTCTACAATTTGTAAAATTGAAGAAAATACATTTATTTTGGCATCTAAGAATTAAGAGTAAATATTATTTGGCGTTTATTAAATGACGTCAAATAAAAAATTGGATAATTAAGATTTATCTTTTTTATTCCTTATTTTAAACATGAAAAACTTTTAATCTCTAAAGTTATATTTGGGTTTATATTCTGAAAAGGGTCTTGCTGATGGCAAGACTTTTTTATTTTCTATGATTAAGTTTAAAATACAAAAAATTGGATTTGAAATAAAATAATCTGTATATTTGATTGATCAGTTTAAATCCTTCAAAATGTTGAAATCCGAAAGCTTAATTTTATTCTTTGTAATTGGTTTTGTACAGATAGGTATTGGTAATAGCCTTGATTCCAATGATAAAGATCTCTTGGGTGGTGACAATAGAGTTCGCGCTGAAGTGGAGGAAATAGCTGATATAAGGATGAGTTCTTCAGATATCTCATTGATAAAACCAATCAACGAAGATGGATCGTCTTACCCCAATGATTTTGGTTCTGCATGGGTTTGGCCTGAATTCACCTTGGACTTGGTAGAAAGTTATGCGCCATTTTTGTTTAGGACGGAAATCAGTGCCCAGCTGGAAGAGGTGAGGGTTGTACTGAATGTCAACAACAAAGGTAAATTGATAGGATATGAATTTATCACGGAAGTGGACAAAGGCTTGGAGGAAAGAATGGGATATGTTTTGCGAAAGCTTCCCAAATGCCTTCCTGTCCCTGGTTATTCCGATTATGGTGCTGCAGACTTTGAATTGATCATCAAAAGGTAAATGATAAGAGTGTTTGTTTGTTTTTCCCTACTGAGAAATCGGTAGGGATTTTTTTTTGGGCGGTTAGGAATGCTTTTGATACAAGCTTAACTTTAGACAAACAAGCATCCTTTGATTATGAAAAACACTTTACTATTGACATTTCTTTTGTCCATCAGCATAGGGTTCGCAATGTCCCAATCAACTGGTGGATCATTGAAAACAGCCAAAATCTGGCCGGAAGACAACGCCAATACAAAAAATTATACAGTCTCGGGTGAGCGGCATGGACAGTCTTTTTTCAAGAAGCACCAATTTGAGGAAGTCCAATATGAACCTGGAGATGTATTGACTTTTGATATTTACCATACTCCTAATGTGATGTATCATTGGTATCGGCAATGGTCAGAGCAGTATCCCGATATTACGGAACTGTATGAAGTGGCGACTTCCTACGAAGGCAGACCGATTCTCCAAATGACCATTACCAACAAAAAGACAGGGAAGCATACAGACAAACCGGCTGCATATTTTGAAGGAGGAAGACACGGTGGAGAGGTTACCAGTAGTGAGGCGGTACTTTGGCTGACCAAGCATTTGTTGGAAAATTATGGCAAAGATCCTGAGATCACGGCATTGATAGATACCAAGACGATCTATGTCAGACCCCAAAATAATCCCGATGGATCTACGATGTACTTGTATACAGCGCAAAGAAATAGGAGTACAGTCAGGCCATATGATGTGGACAAGGATGGCTTGATGGATGAAGACCCCGAAGAAGACCTCAATGGGGATGGGATTATCCATATGATGAGGAAAAAAGCGGAGACAGCCGAAGAGAAAGAAAAAGCCAATTATATACTTGACCCCAGAGATCCAAGTGGCAGGTTGATGAAGCGGGTTTTTGAAGGGCAGGGCGATTGGTTGATGTATACTGAAGGGATCGATAATGATGGTGATGGAAAATACAATGAAGATGGTATAGGTGGATTGGATCTGCACAGAAATTATCCGGAAAACTGGAGGCCTGATTCCGGCGGTGATATGACTGGAAGAGGCTATACCCAGTGGGGTGCCGGAGAATACCCAATGAGTGAGATCGAAACGAGATCTACGGTTCTGTGGCTTTTGTCACATCCAAACATTTCGGTGGTCAATTCATTGGACACAAGAGTTCCTATGCATCTAAGGCCACCCTCGACTTCATCGGGCGAAGAGAGTATGTTTCCAAAAGACCTGGAATTATATCGGAAATTTGACAAAATGGGCCTTGATATCACAGGTTATCCTTGGGCTGGAGATGTCTATGAAACCTATAGTACAAGGTACAAGACCAATAGGCTTACAGGTGATCCCTTGAAACCCAATCCCTTGTTTGGACATGGACCTGATTTTGGATATTTCTATTATGGCGCCATATGGTATGGTGATGAGCTATGGAATAACGGAGCGATGAAGGATTATGATGGGGATGGCGTGTACGATGATTATGATGCACTCATGTGGGATGATGAAGAGAATGGTTCCAATGGGTTCAAAAAATGGGAGAAGTTTGATCATCCTCAGCTTGGTGAGGTTGAGATTGGAGGTTTTCATCCCAAATTCTTTGCGCAGAATGGTCCGCCTTGGCAATTGGAAAGATGGATTGAGAAACAGTCCTTGTTCAACTTGGCGATGGCAAAAGAGCTGCCACAGATTGAGTTGAAGGATGTGAAGGTAAGTTTGGTTGCGTCTGGTGAATATGAAGTTTCAGTTTCTTGGACCAATTCAGGTGGGCTTCCGGTAGCATTGGAACAGGCTAAAAGGGTGAAAATTGTACAGGAAGACAGGTTGATGCTTGAGTTTGACAAAGAGTTGACCAAGGGATATGAAAATGCCAAAGTTCAGATTACTTCCCCTGAATTGCATGATAAGACTATCTACGCAGGTTATACTGAAGCTGGTGAATTGAAATCTGTGAGCTTCAAAGTCAAAGTGAATCAGGACGAACCTGTCAAAGCAAAATTGAAACTGCTTTCAACCCGAGGAGGGTATGTCGAAAAAGAAATCACCATTAGAGATTGAGATTAATGTATCAATCTGGGGGAAATGCCTCGCCTTTAGGCGAAGACTTTAGTGTTTTTTCTTTGTGAACTTGGTGTTTTTACTTGGTGATCTTTGTGGTAAAAATTATAACCACAAAGATCACCAAGTTTTTCACAAAGAACACTAAGTCTCGGATTCCCTTTAGTCTCCTTTAAGCGAAACCAAACCTATCGGTCTTTAGCCGATAGTTGTTTAGTCTAGCTCTTAAAAGCTTTAGGCTGAAAGTATTCAAGAGCTTCTCGTTTGAGAGCATTGGATACCATGCCTATGGGGCTTCATGATATGAAAAACATGGCATCTATGGGCTTACAAATATAATTTCCCATTGATATAAAATTGAGGGTATTTAAATACAATGTTTATTTACTTGTGCACAAATTATTAAAAATATGATATTCAAGACAAGACACCTTTTGGGTTTTATGGTCTTTTTTGTTGTGCTGAATGTAAGCGCCCAGCAAAAGAGGGCATTGACACATGCTGATTATGATGGATGGGAATCCGTCTCTTCTGACAAATTATCTTCCGATGGCCAATGGGTTGGCTTTGAAGTCAATCCCCAAGATGGAGATGGAAGGCTTGAGATTGTCAGCCACCAAAATCCAAGTAACAAATATATTGTCCCAAGAGCGAACAGGTTGTTGTTCTCGAATGACAATAAATATGGAGTGGGAAGGATAGTAGCGGAGAAGGATTCCATCAAAGTCCTGAAGCTTAAGAAAACCAAAGCAGATGACATGCCAAAGGATTCCCTCTTTATCATACAGTTGGCAAGTGGGGAGCTGGAAAAGATCGCCAGGGTAAAATCATTTGCCACCCCCAAAGAGAAATCAAATTGGCTTGCAATTCATTTCGAAAAGGAATTGCCGGTAAAGTCTGAGAAAAAAGAAGAGGGTGATACGACGAAAGTAGAGGCACCTGAAAAACCAAAGAAAACAGATGGGACCAAATTACTTGTGAGGACATTTGATGGAAAGTCTACCTATGAATATGACCGGGTGAAATCTTATGGTTTTTCCGAAAATGGATCCTATCTGTATTATGTCAAAGCCACAGAAGATACATTGAAAAATGCCGGGATTTTCCTCTTGGATTTGAAATCCGGTGTATCCCAGATCATTGATATTGGGAAAACCGATTATTTGTCTCCCCAGGTTTCTGATTCGAACAAATACTTGGCTTACCTGACTACCGAGGATTCTTTGAAAGCAAAGAAACCTTACTATGACTTATATCTCTATGATATTGCCAAAGCAAGCAACCAAAAAATAGTTGATAAAAATACTCCTGGAATTCTTGTTGACGGTATGGTGAGCAAATCCGGGAGGATTAACTTTTCTACCGACGACAGTAGGGTTTATTTTGGGACAATCTCTGACTATGCAACCTTTGACTATGAAGATGACACTACGATCTTGGATGATGAAAGGGTCAAATTGGATATTTGGGGTTGGCAGGATGCTGAAATTCAGCCAATGCAGTTGAAGAACAAAAACAGAGAGGCAAGCAAAAGCTACCTGGCAGCATACAATATCAAAGACAAGAAAGTTATTCAAATAGGCGATGATAAAATCAATAGTATCAACTATGATCCAAAGTCAAAACACAAATTAGCCATCGCCACAGATGACGCACCTTATAGAAGGGAATATAGTTGGGATATACAGATAGGAAGGGATACATATTTGGTGAACCTAGAGAATGGATCGAAGACATTGATCCAAAGATCATTGTCAGGGTATCCCCAATTGTCCCCAGCTGGTAAATATGTGTATTGGTACGACAACAGTGACAGTTCTTGGTTTGCGTATGAGGTTTCTACAAAATCCTTGAAAAATCTGACCAAGGAAATGGATGTGAATTTTTACAATGAGCAACATGATTCCCCGTCTCTCCCCGGAAGTTATGGTGCTGCAGGTTGGTTGAAAGATGATAAGGCATTGTTGGTATATGATAAGTATGATGTCTGGAGTATAGACCCGACTGGAAAAGAGACCCCAAAAAACATCACCCTAGGTGAGGGCAGAGCGCAAACAATTGAATTTAGAAGACAAAGATTGGAGGAAGAAGAAAAAGAGGGAATCGACCCTTCCTTACCTTTTGTACTGACAGCCTTTCATGAATTCAATAAGCAGAATGGATTCTATAAAGGCGATATCACTGGGGCGAAAGCGCCAACATCTATTGTGTTTACAGACCATAGGTACGCAGGGTTGAGCAAAGCCAAAGACTCCAATCTAGTCACAGTCAGAAGATCAACATATCAGGATTATTCGGATATATATGCTACTGATTTGGATATGTCCCAATTGACCCAGCTTTCATTTGCAAATCCACAACAGGGAGAAGTGAATTGGGGTACTGTTGAGTTGGTAGATTATCTTGCCAACGATGGAGTGCCTTTACAGGGGTTGCTATTCAAGCCCGAGAATTTTGATCCCAAAAAGAAATACCCGATGATGGTCTATTTCTATGAGCGGAATTCTGATGGTTTGCACAATTATAGAGCACCAGCCCCAAGTGCCTCGACGATCAATATTCCTTATTTTGTAAGTAATGAATACTTGGTGTTCGTTCCGGATATCAAATATGATTTGGGACTTCCAGGGCCAAGTGCATACAACTGCATCATTCCGGGAGTTCAATCAATCATAGCCAAAGGGTATGTGGATGCAGACAATATGGCGATCCAGGGGCAAAGCTGGGGTGGGTATCAAGTTGCCTACCTGATCACAAGAACCAATATGTTCAAAGCGGCTGGTGCTGGAGCTCCGGTAGTAAACATGACATCGGCGTATGGGGGGATTCGTTGGGGAACTGGAATGAGCAGAATGTTCCAGTACGAACAGACACAAAGTAGAATAGGGGGGACACTTTGGGAGAAACCACTTTATTACTTAGAAAATTCTCCTTTGTTTTATATGGACAGGGTGCAGACCCCTGTTTTGATCATGCATAATGATGCGGATGGTGCAGTGCCATGGTACCAGGGGATAGAGATGTTTATGGCTTTGAAGAGGTTGAACCAACCAGCCTGGTTGCTACAGTACAACGACGAAGACCACAACCTTGTCCAAAGAAAAAACAGAAAAGATCTTTCCGTTAGGCTGTCGCAGTTCTTTGACCATTATCTGAAAGGGGCACCTGCACCTTTGTGGATGACAGAAGGATTGCCGGCAATAGAAAAAGGAAGAACGCTGAAGTATGAGCTAGGCGACAAATAGATAGATTCCAATCTTTGGAAAGCACCCTTTCATGTAGTTGATGGAAGGGTGTTTTTTTTAAGTAAAGCATGTTGATTACAATATATTCATTGGAAAAGTGTGCTTTTGTTTTCCATGAAATAGATTCAAGCACACATTTTTGACAAATACATTTAATACTAAATTGAAAAACTTATATTTGAACCTCACAAACCAAAATTAAACCCCATATAATCAATCTCAACCTATGTTATTAGAACCTTTAGATCTCATTGTATTCGTTGGCTATTGCTGCCTTATTATCGGAATGGGTCTTTTTGTCTCGCGGGAGAAAAAAGGCCACGTTAAAAATTCACAAGATTATTTTCTCGCATCCAAAGCCTTGCCTTGGTGGGCTGTAGGTGCATCCCTGATCGCTTCCAATATTTCGGCAGAGCAGTTTATTGGGATGTCAGGTTCAGGTTTTGCACTTGGGCTTGCGATATCCACCTATGAATGGATGGCTGCGATCACACTGATTGTTGTTGCTATTTTCTTTTTGCCTGTCTATATCAAAAAAGGCATCTATACCATGCCTGGATTTCTTTTGGATAGGTATGATACCAGGGTAAGGACTACAATGGCCATATTCTGGCTTGCTCTTTACGTATTCGTAAACCTCACCTCAGTCCTTTATCTGGGAGCATTGAGTTTGAATACCATCATGGATGTTCCGATGACCTATGGGATTATCGGATTGGCTTTATTCGCCATGATTTATTCCATCTATGGGGGATTGAAAGCTGTCGCCTGGACAGATGTTGTCCAAGTTTTCTTCTTGATTGCAGGAGGTTTGGCAACTACCTATATCGCCTTGACAATGGTAGGAAGCGGAAGTGCATGGGATGGAATAGCCTTGCTGAGACAAGAGGTTCCAGGACATTTTTCTATGATCCTTTCCAAAGGTGAAATGATGATCCCCGATGGCAAAGGAGGGAGTAAAGATGCTTATTTGGATCTTCCAGGCATCAGTGTTTTGGTAGGTGGTATGTGGATTACCAATTTGAGTTACTGGGGATTCAACCAGTATATTACCCAAAGGGCTTTGGCGGCAAAGAGTCTCGATGAAGCCCAAAAAGGGATGATATTTGCAGGTTTTTTGAAATTGTTGATGCCTTTGATAGTGGTGATCCCGGGAATTGCAGCTTTGGTGATTGTCAATAATGGCATTGATACTGGATTTATTGATTCTATGAAAGATCCTGTGACTGGTATTATTAAGTCTGATAGGGCATATCCTACCTTGTTACAGTTGCTGCCAACAGGCTTGAAGGGCTTGGCATTTGCTGCCTTGACTGCTGCGATTATTTCTTCACTTGCTTCTATGGCGAACAGTACTTCTACGATTTTCACAATGGATATCTACAAGAAGTATTTTGGCCAAAATGCTTCTGAGGCGAAGCAGGTAAAAGTAGGAAGGATTACTGCTGTGGTAGCATTCATCATTGCCGCGATAGTAGCACCTGCATTGGGGCAATTGGATCAGGCATTTCAGTTTATCCAAGAGTATACAGGCTTTGTCAGTCCTGGTGTGTTTGCGATTTTCTTCTTTGGGGTTTTCTGGAAGAAGACAACTTCAAATGCAGCTCTTACAGGGGCGGCACTCAGTATCCCATTGTCGGTAGTTTTGAAAGAATTTTGGCCATCGCTACCGTTTTTGGACAGAATGGGGTTGGTTTTCCTCATTGTGGCAGGATTGATGATTGTGATCAGTTTGGTAGAAGGCAAAGGTAAAGACCATCCAAACAGTATTGATATCAGTGGCGATATTTTCAAGACAAGTACCGGATTCAAGATCGGTGCATTTATTATCACCTTGATTACAGCAGCATTATATATCGTATTCTGGTAAGATCGGATACGGCGGGAGTATAGGTCAGTCAAAGTGTTTTTGCAAATACTTTGTCAGCATGAGGCATTGACTTGTGCCTAGCTTATAACCTGAGTTCGCCTATTCTCACTTTGTCAACCTGCCTGCCGGCAGGCAGGAACGGTTTTAAATGGTGAGAACTACGAAAAGAAGGTGCGAACTTTTTTATGAAGTAATATTGGGATATTGCGGATTGAAAAAGTGAAGTAGGTTGCCGTTTAAAACCGAATAGTCGGCTCAGTCAATAAAAACACCCATTTACTGCGTTGAATTTTTGGGCGATAGCTTAGGCTATCCCTCAAAAAATTGCCTTGTAACTGGATATTTTTATTGATTTTGACTTTGTGATAACAATCGAACTCAGGTTTATAGTGAAAAGGAGGACAAATAAAAGGTCCCAATCAGGATTTGAAAAAGCCCCAAAAATCCCCCTGTTAGGGAGGATTTTTGGGGCTTTTTCATTTACGTGGCTTGAAAGTTGTTTTAAATAGACCGACTGCTTTACATCAAACCATATTTTTGAACCTATAGAATGCTGATGGCTGATAGGTTTGTTCACTAAAAATACTATTTAATATGCCCATTATTGGAGAAATCATCAAAAGATCTGTAGAAACGGTAGATAAGATTTTTACAAATCCAGACCCCAAAGAAGCACAGCAAAAAGCATTGGAGACATTATTGTCCAAAGCAAAAGACACGGCATTTGGGAAATACCATCAATTTGAGAGGATCTTAAAATCCAGTAATGTCCGGGAAGAATTTGCCAAAGAAGTCCCCTATTTTGATTATGATCAATTGAGGAAAGAATGGTGGCAGAAAGTGATCGATGGGGGTGAGGATATTACTTGGCCGGGCAAGGTGAAGTTTTTTGCTGTCTCAAGTGGCACTACCAGTACGAAAAAGCACATCCCAGTAACAGATGATATGTTGCAATCTATCAGAAGAGCGGGGATGCAACAGATCAAGGGTGTGGCTGATTTTGACCTTCCGGCCGAATTTTTCGAGAAGGAGATTCTGATGTTTGGAAGCAGTACCAATCTAAAAGAAGTCAATGGCCACCTAGAGGGAGAAATCAGTGGGATCAGTGCCAGTCAGATCCCGTTTTGGTTTGAAGGTTTTTATAGGCCTGGAAAAGAAATATCAGCCATTGATGACTGGGATAAAAGAGTGGAGGAGTTGGCCAAAGAGTCTGCCAATTGGGATATTGGCGCGATCTCGGGAATCCCATCTTGGATAGAGTTGATGATCAAAAAAGTCATTGAATACAACAATGCGAAGACCATCCATGATGTATGGCCAAATTTTCAGGTCTATACTTCTGGAGGGGTTGCGTTTGAACCATATAGAAAATCATTTGAAAAACTTTGTGGGAAAGAAATCACAATCATCGATACCTACTTGGCTTCTGAAGGATATATAGCTACCCAACTTAGAAAAGAGACAGATTCCATGGCATTGATTACTGATAACGGGATATACTTTGAGTTTGTGCCATTCGTTCCGGAAAACATGAATGATGATGGGAGTGTCAGCCAAAAAGCCGAATCGGTAAGAATCGAAGATGTAGAAGAAGGGGTTGACTATGTTTTGGTGATTAGTACAGTTTCTGGTGCTTGGCGCTATATGATAGGTGACACGGTAGCGTTTACCGACAAAGAAAGGGCAGAGATCAAAATCACAGGAAGGACAAAACACTTTCTCAATGTAGTAGGCTCTCAGTTGTCCGTAATCCAGATGAACAAAGCGATGGAGCAATTGAGTGGGGAGTATGACTGCCAAATCAAGGAATTTACTGTCTCGGCAGTTTTGGAGGAAAACGAATACCTTCACAGATGGTATTTGGGGGTCGAAGGAAGTATCGATAAAGATGAAAAAGAAATTGCGGATAGGCTTGATGCCATTTTGAAGGAGAACAACAAAAACTATAAAGTAGCAAGGGGGAAAGCCTTGAAGTATGTTGAAGTGAAAATTGTATCCGATGGGATGTTTCGGAAATGGACTGAAGACACCAAGCAAAAAGGTGGTCAAGTCAAAATCCCGAGGGTAATGAAAGAAAAGGATTTCAGGGAATGGGAAGATTACGTGTCCAATAACAAATCGGTCAAAGCTTAATCTTTGACCGATTTGTTTTCCATCATCAACATGATTTCTTCTGGAGGTAAATATAGTTTGTTGATCTTTTGGATGTATCTTTCTGACATCCCAGCCTGGTGAAGTATAAAATCCTTCGTTGCAAGGATATAGTCTCCCAGACCGTGGTTTACGGCATGGGTATCTGCGACTCTTTCGGCAGAAATGATAAAGCTCTTGGAAGTCATATAACCAATGCCAAATAGGATCATGGACCAATTGCCCCTGTTCAAATAATCCATGATATGCCCTAGTTCATGACCTATCCAACCGATTAGAACATCTTCGGGCAATAGATGGATCGGGGTGACTTTGCCTTTTAACGAGAAAAAGCTGCTGATTTTTATGAGGTAGGTTCTTTTCTTCCGTGACCCAAACATCGTGTTGAACTTAGGCTGTGCCTGCATGACAGATTTCCTGATATTCTCACTTAACCTGAATTCTATTTCTACTTCAGCTAGGTCAGGGTAAAAGTCAAGGGCTTTGATGATTACAGCTTTCAGTTCATTAGGGATTCGGTTTTGGATGTATTTGGTATCGGTAAGTTGCATGTTGGATTATGTGGGGTTTCGAAAAGAATAACGCTTTGATGCAGATTAATCTTATGGTTACAATCTAATTGCAATGCATTTTGTTCTTGCGAAGTCTAAATAGTTTGTTTTGTTTCGAAACCACTTGGCAAAAACAATTGCCAAACGCTCTATTCCTCTTCAGCCACAATTTTCCTCAGAGGCTTTTCCCATGTAAAAGTCGCAGAAATGGGGTAGTGGTCAGAATAATCTACCTCTTTGTGGGTTTTGAAACGCTCGACTTGAAGGATGTCATCGTAGAAAATATTGTCTATCCTTAGAAAAAAGAGGATTTTGTTATAAGTAAACCCAAACCCTCTTCCGGCCGTCTCAAATGCATTTTTCATTATTTTCCTCAAAGAAAAGTAGGTATAGCTGTAGGGGACATCATTGAAATCTCCCACAAGTATATTGGCATAGGGGCTATTGCCCATATGCTCTTGGAGAATACTCAATTGGGCAGCTCTCGAAACTTGGCCTCTTTTCAGTTTCCCCAAAGTCTCCCGGTAGTTTTCTTTGATCCCATCAAGATTGCTTAAGCCTTCGGAAGATATGCTCATAGATTCCAGGTGGGCATTGTAGATCCTGACGGTATCTTTGTCTACTTTGATATCGGCATATATCACTCCATTGGTTTGCTTTGTGTCAAAGACTTTGCCCTCATTGATGATCGGGTACTTACTGAAGATAACCATCCCATAAGATCTCTTTGTGGGATTTCCCACAATGACTTGATACGAGTATTCATACCCCGTATCTGTTGCGAGTGCTTTGATGGCGTTTTGGGAAGGGGTGGTATAGTCTTGGTAAAACTCTTGGAAGCACTTTATGTCAGAAGGATTGTCTTTGAGCCATTTGATGATGTTTTGGGTTACTGCATTTGGGTCTTCACCTTTTTTGGTGTAGCTCAGCAAATGGACATTGTAACTTAATATTGACAATCCTTCAGGGTTTTCTGCATGTGGATGGAGTTGGAAAGTTACTCCTATGAACCTCCAGCCTAAGATGATCGCCAACAATGGAAGCAATGCCAACCTTCTTTTGGCGAGTACCAATAGGACAAATATAAGCGCATTGACTAGGATGAGTGGTGGGATCAAGAGGGTCAGTATGCCGGCATACGGAAAAAACTCTGGAGAGATATAAACGCTGAAAAATAGAATAAGCGAGATGCAAAAGATAATGCCAGTCAGAAATCGCAACATGAGTTTTTTTTTAAAAATCGAAATTATGCCTTTAACTTGTTCTTTCCAAGTTTTTAATTTTCTTTAGCTTTGTTCTTATTACATTTACTTATCAAACCACAGCAAACAAAATTTATTATGTTGAAGAATAACTTAATTTTATTATTGACAGTGGCAGTGCTAATGAATGCCTGTAACCCGTCGACCAACAGTGATGCTAAAGAAAATCAAGAAGAAAACGAGATCACAGGGGAGTGGATTCAACTTTTCAACGGGAAAGATTTGGATGATTGGCAGATAAAAATCTCAAAGCATGAACTGAACGATAATTTCGCAAATACTTTTCGTGTGGAAGATGGATTGATGAAAGTCCGATACGATGGGTATGACCAGTTTGACAAGCAGTATGGACATATTTTTTACAAAAATCCATTTTCTTATTATTTCTTAAGAGTGGAATATAGATTTGTAGGTGAGCAAGCGGCAGGTGGAGAAGGTTGGGCAACCAGAAATAGTGGGGCAATGCTGCATTCACAAGACCCCGCTACCATGATGGTAGATCAGGATTTTCCGATTTCGGTCGAAGGCCAGATGCTTGGTGGCGATGGGGAGAACCCAAGGCCTACCAGCAATCTCTGCACTCCTGGAACACATGTAGTGATAGATGGGGAATTGTTTACCCCGCATTGTGTGACTTCCAGTTCCAAAACATATCATGGGGAACAGTGGGTTACAGCGGAGTTTTTGGTGTTGGGGGATTCTGTAGTCCACCATATTTTGGAGGGTGAAAAAGTCCTTACCTATTTCAGTCCACAGATTGGAGGTGATAATGTCAATCCCTTTGATCCTGACGTAAAAAAAGACGGGCAACTCCTGAAGTCTGGATATATTTCCCTTCAAAGTGAAAGCCATCCAATAGATTTCAGAAAAGTAGAGTTGTTTGACCTAGCTCCATATGCCGAGAGCAAAGAAAAGCTTCAAAAAGCAATCGATAAAATATCTGAGTAAATCAATTCAATGGTGCAGGGTAGGGGACTACTCTGCATCATGTCTTTTGGGGATGTCGGGATTGATAAATGTAAAGCCTCTCGCTTCATTTCCCTCATAAAAATCAATTTGCATGCCCATCAAAAACATCACATGCTTTTTTTCTATCAATACCGGGATTTCATTTATCGAGAACAGCTGATCTCCTTCTTTTAGTTTGTCAAAGCCTAATGCATACGACATACCCCCGCAACCGCCGCCTTTGACACCCACTCGGAGTGAATAGTCTTTGGGGATGTTTTTATTGGACATGATGTTTTTAATCTCGTCTTGGGCTTTTTCAGTAATGCTTACAGGTGTGATCATGTACAATAAAGTTAATTTTCTGGTTTTGGGTTCAATTTGACAGCCAAAAATAATCAATTCAAAAATATCCCTATATAAGATAAACCATAAAGTCTCAATTTTTTGAACATTAAGATTTGTTCTTCACCACTCTTTGAAATAGTATGGTATTTATGGTACATCAACCAATGTCGTTTGGATAAGTTCTGTCAGAATAAGTTAAGAAGAGTACAGGTGCCTTATTTGGCATGAAAGGATTTCAGAAGATTTGAATCTGGCTGATCTCGCTTTCTGCCAAAAAGCATTTGTGTAAATCTTATAACAATGGTTTAATTTTTATCCATCTATGTAAAAATATATGTTATTTAAAAATAAATAGGTTTTAATTTTAACTTATATTTTTTAGATTAACAGAAAATTTAGATAAAATGGTTCTTTTTATAATCTTGTTATCTGGTTTTTGATCCCAAATAGCCTTTTTCATGAACTGTCCGAACGTTCGTTCGTCGATGGTTGATCATCTACTGACATTTTAATATCCATTTATATGAATAAGTCAATCAATAGAAGAAATTGGATCAAATCTTCACTACTTGGCATCGGTGCACTCACTGTTGGCCCAGCCATTGCTTTTAACAAGAAAGCTGAGTTATTACACACCTATCATCCAGAAAGTACCCTTAAAGAATATATACCCACTTATAATTATGATGAGACGAGAATAGTAGCTCGTCTCTCAGCAAACGAAAACCCCTACGGCCCATCACCGAAAGTGGTCCAGGCCATCACCGAGGCTGTCAGCACCGGAAACAGGTATGGGCATCAAGATGCGGCTGCCTTAATCAAGATGATTGCCGAAAAAGAAGGGGTAACCCCAGACCATATTATGTTGGGTCCAGGTTCATCCGATCTGTTGGAAAAAACGGCATTTGTATCATTTGGAAATGGCGGAAATATTGTTTCTGCTGACCCTGCATATATGTCTATCATCAGTACTGCAAGGTCATTGGGAGCTACATGGAAACCAGTTCCTTTGACCAAAGACTATGCTCATGATCTGGACAGCATGGCTGAGGCGGTAGATGCAGAGACAAAATTGGTCTATGTGTGCAACCCCAACAACCCCACCGGATCGATTACTGATCCAGAAAGGTTAAAGCTGTTTTGCAGTTCTGTTTCAGAAAAAACTCCTGTGTTTGTAGATGAAGCGTATTTGGAATTTTTGGATAAGCCGGATACACACACTATGGTAGGTTTGGTTGCCGAAGGTAAAGATGTGATAGTAGCTCGGACATTTTCAAAGATCCATGGGATGGCAGGTTTGAGGATTGGGTATATAGTGGCGCAACCTGATAGGATCAAGTCTATTACGAATAAGGTAAGAAGTACTATGGGAATGTGCGTGACTTCACTTAAAGGAGCTATAGTAAGTATGCAGGATCAAAAATTTTTGGAGGATTGTCGTAAAATGAATACTGAATGTAGGGATTTTGTGGCTTCTGAAATCACTGCTTTGGGCTATGATATCATCCCTTCAGTTACCAGTTTTCTGATCTTTCCGATTGAGATGGAAGGTCAGGCTTTCATGAAGGCAATGTACGAAGAAGGAGTTGGGATCAGGGTCTTCAATATTGATGATAAACCCTGGTGCAGGGTAAGTATGGGAACCATGCAAGAAATGGAATATTTTGTGGACACTTTCAAGAAAGTAACTGTATAAATCCTGATTAAATGAGTGTTGCTTTACAAAAAACTTTATCATTGATCCTGTTGATTATTTTGGGTTTGTTTCTGAAAAGGAAATTCACAACTGCAGATCAAAACAAAGGAATCAAAACCATTATACTTGATATAGCTTTGCCTGCAATGATTTTTGTGGCTCTGCTCAAGATTGAAATCAACCCGGATTTATTGATTTTGCCAATTTTGGCATTGGTGTTCAATATTCTTATGCTATTGTTTACACGCTACGCCATGCTGGTATTTGGGATTGAGTCCAATACAGCAACGATGAGGACTTTGATGCTGCTGATACCATCTTTGGCTCCAGGCTTGACCTGTTTTCCCTTTATAGTAGAATATCTGGGTGATGATGTTTTGGCTTGGGCTGCCTTATCTGATATGGGCAACAAAGTATTTGTTTTGATCGCTGCCTATATGCTTGCCATGTCGTGGTTTTATAAAAACCACCGGCTAAAATCTAGATCCAATACCCAAAAGGTCAAAGAATTGTTGGTGTCGATGATAAAAGAACCAATCAATATGGTCATCATATCGGCAATCATCTTGTTGGGTATAGGTGTGAATTTAGAATCCATGCCGGTATTTGTAAGTGATGCCATCCTGATGATGAAAAACATGATGACTCCATTGGTCCTTCTTTTTATAGGGATTGCGGTAGTGTTCAAGTGGCAGCAATTGAGGATGATTACAGCATTGTTGGTGTTTAGGGCGGGATTTGTCTTTATTTTGAGTGGTTTGTTTGTGTTGCTTGTTCCTCTGCCAAATGAAGCAGCGGTATTGCTTGCGGTAGTGTTTCCACAAAGTGCGGTGAGCTTCTGGCCATTTGCTCATATGTCCGCAGTTAGGTCTTTGGAGTTGAAAAATAAGGACTTGGAGAAAAAACCAACCTTTGATCTGGAGTTGGGGATCAATATTTTGGCTGTGTCAATGCCTTTCAGTACTTTGTTGGTTTTGGGGATTTTTACCTCTGATTCATATTTTACAAATCCATATCACGTGCTTTTGTTTGGGGCGATAATGCTCAGCATGGCCGTTGTGCCAAAGGTCATCCAATGGTTGAAAAGTACGGATATAGGTTTGGATTCACTCAACGAAAAACAACTGGATGACAGCACTGTGGAATAATAAGTTTGCGAAAATATAGTGGTTTACAAGGTTTGATAGCAAATAAGCCTCCGCATTTTGTGGAGGCTTATTTTGTTAGGTTACACCAAAAGGATGCAGTTTTGTCTTTTGTGTCCAATTAGGGTGTATCCCTTTCTTTTGACGAATATTCTGGTTTTAGTGGTTAAGTTTTTTTTATCACTAATTCCAATAAGGTTTCTGAAAGTCAGTAAAGTCCAGATTTTGTCTGGAATTGGATGGATTCTTCTGTTTGCTCTGGCTGAAGGGAATTTAATTCCTGCCAAATCCCCAACTCAGGCCTAAATGGAAATCAGCTTGCATGGTGTCTGCAGTAAAGCCGGTAAGGATGGAATTGCTGCCAACAAAGAAACCACCATATCTTAATCCCAATCCACCGGAGTAACCTGCCACGTCCGTCTTTGACCATGGGGAGTATATTTCGAAGTTCCCCAACAATAGCCTAGGTGTGATCACGATCAGGTTTTGTGCGGTGATTTGTTCATTTGCATAATCATCCCCAGTCCTGAATTGTCCGTATGCACTGACAAATAGTTTTTCCAAAAGTTTCACTTCAGCATACCCGGATACGATGGATGGCAGGCTTGTTTTTATTCCTGTCGTTTCTGAGGTTTTGGTGAAATATCCACTGTCCAATAGTTGTTGCTCTATTTCATCAATATTATCTCCGAGATTGTCTAAACGAAAGTATTCATTCTCTGGGATGTTGATACTATAGGTATTGTTGATTTGCCCGTCTGCGAAAGTCATACTTCCCAGGTTCCTCACAGCAAGTCCCGCATTCAATCGAGGTCTTCCATATGCATCTTTCAGCTGGTAGTTGAATCCCAGATCTAAGCCCACACCTTTCATTTGGTTCAGTTTGAAGGAATATCCTTTCAGAGAGAAAATACCGTCATTCACCATATTGTCTGGATAGTTTAGATTGAGGGTTCCATTCGTATTGGTGAGACGCACCTCAGTTCCATCTTGAAGGATGACAGCATTGAATCTGTCAAGTCCAACATTGGTGTAAGTGTTTGGGAAGAGGAGTTTTAGACTGGCACCTGCAGAAAGTTTGTGTTTTTCTGTTTCGAATATTTCACGGCCAAGCACAAAGCCCAGTTCAATCCATGCATTTGCATTGATTCTTTGGTTGTAATTGCTGGCAATGCCTGTTTGACTGCTGGATGAATTCATTTCTATGTTGAGGATAGATTGCCCCAAAGTCGGATCCAAATCCACAATGTCAGCCTTTCCAAATGCCTGTGTTGTAATACCAAATGCCCATTTTCCATAGTTGAAACCTACAGAAGGACCGATGACGTTTATGTTTGAACGCATATTGACAGGCCTTTCATTTGCCCTGTTGAAAGCAACGTCAACCACATCTCCCCCAAAATCCAGGATATCTCCAAATGAAATGATGTTGTTGCCAACATCACCGCTGATTGAAAAGAAGTTGACTTCTATTTTTTTATCCAGATTGTTGATTTCTGCGGGATTCATCACCGCACCGATCATTCCTTTTCTTGGGCTATTTTGGATACCCAAAAAGGAATTTTGTGCCGAAGCAAGTGTGCCGATTCCAATGAGTATTGTCAGTGTTAATAATAGCTTTTTCATCCGGATATTTGTTGGTCTTAGAAGAATTCAGTCTTGTATAGTCTGTAAAAATATAAAAAAAGGAAAACAAATTATTGCTTTCCTTATTGATATCATAATATTAATAACAATCAATGGAGTAAATCTCTGAGCATAAAGAGGTTTGATGTGTAAGTCTAATACCCCGAATGGGCTTAAGTTTCAATGATCCCCGGATAGCAATCCGGGGATCATTGTCGATGATGGAGATAACAACATCAGAGGACTTGGCTGATGCAGACAAGGTTGGGCTGCTTCATTTGAAAGAGATGGGGGCATGGAATTTCAGGATTCGACAGAATCAGGGTACAATAAACCCAAGAGCTTTGGACAAATTTTCCAATGGACCAGCCTTCCAACTTTCTAAACTTCTTTCACCTCCGCAGTCAGCTTCTGCAAAGAGTCTTTTGCATCTCCAAACAACATCCTTGTTTTTGGATAAAAGAACAGTTCATTTTCAATGCCCGCATAACCGGCACTCATGCCTCTTTTTAGGATGATGACATTTTTGGCCTGGTCTACTTCCAAAATCGGCATACCGAAAATAGGGGAGGATGGGTCTTTTTTGGCAGCAGGGTTTACCACGTCATTTGCCCCGATGACAACCACTACATCTGTATTGGCCATTCTGGGGTTGATTTCTTCCATCTCCTGCATTCTTTCATATGGGACATCTGCTTCAGCCAATAGCACGTTCATATGTCCTGGCATCCTACCTGCGACAGGATGGATTGCATAGTTCACTGTTACCCCTTTTTCTTCCAGCAACTGTTCCAATTCATGGCAAATATGCTGTGCCTGTGCCACAGCCAATCCATAACCCGGAACGATTACGACATTTTGGGAATAGGAAAGTAAAACAGCGGTATCGGAAATACTGATCTCTTTTGCAGTTTGATCTCCAGCTTCCCCTTTCGCTCCGGAAGCTTTGGTTGCGCCAAAGGCTCCAAGCAATACATTGGTCAATGACCTGTTCATGGCTTTACACATCAGGATCGTCAGGATCGTCCCAGCGGAACCCACCAATATACCTCCGGTGAGCATGGCTTTGTTCCCATATAAGAAACCGCCAAAAGCTGCGGCAACACCTGTAAATGAATTGAGCAATGAAATGACTACAGGCATATCAGCTCCACCGATAGGCATGACAAACAGAATTCCATAGATCAAAGCTATCACCAGTAGGACATAAAATACAGTGGCATCACCATATCCCAACAGCTGATAGACTGTCAATGCAACTATTGTGAAAAGCATGACCATGTTGATCAATTGGTTCATCGGAAGGACTTTGTCTTTGATTTTTCCTTCCAATTTGCCGTAGGCTATCATAGAGCCAGAGAACGACACCGAACCGATGATCAAGCCTAAAAGCATCACCAAGAACTCTCCATCAAAAGAACTTCCCAAGCCAGTTTCGTGGTTTTGGAATTCTATGATAGCGATCAATGCGGCACATGCACCACCCATCCCATTGAAAAACGAAACCATCTGTGGCATGGCAGTCATCTGGACTTTCTTTGCCATCATCGTTCCGATAATAGTCCCTACGATCAAGCCCAATGCAATCAATCCATAATTAACCAATTTGGAATTGTCGAATGGCTGGTAAATAGTAATTGTTGCGATCACTGCTATCAGCATTCCGACTGCAGCAATCAAATTCCCTTTTCTGGCAGATTCGGGATGGCTGAGCATTTTCAAACCTATCACAAAAGTAAGGGAGGCAATAAGGTAAATGATTTCCAGTATGTTTAAACTCATGATTTCTTAGGTTTTTTCTTAAACATCTCCAACATTCTATCCGTCACTACAAATCCACCAACCACATTCAATGTGCCCATTACCACAGCCAAAAAGCCTACTATTAATGATGGGTAATTGTCAGGGGAAGCGTGAAGCATGACGATGATGGCTCCCACTACCACTACACCATGAATGGCATTGGCTCCTGACATGAGAGGTGTATGTAGGATTGCGGGGACATTGGAAATCACTTCTACTCCCAATAATATAGCGAGAATCAGGAAATAGATCATTTCCATATTTTCCCCAATAAAATTCAATGATTCTTCCATTTTTATTGTGTTAACATTTCAGAGATTCGGGAATTGACGGCTTCACCAGCATGGCATACGCAGGTTCCCTTGACTATGTCATCTTCGAAGTTGAGGTTGATTTCTCCATCTTTGATGATCAGTTTAAGGAAATTGAGGTAGTTTTTGCCATACATTTTGCTGGCATCTTGAGGCAGTTCAGATGCGATATTTCCAACGCCGATTATTTTCACTCCATTGATTTCTACTGTTTGGTCAGCTTGTGTCAAGGCGCAGTTTCCGCCTGAGGAAGCAGCAAGGTCGACAATGACTGAACCTGGCTTCATCGCCAAAACAGTCCTTTCTTCAACCAGAAGCGGCGCTTTTCTGCCAGGGATTTGTGCAGTGGTGATGATGACATCAGACTTGGCGGCATATTCGTGGATGGTGTCTTTTTGCTTTTGGATAAATTCTGCCGTTTGTTCTACAGCATACCCACCGGCAGCCTTGTCTTCTTTGGCACCTTCTACATCGACGAATTTTGCACCCAAAGAAAGAACTTCTTCTTTCGCAGCTTGTCTGACATCAAATGCAGAAACAGAGCCTCCAAGTCTCTTGGCTGTTGCGATGGCCTGTAATCCGGCTACCCCAGCACCCAAAATCAAAACTTTGGCTGGTGTGATACTTCCTGCTGCTGTCATAAACATTGGGAAAAAACGAGGCAAACTGCTTGCTGCCAATAGCACGGCTTTGTAACCCGTCACTGTGGCCATGGACGAAAGTACATCCATACTCTGAGCCCTTGTAGTTCTGGGTACGAGTTCCATGCTGAATGCAGTCCTTTTTTCCTTGACAAGAAACTTGGTGAGTTCAGGGTTGAAAAGTGCTCCCATTTGACCCAAAAGGACAGATTCGGGCTTCATTTTTAGAATTTCTTCCTGACTAATTGGTTGGATGCCACAGATCATGTCAACGCTGGCAAGAACTTCTTCCCTCGGTTTTATAGAAGCGCCGACAGCTATATAAGAAGCATTGTCTGCAAATGCTGAAAGTCCTGCGTCGGATTCTACATAGACTTGTGCACCCCATGAAAGTAAGGTTTTGACAGCCTCTGGAAGCAAGGCTACTCTGGCTTCCTCATTCGGCTCTTTTAATATTCCTATGATCATATGTGATTCGTGTATGGCGATGAAAGGATTGATTGGTTTTTTGCTTCAATTCCTAAAACTATTAAAATCTAAAGGAATAAAAAGTCTTGTTGGTGTAAAAATATTGCGGATTGTCAATTTTTCGATCGATATATTTGATCGCAATGGATGTTTTGAAATTATATGTTGAATCGGGGCAAGGGTAGGGAGGTTTGAAAAATACAGATAGGATTATCCGAAAACCCCATATCCAACTATTCTTTGAACCATTCGGCATACATCGGATAGTTTTTTGCAGTTCTCTCTATAACTTCCTGCATTTCGGGACCTGTAGTTTTTATTTTCTTCGCCGGCATACCGGCATAGATACTGTTTGCTTCTACTACCGTACCTGCCAATACAACTGCACCTGCAGCAATGACAGCTCCAGAATGGACAATTGCGTCATCCATCACTATAGCTCCCATTCCTATCAAAACATTATCATGAATGGTGCAGCCATGTACAATTGCATTGTGGGCGATGGAAACTTTATTGCCGATATAAGTCCCGGCTTTCTGATAGGTGCAGTGAATTACAGCCCCGTCTTGGATGTTGGTGTCGTCACCGATTCTGATTTCATGCACATCCCCACGGACTACGGCATTGAACCATACGGTGCAGTTTTTTCCCATGATGACATCCCCAACTACAGTTGCATTGTCTGCCAACCAGCAGTTTTCTCCCATTTGTGGACTTTTTCCTTTGATAGATTTGATTAGAGGCATTGGATTTTGATTGTTTGATTCACTGTGAACAAATATAGAAGATAAATAAGGAAGATGTTTTGGGTTTGTTTATTCTTCATTGAAAATGAATTCAGATATTCTAAATCTTATTCAAAGAATATCTATACATTTCTCATTTTATCCCTTAATATTAAAAATCGTTTTTTTACCTAAAGAATAGGCTGGAATTGGGAGATGCACAAGTATATCAATAGAGCAGATGAGAGGTTTTTGAATTTTAGTTTATGCAATGGCCCAGGTCGATATGGGTGAACCTTGTGTTGGTAAAGTTCATCAAGAAGTATCACCTTAGATTCAAAAGTGTTTTACCGATTTCATCTCTGAGTTTTGGATTGACTTCTACGGAGTCTGCATATTTTTTCCATTGATTTACTGTCTCGTTGATTTCTTGGATGATTTCTGATGCTTTTTTACAGCGGATTGATTCCCCAATCGATAGCAAATCAGATTTGTTGATGTCTTTTCTCTTGCCATTGATACTCAATGCATGTTGACTGACCCAATCGCTGCCGGGACGATAGGCATGGCATAAGTCATAAGCTGGGGCTAATTCCTATTTGCCACCTTGTTTCAGCAAAAAAGCAAAGTTCTTTGTGTGATCGTCACAGTTGCGGGAGACGACATTGAAAACCATTCTTCTGAACATTTGCTCGGCATCTGCATAGGTGAGTTTTAACTCACGCATACACTGAAAAAGTTGCTCATAACTGAAACTATTGACTTGATTAAAACCAAAAAGCTTCATCGCACAGAAGGTTTGGATGTGATGTTTGACATTTTCACCTTCCCGGTCAAATCTTCTGGTCATAAAGTGTGCCCTGCTATTTTCTTCCAACAAGCGAGAGGGCATCATCTCGATGCCGCAGTCTAAAGCCATCTTATAATAAGCCATTTCCACACGCCCATATCCATGACTTGATCCTAGTTGGATTTCACTGACACCATCAAGTTTGATTAGCCAATGTTCAAAACCTTTTGGAGATTTTGATTGTCCTGATTTTACCTCAACAGTTTTTTCATTCCAAGCAATGACAGCTTTTGGTCGGGCACCACCTGCGGATGTGCCAATCTTAAGGATTTCCAAAACAGCCTGCTCTTCATCTTTACTTAAGTTTGTGTTGAAAGCTTCTCTTTGGTTTAGCAAATGCTGGGCTGTTCCTATCAAGCTATCGATCTCAATGTTGAAACTTTTTTTATTTTCCTTTAAGACTGTCGGCTCAAATTCGAGCGCTCCCATTCCACGCTTGCCGATGAAGCAGAGCATTTCTACAGGATTCATGCTGTCTTGTGCACGGCCTTGCTGAGCAAGCCAAATATTGATCAATTGATTTCCATATCTATCAGGAAGTGTGTCTGCCAATAAGCCAGGCAATCCTTTGAAAGTATCGAAATTGGAGTTTTTGTCTTTTTTTAATTCAGGGAAAGAAAAAATGCTTTGTGATACGTCATTAGGCATCTTTATGGGTGCTAAGGTCCATCCCACTTGTTTGAATTTATCATCATATTCAAATATTGCCAAGCCTGTATTGTAATCCCATGCTACAGCCCCAACCAATTTTCCCCATATTTTTACTTCTGCTACATTCATGGATTACCAATCTAGTTCTTCAGATGGTTTATCTTTTTTCCCTGATCTTCTTCCTGCTCTCTGACGCTTCTCTTTTTGGAGTTTTAGGAGAGAAAGTGGACTTATAGATTCATGAATCTCAAAACCATCCATAATAAATAGTTTGTCCAATACCCTTAAGACTTGCAAAAGTGTTGCTATCGTTCCGTTATCTCCATTTTCTAGCAAACTTAAAGTGGATCGACTGATCCCCGCTTCATTGGCAAGTTGCTCTTGTGTTTTGTTTAGCTCTATGCGGTGATGCTTTATATATGCTCCTATTTGCCGAATTAAAGCCGAATCACTTTTTTGGTTGTATTTATTGTGTGTTATATCAGTCATTAATATATTTTTTTCGATTTAATGAATGGTTTATCATGCACTTGTAATGGTTTAAGTTCGGGGTTGAACAAGGAATAGTCGAACATGATGCCTATTGAAATATAATTGTCTAGGAATTTATTTACAAACTTTATCCTGGACAGTCTTTTTAAACCCTTGTTCTTAGGATCTTTACATCGGTTTAAATCCTTTGATACGCAAAAAACCTTCAGATATATTTATTTTTTTTACATATGGTTGAACTTTTTCCGATATTATTGGTTTTCGTGTATATACATTTAAAATCAGAAATTAAAATTCAAACACTTATTATGAAACTATTACAAAAAACAGGCTTGTTTTTAGCGGCAACTTTGATCGCAGTATCTTGTGGTGGCCCAAGTGAAACTGTAGAGACTACTGACGCTCAGGAAGTAGGAGAAGCTTCAGGTAGTACTTTGACTATCGATGCAGCAGCTAGTAATGTTGAATGGAGAGGCTACAAGCCTGCTGGTCAGCATTATGGTTCTATTCCGGTTACTTCTGGTGAATTGGTTGTAGATGGCGATGCGATCACAGGTGGTAAATTTGTTTTCGACATCACAGGTTTGAAAATCGACGATATCGAAGAGTCAGATGAAAACTATGGTAAACTTTATGGCCACCTTCAGTCTCCAGATTTCTTTGATGCAGCAAATCATCCTGAGGCTGAATTTGAAGTGACTAAAGTCGAAACTTATGCTTCGAGTGATAAAATCGAGGATACTGAAGAGTTCAAGACTGACAACACTCCTAAGAAAGATTCTGAATTGATCTCTGGAACGCCTACCCATTGGATCTCTGGTAACTTGACCATGAGAGGAAATACCAAAAACATCAAATTCCCGGCAGTAGTATCAATTGCCGATGGTACCGTTTCTGCAAAAGCAGGCTTTAACATCGACAGAACTTCTTGGGGTTTGTCATATGGTGACGAAAGCAGCGCAGCAGACAAAGCAAAAGACCAGTTTATCTACAATTCTGTGAGTGTAAACTTTGACATCAAAGCAAACTAAACCAATTGGATGCATTGATTGAGAGAGGAAATCGAAAGGTTTCCTCTTTTTTTATGTTTAACCCGAAATATGCATTAGAATTTCTATTACGATCTAAAACCACTTCATAATCAAACGCTTCGCTGCATTTAGCTCATTCACCATAGAAATTACTATGCTTCATTCGCTAAATGCTTGATTATTTTGTGTTTTTAGCTCTTCCCGTATGAATCGGGACAGGCTATTACGAACCCTAATACATAATCCGGGTTAAAAGGTTAATTTTGTAGGATGAACAATACTTATTACTTTTCTGAAGAAGCCTATGGAATTTGGATCAAAAAGCTCCTTTTTTGGGCAGATATCAAGTATGGATTTTTCGCATTCTTTGATGACAACGGTGTCAAATATCCCGAAAATGGCTTTGGAAAGTCATTTTTTGCTGCCCAAAAATCCATGGATATAAACCAAGCATTTGATTTGTATAGAGAAAAGGACTTGGTTGGAATCTTAAGCTATGATTACAAAAACAAGGTTGAGAAACTCCACAGTGAGAATATTGCTTTTACAGAGTTGCCGGAATCGGTTTTTTTTATTCCAGAATTGACCATACGATTTGATGTTGATTCCATTGAGATTGAAGCGGAAGATCCTGATTGGGTTTTTGGATCTGTGGATGCGGTTCTTCCCAATATAGATACCAACCCGAAGGTTGAAGTCTTAGCCCAAACCTCAAAAGAAGAGTATAAAGAGTCTGTAGAATCGATCCAAAACCATATCCGTGAAGGGGATATTTATGAAATGAATTATTGTATGGCTTTTTCATTTGAGTCTGATAATTGGAACCCGATAATTGGGTTCTTTGACTTGATGAAGAAATCTCCCATGCCATTTTCATCCTTATTCAAATCTGCAGACAAGTATTTGCTTTGCGCTTCCCCTGAGCGGTTTTTGAAGAAGGAAAAGAGAAAACTGATTGCCCAACCGATCAAAGGGACGATCAAGAGGGGAGTGGATGTCCATGAAGATGGATTATTGAAGGATATATTGTTGAACAGCGAAAAAGAAAGGGCTGAGAATTTGATGATTGTGGATTTGATGCGGAATGATCTTTCGAAAGTGTCCCAAACAGGTTCAGTGAAAGTTGACGAGCTTTTTGGAGTCTATGCATTTCCAAAGGTCTTTCAGATGATCTCCACTGTGAGTTCAGAATGCCAAGATGAGTTGGGTTTAAAAGCACTTTTCCATGCAACTTTTCCCATGGGAAGCATGACGGGAGCTCCAAAGATCAAGTGTATGGAATTGATTGAGAGGCATGAGAAATTCAAGCGTTCTTGGTTTTCGGGAACAGTTGGCCATGTGGGCAAAAATGGAGACATGGATTGGAATGTTATTATCAGGAGTATCATTTTCGATAAGAATTCCCAAAAAGGTTATTTTGCAGTAGGAAGTGCGATTACGTTTGATGCAGATGCATCATATGAATACGAAGAGTGTCAGCTCAAAGCTGCTGCAATTATGGAAGTGTTATCCGGTGATTTGTTGTAGATAAATAATGGAAAATATCAGGAAGATCATACATGTGGATATGGATGCTTTTTATGCGTCTGTAGAGCAGTTGGATAATCCTGAACTGAAAGGAAAGCCAGTAGCAGTAGGAGGAAATCGTGAAAGGGGCGTGGTTGCGGCAGCATCTTATGAAGCAAGAAAATATGGCGTTCGCTCTGCCATGTCTGGAAAAATGGCAACATTGAAATGTCCCCAGCTGATTTTTGTCAGACCAAGGTTTGACCGTTACAAAGAAATTTCCAACCAGATCAGGGAGATTTTCTTTGAATACACTGATTTGGTAGAGCCCTTGTCTTTGGACGAAGCTTTTTTGGACGTGACAGAGAACAAGTTCCAAAATCCATCGGCAACACTGATTGCAAAAGAAATCCGGGAGAAAATCAAATCCAGAACCGGGCTGAATGCTTCTGCCGGGATTTCCTATAACAAGTTTTTGGCAAAGACCGCCTCTGATATCAACAAACCAAATGGACAAGCTGTAATTTTACCGAAAGATGCAGAGGCATTTTTGGAGAGATTGCCCATAGAAAAGTTTTTTGGGATAGGAAAAGTGACTGCGGAGAAAATGAAACGGTTTGGGATTCATCAAGGAAAGGATTTGAAGGAATACAGCCTACAGTTTTTGACCAAGAGATTCGGAAAATCAGGCCTCCATTTTTATAATATCGTCAGGGGAATCCATATGAGTGAAGTACAGCCAAATAGAGAAAGAAAATCTATCAGCGCAGAAAACACTTTTGAGAAGGACTTGCATACGCAGGCAGAGTGGGAGTTGGCATTGAAGGGGATTTATGAAGAACTGATTAGGAGAACGGAAAAAACCGGAATCAAAGGCAGGACCGTGACCCTGAAAATCAAGTATAAGGATTTTACGCTTCAAACCCGAAGTAAGAGCTTTGACCAATATCCTGATAATGAAAAAATATGGGACACTGTCATGGAACTGTTGAACCAGGAGGGCTTGTCAGATGCTGTCAGGTTGTTTGGTATTGGTATCTCCAACCTCAATCTGATTGAAGAGAAGATTCATTTTGGAAAGCAGTTGTGGTTTGATTTTGAGGACTATTGATGTACTAATTAATGTCTGCTGAAAAAATAGAGATAGACTATTTTTAATATTTTCCAACAATTTTACAGGTCGCTCCTATGGAGCTTCTTTTACACTATTATATTTAATCTCTACAAACAGTTAGTCCCAATGGGACTTTTCAATATGTGAGAACTTCATGTTTGCTAAAAACATTTGGGACTATAGCTCCGTAGGAGCTTACTGTTTATAGCAAAATAAAGTTTAATAATCAGTTAAGCTCCTTAGGAGCGACCTGTTTTTTCAATAAATTCAAAGCTGAGAAATAGATTTATAAAATTAAAATTTAAACTATTTTCAGGAAGTCACAAAAGGTTTATTTGTTTAGGTGCTCCGAAAATTTGATTGCCATAGATGTTCCGATAATAAAATTGTCGTTTACCATATTGGTTTTAGTTTCAAAAACATTGTCTTTACTTTCTGACTAACGTAAACAAAATCCCTCAATTTGAGCTGATTTCGAGGCCTAAATCCTCATTAGTCAGACCGAATTTATCGATTTGTTTTTTTATTCTCTTAACT
>NZ_JBHUHR010000023.1:0-101774 GCF_042682445.1 Belliella marina
CTTTAGTAGATGGCATAAGCGTTCTTAATTTAAAGGTTAATGTTGAATTTCTCCCTTTAATATATGAAATCTAGCTTATGCCTATTTTTCAAACATAATACCTTGGTGTTTTTACTTTGTGCAAAAATTATAACCACAAAGAGCGCAAAGTTTTTCACAAAGAACACAAAGTCTCGGATATACTTTAGTCGCCTTTAGGCGAAACCAAACCTATCGTTCTTTAGCTGATAGTAGTTTATAACCTGAGTTCGACTATTCTCACTTTGTCAAAACGGTTTTAAATGGTGAGAACTACGAAAAGAAGGTGCGAACTTTTTTATGAAGTAATGTTGGGATATTGCGGATTGAAAAAGTGAAGTAGATTACCGTTTAAAACCGAATAGTCGGCTCAGTCAATAAAAACACCCATTTACTGCGTTAAATTTTTGAGCGATAGCTTAGGCTATCCCTCAAAAATTTGCCTTGTAACTGGATATTTTTATTGATTTTGACTTTGTGATAACAATCGAACTCAGGTTTATATTACAGAGAAAAAGACAAAGAGTTAACTTTGGTTAAGAAAATAGGGATCAAACAAGAACATCAATATGTTTTTGACAATTTGAAAAAAGATCTCGTGAATAAATTCGGTGGGTAATTTGAAAATGGAAGATTTCAGGGCTACGCCCCTCGCGGGTTTCTGATAATCATTATTCTACTAAGATGACAGGGGTAACGCCCCTTGTTGTCCAGTTTCGGGGTTCAACCTTCAGTGGATTTATCTAGATTGACCAGATTTGGTTTGGATCATGTGTCTAAGCACGAAGATGTCAGGGCTAATAGCTCTCCTTTAATTATGCTGGTGATGAGTGAATTATTTCCTAGATCGTTACTGAAGAGCATCCACAAAAAAAACCTTCCCTGAAACACTTTCAGGGAAGGTTTAAATTTGATTGTTAAATCTATGTAATTCTATTTTGTCAATAACCAGTAACTAATAACTGATAACCAATCAACTCAATTCCAATCACTTCTTCCAGCTCGCCTTGCCACCTTTGGCTGAATCTACATTGATGCTGTAGTTTCCTCCTCCACTGACAATCCACCTTACTTTCACGGCAGTCATCCCAGGGATGTTGGCTACAGAGATCTTTTCAGGATTTACTTTTTGTTCGGTTACCTGGTTGAAGTCAGCATTTTCTACCGTAAACCCAGCGACTACTTTTGCGCCAGTGAGGCTTACATAGTCCGGTCTTTCTATTTTATATTTCAAATCCTGACTCGAATGTGTAGGGATCATCCGCTCATTGTAGATCGTTGCAGTCACTTCTTTCAAGCCACCTCCCAAATCAACTTCTTTTACATCCATTACACTCAACTTTGGAGTGTGGTAGGCATGAAGAATTGAGAAAGCTGCATTTCTGTGGGCATCCTGCTCAAGCAAGAATCCTGGGTGTAATCGCCCGAAATTCTTCTTGAATCCACCGATTTCCACGGTGCCAAACTGTGGGTGCTCGTATTCTTTCCACTTCACGAAAGCATCACCAAAAGTCAAATATTTATCCACATTCATTTGCTCATCCTGATTGCCTCTACCGGCATTCTGATGGAAATAAAGATAAGAAGTCATCAGCTCGTTGGAGTAGGTGAAAATGCCCCTGCCACCATAAAACCAATCCAGTTGACCGCCAAATACTGAATAAAGGTCTTTGTAAACCACCAAGTATCTATACCCTGGCATAAACTCCTCGCCTTTTTTGGCAATGGCATCATAGATTCTGACATCACTGGCATTGTAGGTTCCCAAGTCTTCCTCAGCACCAGGGCCCCTCAAGATCATCCCGCCATAATTGTGGTAAGATTGAGCGGCAGCAATGTTTGGACGGGTCATTACAAAATCAACAACAGCCCTGTTTTCAGGCACAGAGAATGGATACCTCAAAGCACCACCTTGCACATAATCAGGCTGCCAGTTCCAACCCCAATCTCTATTGGGATCATAGTATCCGATTCCATCACTGTTCACTCTTCCATCACCATCTCTGTCAAGGCCTTCTTGGCCGAGCATTTCATATTCCCCTTTTTCATCGGCAGCTACTCTGATCAATTTCCTTGGATCCATTGGGTCTTTGATGAAATTGCCTGTCGGTGATTTTCTGATCATCTGTGTGATGTTGCCATCTCCATCCAAATCATCCATTGGATCTTCTCCAAACTCACCATCGCCATTGTTGTCGAATACCATCATCCCTGATCTTGGGGTATTCCCATTGTTTGGACCAGTCATAAAGTAATCGTGTGCATCAGGATTGATGGTCGGGGCGAAATAGAAGGTTTTGTCCTTCAGCAATTCCGTGATAAAGTCCAGCTCGCCATACATTTCCATCAGATACCATGCAGTATAAAGAGTGAATTCAGTTCCCTGAATCTCGTTGGAATGGATGTTTCCATCTATCCACATGGCTGGTTTGTCCTCTGCTTTACCAGCTTTGAAGTCGGTGACCGTCAGTACCCAGATGTCATTGTTTTGGTAAGATTTCCCGATGCTTTCCAATTTCACCAAATTCGGGTGCTTGGCAACCATGTCTTTCATGATTTCAAGCAAAGCCTTGTTGGTATGGTACCTATTCCAAGACACTTGGACCTTGGGGTTGTGTGGGGTTCCGTTGGCACGGAAATATCTTTCTGCCGCCACTTGTGCGTCAGCAGTCTTTGTAGCTCCAAAGCACATCGCAGCGCCAAGGGCCGTTGTATATATCCAGTTTTTGAATTTCATGATTTGATTTTTACGATGTGATTAGAGTTTTACATTCAAAGTGGCAAAGCCCGTATGTGCAGCACCTGCCTTGATGTCTACATTTCCGCTTCCTTTGACTATCCAGCTAACACTTTCCTTTTCGAAAGCACCGATACTTTTGATCAGTTGTTTCTTTTCGCCAGCCACCAAATCTTTGGCATCTTTCGAGATGTCAACCCTCACTTTTCTCAGCCACCTTGATCTCTCTCCCAATTCAGAATGGGTTGGAAGTGGTGAATTGTTGAAAATATCTGCAGTGATTCTTGTCAGGCCGTTGCCCAACTTCTCTGTTTTCACATTGTGGAATTCAAGTTTTGGCTGTAAATCCGCCAATTTCAAAATGAATGCCGTGTGTTCTTCTGCGATTTCGTCTACCATGTTGAATGGTGGGTTGTGCATCACAAAAGGTTTGATCCCGCCAACTTCCACTTTCTGTCCCGGGAAGTCAGGATGCTCTACACTTGTCCAAGGTACAAATACATCGTCCATACCTTCTTGTGCTGCCCATGCCAAGAAATTTATCTCAGCATTGGAGTTGCTTTTTCCTTCTTCATCTTTGACTTCTGGTGCCCACCATCCTGGGGTACTAAAGCTCAGTCTTGCAAAATGGAAATATGCCCACTGGAAAAAATCCCCGTCAGTTCCCTGGTTGGTTTGGTTGAATGCTTTTTGGGAAACTGTTTCATTGTAGATCCCGGATACCATGCTGTTGATGGCGACATCTTTTTCCAGCATAGAGGTAAGGATTCTTTTTCTGGCATCTCCCGCATTGTATTTGAGTGGAGAAGATAGGTTGTTTGAAGGGCTGAATGAAACAAAGGCAAAGATATTCCATTGATCAAATAGGTAATCCAGCATCGATCTGGTTTCTACCTGTGAAGCAGCATAGTCTCCAGCAAGTGGCTGAAAAATCGGGTATTTGTAAGTTAAGCTCTTGTTGAAGGCAATGCCTTCTGCAAGGTCTTCCCCAAAAGAGCCGTCTTTATCTTTGTCCCTGCTTTCAGGAAAAATCATATAGCTCCCATTTTTTCCTTTTGCACGTTCTGCTTTTACAAGGATTCTTTCGTCTTTTTCATGTGTGGTGTATTCGCCCATAGGGGACTCTACACGCATCATGGTGATGAATCCATCCTTGTTGAGGTCTTCATAGCCATCCTCACTGATGGTGCCATCACGGTCATGGTCAACCTTTGCAGCATTTCCCCTTCGCTCATATTTTAGGGAAGCGTGGTATTGCTCATAAGCATCAGGAGACATGTTTGGGAAAATATAAAAAGTAGTGTTCTCCAATTTAGCTGAATGTTCTTTTACAAGTTTCTCGGCAAATTGGATGGCCAGCTCTACACTCAGGACATGGAAACCTTCAATCCCACCGACTACAGCGATGGCAGGTTTGTTGTCTAAATCTCCGGTACCCACTTTGAGTACCCAAATATCCTTGCCACCTTCGGTTTTTGTCAAGGAAGTGAGTTTGGCTGGGCTTCCGCTGCCGGAAATCGCCTGAAGCCTTTGGTTGACCTGGCTGAGTGTAGGATAGTCTCCCTGGGCCAGTGTGGTTGAAGTAAGGGAAAATAACAATCCCGCTCCAGCAACCAACGATAGATAAATCTTCTTCATAAAGTCTATTAAGGTTTAGATCAATTGCCAACATATAGTATACTTGGCGCAACTATGATACAAAAAATAGCTGGATTAAAGAATCTGCTTTGGTTGTACTGACCTACAGGTTTTTGAAAGGCTGAAAGTATGGATAAAAGGAGACGGTTTTGGGGTTGGGAGTTTTGAGGCATAAGCTACAAGGTTAGACACACAAAATTTAGAGACAGGAGATAAGAAGCAAGAGGCGAGAAGCAAGAGGCGAGACAGACGCAAGTGTCAAGGGGTTCAATATAGTCAACCCCGAAGGACCTGTCCCGAATCGGGATGTCCCGTCCTGAAATTAGTTGATACTTTTTTTTATACTTACGCCCTCGTTTTAGAGGCAAGTCATATCGACCGCAAGGGCGTGTGGGATTTTAGCGACATGTACTTGAGAAAAAATGCCGTAGGCATGACCGAAATATTAGATCGGTAATTTATTACCGAGATTAAAGATTCGTGACGGTTTATCAAGTGCCGTAGGCACGAACGATTTAGGGAATTACACAAAAAGCACCCTAAAAATGTGAAGTTAAATTAAGTAAAAAGACAAAATAAATATCAAGAAAAATCAAGGCGTAACAATGTGAGGTTTGAGACACAAGACAACTTGCCCTGAAATGCCTGTCCCGTACCGAAAGCTTTCGGTACGGGACAGGCATTTGATCTAAGCATTGGGTCATGACCCGATGTTAAAAAATGATTCACCCATTCTCCTCTCGTCATTTTTAGGATGGAAAGGTATTTTTCCCTATTTTTCCCTCTCCCAAAAAATGACTGATATGTTTAAGAAGATAGCGTTGGCAATTTCATTTTCCCCTACCATGGAGGCATTGATCTGTGAATCAAAGCGGTTGAAGGATTTGTTTGGTTCTGAACTGATCCTTATCCATGTTGGGGAGAAGACAGCCACTTTGGAAGAGAATCTCAACTTTATGCTTGAGAAGCACAACATCAATTTGGACAAGACGAAAATTTTGTGGGAATCAGGCAATCCCGCCAAGAAAATCATCCAGACGTGCAATCAGGAGGGAGTAGATCTTTTGGTGGCAGGTGCGCTCAAGACGGAAGGTTTTTTCAACTATTATCTGGGCTCTATTGCAAGGAAAATCATCCGTAAATCCAAATGCTCTGTACTTACTTTTATTGAGCCGATGTTGGATCCTACACCTTTTGAAAAGGTGGTGATCAATGGGACCCAACAAGAACAGACGCCTTATGTCATCCAAAAAGGGATAGAATGGTGTAAGCTTGATAATGCCAAAAAAGTGTATGTGGTCAATGAAATCAAAATGTATGGATTTCAAATGGCTACCGCAGGAGAAGGTGGGGAAGGAGAGATTGCAAGTACCCGAAGGAAATTGGTGGGAGAGGAAGTGGAATATGTGGAAAACATCCTGAAAGAAATCGATAAGGGGAGTTTGCGGGTCAATGTGAAGATTACCTGTGGCAAGTGGGCTGTAGAACTGGCGAGGTTTTCACAAGACTTCAATGCAGACTTATTGGTGGTTGGAGATGAGGGGAATTTAGGCTTTTTTGATCGTTTATTCCCACATGACTTGGAAGACATCCTCAGTGATCTTCCCTGCAATTTGTTAATCATAAAAAAATAAAGACTACATGGAAAGTTTATCACATCAAGATGTAGTCAACCTATTTCTGCAGCTTGCGGCTATGCTATTGCTGGCTCGTGTGTTTGCAGAGATAGCACAGAAGTTTAAGCAACCTGCCGTAGTAGGGGAGTTGTTGGCGGGGATTATATTGGGGCCAACTATTTTGGGGACTTTTTTCCCTGGTGCATTTGATTTTCTGTTTATGAGCAATCCCAGTGCAAATTTGGCATTGGATGGCTTTGTTCAGATAGCTGTCGTATTGCTTTTGTTTATAGCGGGTTTGGAAGTAGAGCTCCATTTGGTATGGTCCCAGGGTAAATCTGCCCTGAGTATCAGTCTTCTCGGTTTGGTAGTCCCTTTTGTTTTGGGGTTTGTCTTTCCTTATTATTTCTCCTCATTCTTTGGCTTGGCAGATGGGGACAGGTTGTTGTTTTCCCTCTTTATGGGGACGGCAATGTCAATTACAGCCTTGCCGGTCGTCGTCAGGATCTTGATGGACATGAATCTCTTCAAGACTAAAATGGGGATGCTGATCGTAGCTTCTGCGATGGTCAATGACATCATTGGTTGGTTGATATTTTCCGTGATTCTCTCTTTTATGGGAAAAGGAAGTTCACTGTCACTCGCCCAGACGATTGGGGTGACACTGATGTTCACCTTTTTTATGCTCACATTGGGGAAAATCATCATCAATAAAATTCTCCCTTGGATCAATAAAAAACTTGCCTGGCCTGGTGGTGTACTTTCCTTGTCTATGGCATTTTGTTTCTTGGCAGCTGCATTTACAGAATGGTTGGGGATCCACTCAATCTTCGGTGCCTTCTTGCTGGGGGTAGCTTTGGGGGATTCTGAGCATATGTCGGAGCGTGCCAAGGAAATCGTCCATCAGTTTATCAATAATATCTTTGCACCGCTATTCTTTGTTTCTATAGGTTTGAAAATCAATTTCTTCACGAATTTCGAGTTGTTGCTGACCTTGGCCATTTTGGCAATATCCTTTGCGGGAAAAATCATCGGAAGTGGCTATGGGGCATTCAAAGGAGGGTTCAATATCAAAGAGTCACTTGCAGTAGGCTTTGGGATGAATGCAAGGGGGGCGATGGAAATCATCCTAGGTTTGATTGCACTGGAAAATGGTCTGATTGACGAGAAATTGTTTGTTGCCTTGGTGGTCATGGCGATCATCACAAGTATGACAAGTGGTCCACTGATGAAATGGGCCTTGAAAGGGAGTCGGGCTGGGTAAAGGATTGTAGGGATTATACTGATTAGTTGATAGGGCTATTAGGGGATTGGAAAAATGGTTTGAAGGTTCCAAAGTTGGAATGTTTTAAAGTTAGTGGATTAGAAAGTTGCAAGGTTAGAAGGTTTTTGCTTAGTCAGCTTGATTTGAAAATTGGAAGATTGGCGGATAAAAACTCTCGCAAAGAACTGCTGAGGGGCGAAGTAGGCGAAGTTTTCTTTGTAACCTGAGTTCGACTATTCTCACTTTGTCAAAACGGTTTTAAATGGTGAGAACTACGAAAAGAAGGTGCGAACTTTTTTATGGAGTAATATTGGGATATTGCGGATTGAAAAAGGGAAGTAGATTGCCGTTTAAAACCGAATAGTAGGCTCAGTCAATAAAAACACCCATTTACTGCGTTAAATTTTTGAGCGATAGCTTAGGCTATCCCTCAAAAATTTGCCTTGTAACTGGATATTTTTATTGATTTTGACTTTGTGATAACAATCGAACTCAGGTTTGTAATATCCTGATTTTATTTGACACTTTTTCTTATTGTTTTTCTTTTATTTACAATCCTCATAAATACCTTGGTCCATGTAAAGAGACCTTCCCGCAATTCTGCGGGGCAGGCCCCTGCCGAATGCTTTCAGGAGAGAGGCGACCTGCTGGTCATTTCGAACGTAGAGAGAAATCTCGAACTGAAATTTATATATATTTTTCATGTTCTCACTTTTTTGTATAAAGTCGGGGCGAGACCTCTCTCCCGATGCTTTCGGGATCGAGGTGACGTAACCGCAGAAAGCATGCTTTGTCCCAAGTCTTGCTTCTTGTATCTTACGTCTTGTGTCTTGTATCTCTTGTCTTGTGTCTCAGATCTCTAAAAAAAAAACATAAAATTTCCGTTTTAAAATTGTTAATAAACATTAAAAAAATGATTTAAAAAGTCTTTTTGGAGTGGATTTTGTACTTTTGACCATGTATCAAACAAAATCTATAATTATGAATGATTCAAAATCAATAACCAAGAGTTCCATGCTTTCCCTGATATTCACCCTATTTATTGGATTCGGTGCGATAGCGCAACAGATGATGCAGCCACAAACGCAAGTGAAGGAAGACTTCTCAGACCAAGAGTTTGAGGAGTTTGTAAAAATAAATTTGGTGCTGATTCCACTTCAGGAAAAGTCTCAGGGAGATATGGTGAAGGCGATCGAGGAGAATGACTTGAAGGTAGAGCGTTTCCAAGAATTGGCACAGGCCCAACAGGCAGGTACCTTGCAAGAAGTAGCTTCAGGGGCCGAAGAAATGGCAAGCTTCAATAATGCAGGCCAGAAAGTAATGGAAATGCAACAAGGTTTGCAAACTGAAATTCAGAAAACGATCAAGGACAGCGGTCTTTCAGAAGAACAGTTTCAGGAAATGTATATGGCTTACACACAAAGTCCAAAAGTGAAAGAGAAAGTGGACAAAATGATTGAAGACGAGATTAAGTAATCGATATTTTAAAAGTATCTGCAGTTTATAAAAAGGTCGGATTTAAATATCCGGCCTTTTTCTTATTGCTAAAATCAAATCAATTTGAGGTGATTGTTCTGTTGTTATATTAGATTTTTATTTGGCTGATTGTAAGCCGTGTAAATCCATGCATTTAAAATTTTCAAACTAAATGTGCTTCCCGTCATTTTTTCTCTTTTTCTTTAGGCACAATTTGTAAATAACTCAAATGAATAGAATTTATTTATTGCTTGTTTTGCTAGTGGTTTGTTTAGGATCATGCCAAAGTACAAAGACCACCATTAGGCAATATTGCAAAGTCTGCCTCAGTCTAGATGATGGTATTATCATTGATGATGTGGATAGTCATTTCCTTTCTGGAATGGAGAATAATGAGATTTGGGATATTATCAAGTCAGTTTTTGAAAAAGAGGGGTTTACCAATGTCTATGATAAATATGAGCTGGATTATGAGTTTTTCAACAACAATATCAAAGGGATAGATAGTCCCGAAGACAGAGAGCAGTTGGGCTTAAAACTGGGAATAAAGTATATCCTCAAACCCATTGTGTTGCAGACAAGGGAATCGGATGGTTTTGTATATGATGTCATAGACCCCCATGCTTCCAAATACCCATTCCCTAGAGAACTCCACCCAAATCCAAGAAAGCCTGGGGAAAACATATCAATTCTACGGTATGAATTGATTGAGACTTCCTCGGGAGAGGTTGTTTATATAGTGGATTTTAAAAATTCAGACACAGAACTTTCGTTTTCCAAGGACGATGATGAAGATCATTATAATTTTAGCACAGCTGTCAAGACTTTGAGTGCGGGAAGCAGAAAGGGGACCAAGTTTACCATAGCAGATTGCAGTTGTCCCAAAAAGAAGTACTTCAAAAGAAGGAAGATATGGGAAAAATTAGGTTTTTGAAGCTGCCTTAAAAGCTACCTGTGTTTCGAAGATTGTCCATTCTTTTTGAGTATTTTGATGTATTCTATTTTTTGTCCCCAGTTGACTTCCAGGATATAAACTCCATGGGGTGATTTTCTTAGGACTTCAGCTACCCTCAATGATATTTCTCTCAAATCTTTCCCTTCTATAGCTTTGTTGTTTGCCAAAGGGGTCACTAAGCGGATACTCAATTCCTCGTTGTTGTATTCTCGGGTATTGATTAGTTCGAGGTTGAATACTTCTCCTGAGGTAGGGTTTGGAAATGCTCTCCAAACCCCCTTGGTAATATTCATAGCGGGAATTCGAACGCCCACCACTTCGCTGTATTTAGATTCCCCAGAGAAATCCACCTGCTTCAATCTGTAATAAGCCATGCCCCCCAAAAGCGGGAGGCTTTCATCGGTATAGTTGTATTCTTCGACAGTATCTGAATAGCCAGCACCTTCCAATTTTCCGATTTTAGAAAATGAATTTACATTGTTTATTGCTCTTTCAATCTCAAAATGGGAATTTTCCCATTCCTTGGCAGTACCCCAAGAGATTGTGGAAGTTCTGTTTTCTTGAGAGAAAGTGGCATGGAGGTGAAGTATTTCTACAGGGAGGATTGAAAATCCGCAAGTAACGGAGATGTTTTGGTTAGGAATGCCTCTTCCGTGTATCGTTATAGTCATTCCGTTGCAACTCATATTTTCAGGAGTTGGTGGGAAGTTGTTACAATTGTTTCTGCTGGCATTAGCAGACAATATATTTCCAGAGCCACCACTATTAGGGAGGTTGAAAAAACTATTAGTTCCACCACAGTTGATGTTACCTTGAAGTGTGTATAAATTAGGGTTTGTACCAGTTGTCGTGATCTTATAAGCAATTTCGGTTTGATAATTGAACCCCCATCCTGGACAACCACCATTGGTTACCAATACACGTGTAGATTCTAATTCAATTTTTATTTCGTACGTATCACCTTGAACAAGAATAGTATTGCATTGACCATTAGCATTGGGGGAATTTGTAAGTGATGAAAATACTAAAAGAATGACTTTTATATATAAAAGGTAAAATTTTATGTTCATATAGTTTTAGAAATGGTGGGGTAGAAAATGTTTGTTTGGAAAGAAGGAGTAACTCTAGACCATAAATAGATGGCTAGTTTATTGGCTTCTTAGATTAAACCTATTGGAGTCAAAGTTTTTATACTTGATTTTTGAATTGGTGAAATTCTGATACAAATATAAATAAAAGTTTTTTAAATATATAAAAATGTATTTCATTTTTAATTCTCAAAATTAAAAATGTTGGATTTTAGGCAGGGAAGAGTCTGTAGATTCCCAGAGATAAACTTAGAGCTTTCTTCAAGCTGATTGGAGGCAATCGATTTACTGCTTTCCTTGGAGTTGATTAGCAGAACTTGGGTTATTTCGTCGTCAAATTCTTCAGATTTTATGAGCTTCAAATGAAAAATGTCTCCGGAAGTAAGGTTGGGCTAGGTTCTCCATACTCCTTTGATATCAGAAATGAAGGGTTCGGACTCCCTTTTGCTGATGGTAGATGGTCCGTTGAGATCAACTTTTGTTCAGTTAACCTATTGATGAAGCATGGGGTTTAATGAAAAAGTGGAGTTGCCGAGGCTTATTTCTTCAGCTTATAGATATAGCTTTCAGGACCTCGGTGGATTTTGAGGTAGTATAGTCCATTTTGAAGGTCTTTGGTGTCAAAATGAAATGAATAATCTTCCACATTACTGGAATTGCTGAAAATAGTCCTGCCGTAATTGTCCATCATAGTGACATGGATTTCGCCTAGGTTTTTGGTTTGGATAAATATTTCGTCGGCAAATGGGTTTGGATATACTTTTACTGACCAATTTGGTTTGAAATCTACCAGTATGACTTTGGAAAGGTTAGTTTTTCCATCAAAATCAACTTGTTCTAACCTGTAGTAGTTGCTTCCAGGCATGGGGCTTGGGTCGGTGAACTGATACTGGCTAACCTCGTCTGTATTTCCTTGGGCAGCTGTTTGGCCGATGGAAGCCCACTGTTTGATGTCTCGGGATCGTTGTACGATAAAATGCTTGCTGTCCCTTTCTTTTGCAGTACTCCATTTGAGTAAGGCTTGGTTGCTGTCTGTAAGCTTGCCATCGAAACTAAGCCAGTCGACGGGCAGTTCCCTGAATGGTTCAGTATCTGCGTCTGCAAAGTTGTTTTCAAAATTTGTTTCTGGAACTCCAGATTCACTGTAAACTTCCACTGTGTTTCTGTAGTCTTCCGAATCAAGAACTTTTACAGTGATTTCAAGAGTTGCGGATTCCCAACTTGCCAAGTCTCCGATTTCCCAAATTGCTGGAGAACTATAATGATCAAATGTCCCCTTTAAAGTATAATGATCGACATATTCATAACCATCAGGCATAAACTCATCAAGAAACACTTGTGTGGCATTACTATACCCTGCATTCTCTACTGAGATTGTAAAAATAATTTCATCTCCTATATTTGGTTTGAGCGCATTGACAGTTTTCATGGCAATCAAATCGTATTCAATAGGTCTAATGCCAAAGTTTGCGTTGCCGATCGAAGCATTTTGGATTTCGATATTGTTTAGGATTCCATCTACCGTCCCATCACTACCTTCTCCAGTGCCTAGGAATTCCCCCGTATTTTCATAGTATTCAGGTAGCGTTAGATTGGGGGCAATTCCTCCGAGCGTAGGCATTTCAGTTGTGATGAAAATACTGAAAATACCATTTGGAACATCGTTGATGGTGTAAGTTCCATCAGATTGAATCGTTGCAAAGCTTACTACATTGTTTTGATCGTCAATCAAAACTGCATAGAAATCAGGTATGTCAATCCCCTCTCCATTGACTGTATCGTCTTCCAATGCATTTAGATCTTCGAATACATTTCCGGAAATTGATAGAAATGTAAATCCGCTGGTTCTTTGGACAACTCGATAAAAAGAGGCTGTCCATGTATTGATGGTTATATTGTTGCTAAAACCGTTGTCACCCGTTGCCCACCATATATGTTCAGGACTTTCTACACCTGTCACATTCACTTCAATAGACTGCGGGCTATCCGATGGAGTTAACCCTGTCCTAGGGATTAGTGAGTCATCCCAAAAAATAAAATCTATTTCATTTGGAATGCCTGGGCGGATGTTGGATACATGTATACCCAGGCATTGCTCTAGATCATAAATAGGAAAATGCACAGGAAAAAATGCTACGGAAGCAATAAAGTTTACTTCTCCGCCACTGGGGAGTTCAATCCCATTGGCGTCTTCCCCATTCCAATATATTGTATATTCTCCGGGTTCTTCATAAATCTCTGAGAGAATAACGTCCTCATTACTGTCAAACTCACCGTTGCCATTAATATCAATAAGTATATCTACGATAGCAGGTAAGGTGATGCTTATGTTTACGTTTGCTTCTCCACCTGTGGCCGGTGGGTTTTTTTCTCTGTAATTAATTTCAAGGGTTGCAGAAGGAGGGGTGGTTGTTTTCCAGATGGTTGGATCTGGGTCGTTTATGAATAGGGGGTACTGAAAATTGTTTGATGAAGTGGTGGTAATTGATTTTCTGTTTTCTTCATAGGAAAGATTGTTTCTAGGGCCATCTTGATTGGCAAAGAAATTAGTCCATCCACCAGAAGAGCCAGGGAACTTTATACGCTTAACAAAATAATCATCAACATCAGCTGTATATGTATTGTCTATTGGGACATAAAAACCAAAGTCTTCATGAAATGAATAAGCGTCTGCTTGCCCTTTGTTTAGAATGGTCAAAGCGGTTGATGTTGCACTACTTCTGGAGTTAGCTATACTCCAAAATCGAGAATATACTCGGCCTTTATGCTCTATGTAATTTGGAGAGCTTCCTGACGCTACTGTAATATCCCAAAAGTCAATATTGAAACCATATGTGGACAACTCTACCCAAAATGCTCTGTCACTACCCGTATTGTTTACAAAAGAATATGCATCATAGCCTGTGTTTGTAATTTGCTTAGGTCCGAGGTTGGCACTATTTGCAGATGCAGGACGTCCTAAAGCTTCATTTCCGCTCAAATTATAGTTTTCACTGTTAATTGAAAGTCTGTTTGATCCAGTGCCGGTAGGGAAAAACCCAGTATCACTTGGGTCATAAAACCAAGAGACATTTGTGGTTTCTGTAGTGGAGGTTGTTCTGTGAAACCCATAAAACACTGTTTCTCCACTTTTAACATAGACATATAGACGATGCCCTGTGTTATATGCCGTTGCGGTAGATGGCGTAAACATGCAACCTCTAACTCTATAGCTGGATACTCCAGTTCCAGAAGCTGGCACCCAAAGCATACTTTGTCTATTTGTAGCCGTCCCCCAATCTCCTGAACCTTCGGCTTTGATGTCGCTAAGGTTCGTACCCATCAAAGTGATAAGGAATAGGGTAGAGCCAAGTAATCTGACATGCCTGTTGCAGAAAAAGCAGGAAAATGTAAAGACTAAGGCTTTCATTTGAGGATCGGATTTAGCTTGGGGTGTTTGGGTGGTGTCTATCGGTAAATATATCTAGCCTTTCTTTCAATCGGCTGTGTCCAAATATCTTACAGATGAAACAATAAAACAAATCATTAGTTTACAAAGCTGTTTTGGGTATTTGAAAAACAGTTTACTGATTATATGAAAAATGAGAGGTTTTTAGTTGTTTTTTGAATGAAATATAAGCCTTTATGCAGGATGAATAATAGAAGAGTATAGATAAATTACTTTAGGACGGAAACCCTTCAGGGGTCGATGTTTTCAAAGTTTGAGCTCTTCAAGGGTTTTTCGTTTGACCGTTTGCCGATTGTATGAAAATGGGGTAGTTGGTTTAGGATTGCCAAATAAAAAAAATCCCGCCTAAACCGTAAGGGTTAGGCGGGATCAATCTTTTTGATGTCAGTTTATATGCTGGTACCTATTGACTGGGCTGTCAGCTGTTGACGGTTTTAGCCATTCATACTGATCAAAAACTCCGCGTTGTCTCTTGTTCCACGCATTCTTTGGAGTAGGAATTCCATGGCTTCCTGTGAATTCATGTCGGACATCAGCTTGCGGAGAATCCATACTCTCTGCATTTCTTCCTTGTCCATCAATAGGTCCTCTCTTCTTGTGCCTGATCCAGGTACATCGATCGCAGGATAGATTCTTCTGTTGGAAAGCTTTCTGTCAAGTGCAAGTTCCATGTTGCCTGTACCTTTGAATTCTTCAAAGATCACTTCATCCATCTTAGAACCTGTCTCTACCAAAGCTGTAGCAATGATGGTCAATGAGCCACCGTTTTCCACGTTCCTTGCAGCACCGAAGAATCTCTTAGGTTTATGCAGGGCGTTGGCATCCACACCACCGGAAAGGATTTTTCCTGATGAAGGGACTACAGTGTTGTAAGCTCTAGCCAACCTGGTGATAGAGTCAAGGAGAATGACTACATCATGCCCACATTCTACCATCCTTTTGGCTTTTTCCAATACGATGGAAGCCACTTTTACATGTCTGTCTGCCTGCTCATCAAATGTCGAAGAGATTACTTCTGCATTGACGGATCTTGCCATATCAGTAACTTCCTCCGGTCTCTCGTCGATCAATAAGATCATCAGGTGGACTTCGGGATGGTTTTCTGTGATGGCGTTGGCGATTTGTTGCAATAGGACAGTCTTACCAGTCTTGGGCTGGGCTACTATCATCCCTCTTTGTCCTTTTCCTATTGGTGCAAAAAGATCCAATATCCTTGTGGAATAATTGTCAGCCCTTGTGGTCAGGTTCAGTCTTTCTTCAGGGAAAAGAGGTGTAAGGTATTCGAATGGAATCCTGTCTCTGATTTCTTCTGTAGTCTTTCCATTGACGGTGATGACTTTGAGCAATGCAAAGTATTTTTCCCCTTCTTTCGGAGGCCTGATGGTGCCCTTGATATGGTCACCGGTTTTCAATCCAAAAAGTTTGATCTGTGATGGGGATACATAGATATCGTCCGGAGAAGCAAGGTAATTGTAATCCAATGATCTCAAGAAGCCGTAACCCTCGGTCATGATTTCCAAAACACCTTCGTTTTCAATGATTCCTTCAAATTCCTTCGGACTCACATAGGTTTTCCTCTTGTTGGGAATCACCTCTGCAGTTGGGATATGTGCTTCTTCTATATCCTTGATGTTTTTCCTTCTCGGAAGCTCGGGCTCTACATTCGTAATTGGAGGTTGTGCTTCTATCTCATCAACAACTCTTTTTCTAGGCCTGATGAATTTTGGTTTTTCATCATCAGCTACAGTAGGGGGGATTGATTTTTTTTGTTCAGATGCAGGTTGTTCCGCTTTGGGTTTTTGGGTTTGCTCTTTCTGAACTTGTTCTTTTTTCACTTGCTCTTTCTTTTCTGGAGCATTCTCTTTTTTGTCCTTGATAGGCTCTCTGGCTTCTTTTGGACGTGGAGCAGGCTTTTCTTCAGTTTTAGGTTTTTCCTTGGGAAGTTCCGTTACGTTTTGTCTCCTGAATTTTGGTTTTTTGTCAGCTTCCTCGGCCTTCGCTGGTTCTGCCTGTTTTGGCTTGGAATCCTTTGCTGATTCCGGTTTCTGATCTGGCTGTTTCTGCTCAGGTTCTGATGTTGAAGGTTTTTTCTTGGGAAGCGCCTTTTCTGGGGTGATAGCTTGCTGATCTAAAATTGCGTATACTAGATCGTCTTTCTTGAGTGTCTTAAAATTCTTGACTCCCAATTCCTCTGCGATTTCTTTCAATTCAGAAAGAAGTCTGATCCTTAATTCTTCTATGTTATACATAAAAAGCTTATGATGTTAATTAATTTACTAAAGATGTTTATTGATAAACTTGTATTGAGTATTACTGAACTGAATTAAAAATATATTCAGGATAGTATAAAATCCACGGGGAGAGGATTTTGAAATACTGTGACACCGCAATATTACACTATACATTCAATATACGCAAACTTTTTGCCAAAGGACTTAACGATTATAAAATCAATTGTCGCAGCACTTTTATAGATTTCCAATTTCCATTGTCCTCCAAATGCTGGGAATAGAAAATAAGGAAATGATCCAGAAGTCCTTTTCTGATAGCTGAAGGGATGTTTTTCCGACATGAAAAGGATAATTCGAACAATTGGTCCAATGCTTCTTTTTCTGCATGGAGCTGTGCTGGGGATTTGATTTCGTGGATGATTTCATTGAAGAAAGATGTGGAATCACTGGGGGCAAACCCCAGATAATTGGACATCTCTAGCAAAAATACGATTGGGTAGGTCGATAATCTGCAGTCTTTGCTGTCTAGATGAACCAATACTGTTTCCAGAAAATCGTACAATGACTCGTTTTGATAATTCTCATAAATGGATTTGGACAATGCTTCTGCAACGAACATGGCAACCCCCGATCGGATGAAATCAAAAGGGATCAAATGGTATGGATGCAGCAGTTTTGCTTCTGAAATCCGGTTCAGTCCTGCACCCTCTTTGTCATAGACGACCAAATCCAGTTGGGTAAGTGGTTGGTAAAGTGCGATTTTTGATTTTCCGGTACTGCTTCTGACTCCGTTGATGATATAGGATTTCAAACCAAGTTCCCGGGTGAAAATCTTGACGATGATTGAAGTCTCTTTGTATCGGATATAAGAAATGACTATCCCACTGGTTTTTTTCTGCATCAGATTATTACAAATTTTCCCGCGATTCTTTCCTGTCCCATTTCATCCACGACAAATACCAAATAGATGCCCGGTGGAGGTCTTTTCCCTCCCACGTCTTGTATATTCCATGTAAACGATCCCCCACGCACTTGCCTGGTATGGATTAGCCTGCCTGCCGAATTGGTGATTTTGACCTGTGCATAATCTGTCAATCCCTCAACACTCAGGTATCCGTTGAAATCAGGCCTGATTGGATTTGGGAATATTTTCAAAGCCGCTAAATCTTCAGATGAAGATATGCTTCCTGTCCTGTAGGATAAGCCCCCTTCCGGTGTCACGACAAACAGCTCGCCTGCGCCATAATCATAACTCAAATTTAATATATTGTCTGAATACATAGGGCTATTGGAAGCCCTGTAGTTAGCTTTCAGTTTTTCTCCCATTTCTGAAAAATGCCAAAGGCCACTGCCATTTGTCCCCAGCCAAATGCTTTGGTCTGGAGCGATGTTGACAGCAGTCACAAATTCCCCATTCAGTAGTGGTGCATTGTTGAATAATGGCTGAACAGCATTGATTGCCGTGCTGTTGTTTATGCTTGAAATGTTGGGGATATAGACAATCCCTCCGTTTTGGGCTATCCATAGCCTATTTTCACTGTCGATATGAATTGATTGGATTGGTAGGTTTGGGATTCCACCTTGATTATTGGCAGAGGAAATGACCCTGTTCAAGCCTGTGTTTTCGTTGAATACCCTTAGTTGCGTAAATGAATTGGTCTGGTTCGTTTGTAGTATCCATAGGTTGCCAATCAGGTCACTTTCTATTTGTAGGGGGAATGCCAATCCTGCAACAGGGATGGTGTTGATGGATTCATCGGGATTGATTTTGTACAAGCGCGATTGGCTATCCTCCATTCCTATCCAAATCTGCCCCAATGGATCACTTTGGATTACGGCTATGCTTTGGTTTAGAGGTAGACCTGGTAGTTGGATCTGACTCATATCATCGCCTTGCTGTACCCAAAGTCCATTTTCCTGGGTTCCTATATACTCTTTGTTGCCCAGATTCGCTTTTGAAGTCGGCAAACTTGGGGCATTGTTTTTGAGCCAATTCCCATTTTCGAGCTGACTGCTTGCTGTTCCAAACGATCTGTAAAGGGCAGCATTAGCAGGTTTGAAAATAGGCAAAGCATAAATCCCAGAAGTCGTTATTTCAAATTTCCGAACTTTTGTTGCAGTTCCATTTGGCTTGAATTCCCTGTAGTCATTTTCCCTAACCAAGCCTTTTCGCGGAATGCTGAGGTAGATTTCATCTCCTATCAAATGGAAGTCTGAAAATGTATTGGGGGAGTTGAAGATTTCCTGGAATGAACCGTTGGATTCAATTTTGAGAATGCTGCTGCTTTTTTTTACATAGAGGCCATTTGGGAATATTTTTAGATGCTCAGAACCGAATGTGCCGATGATGGGTTGCGCCCCGTGGTTATCCAAAAGATAAATATTGCTATCGGCTCCCAATGCAATCTGTACCCCATCAATGGATTCAATTCTCAAGAATCCACCACTGATATTGGAATTGGTCATGTTCCAGTTTCTGAAATCTTTTAGGTTGCTGGTTTTTTTTCCAATCAATATCCCCAATTCACTCGCTAAGTAATAATATTCGTTGTCAGCACTGATGTCATTGATTTGCAGCTTGCTTCCATTTGGGCCAATGTTGATATAGGAATCAACAAAGCGGCCAAGGTTGATGTTTATCACTCCCAGGCCAAAATCTGCAGCAAGAAATGCCTTTTGACCTATGATTTTGATAGACCTTACTTGTTTTTCGGTGATTTGGGAATTGTTTTTTAAGTCCCCAAGAGATGATATTTTACGCTCGCCTACCAAATCTATCGTGCCATCAGGGTAAGCGAGGAGGAGCTTTTTGCTTGCTGGATCAAATGTGGCTGCAACAAATTGATGTGTGTATAGCCCATCAATTTTTGTGAGGGTGTTTATTTCTTCTCCATTTAGTGAAAAATAAAATAGACTCTCCATTCCAATATGGAAAATAGTCTGATCGGAACCCCTGAGAATAGCAGGATCGGTGTAGGAGAGGTGGGTTTTCCAAGTGCCAATTGGGATGTTTGATTGGGCGGTAATCAGAAGGGGATTGAGAAAAAACAAAAACAATAGGCTGATCGATCTTTGAAAAAAGGGCAAAGAAAGTCTGCAATTGAAAATTGCCGCAAACCATTGAGATTTATTTTTCCAACTCATTTTTTGTCTTCATAAAAGCATTTTCGGCACCGGGCCTCATAGCTGTCCTTCTCGCCAAGAACGACTTTTTCTTTGGTGTCTGATAGTCTAAAAGAATAGGAAGCCAAGTCCCCACATTTCATACAGATGGCATGGACCTTAGTTACATATTCGGCAATTGCCAAAAGCTGTGGCATGGGCTCAAAGGCTTTTCCTTCAAAATCCATGTCCAGTCCTGCGAGGATGACCCTTTTGCCGGCGTTGGCGAGGACATTGGCTACATGTACGATATGATTGTCAAAAAACTGGACTTCATCGATCCCGACCACATCGCAATCTCCTGCCAGCAGCAGGATGTCCTCTGCAAAATTCACTGGGGTGGACCTGATTGAATTCTCGTTGTGGGAGACCACATCGGAATCATGGTATCTGATATCTATAGAAGGCTTGAAGATTTCCACTTTTTGTTTAGCGATCAGGGCACGGTTAAGCCTTCGGATCAATTCCTCCGTTTTTCCGGAAAACATCGACCCACAGACCACTTCTATATGGCCCTTCCTGTCTGTTTTATTTTTAGCTCCTATAAATGGTTCTATAAACATTTTTGCTTTTTAGATTTGAGACACAAGACATGAGACACAAGACATAAGATAAAAGATGCAAGAGTTAGACCAAGTACGTGAGATTAATAGAGGTAGATAGTGATATAAGCTTTGCGATATAAATAGATATGAGCCTTCGGCGATATATTTAGGGTCGAGTTCATATGACGATTGTGATTATTAAAGAGTGTCTAGTGATTTTCGGGACAATCCCAAATATCCACTAAAAAAACCATCCTCCAACAACTTTGTAAGGTTACAATTTTCTTAACTTTCCAATAGTTCAATTTTCCAATCCACCACGACGGACAAGTTCTTCAAATTCCTCAATAACTCAATCATCTCTCCCCCAGCTTTAAAACATTCCAACTTTGTAACTTTCAAACCAATTTTCTAATCTCAATTTGATTGTACTAAGTACTAAGTGCAATGTACAAAGACCACCAATATTGCTATGGCTACCTAACCTTGAGTCCTCTCCGGTAAGGATTAAAATGAGAATTTTACCCTTCTAATTTCAATCCTAAGCCACTTTTTTCTAATGAAAATGGCTTTTAAGAGTGGACTCAACCTTCTAACTTTCCAACCTTGCAATCTTTCAACTAATCTTATGATCTTCCAATTTTTCAATCCGCCAAGGCCAAGTTCTACCAGTCTAGTAATCCACCACGAGTGACAAGCTATCCAAACCTTCCAACCTTCAAACATTGCAACTTTCCAACAAATCTCCCAATTCTACCCCGCCTAACTCGTACAACTTCACCCACTGTACTCCATATGAGGAAACTTATTTGCTTCTGCTACACGGATTCGGAGTGTGCCGGATTTCAGCTCAGCTTGGCAAGTTAATCTTTCGTTGGGTTTTAATCGGTCATTTTTCCGGAAAATTTCTTCCCGTTCTGTCAATGGGCTCAGGTTGCCTATCCCTTCTGTGATGATCATTTTGCAGGTGGTGCATCTGCCTTTTTTGCCGCAGGCGTGCATCCAGTCAATGTAGTTTTCATGAATTAATTCTATAACTTTACGATTACTTTCATGGGAAATTATTTCTTTGTGATTTAAGTTCTCAATGATAATTTTCAGCATGATTTCTGCTTCCGTTTAAAATAAAATACCAGCTATGAGTGTCAAAATTAACAGCAAATATTTAGAAAACTACGCTTTGGAGTTTGCTAAGAAGGTTTGTGACCAATACTTCTCTTCCAAACAATACATCAATGGGGCTGAAATCCTCAGGTTGACTTCGAGTAAGCAAGTCAATTTCTTTGTGATCAAATCCCTCTTTGAAGCTTGGCAAGTAGAGTTGGAAAAACTCAAAAGCAATCCGTATTTTGATTACAGGGATAATTCTGTATACCATGCCCTGAATGAATTTATGAATGTGCTTTCTAGATCGATCAAAATAGACAGGGAGAATTTTGAACCGCTTCTGGGAGAAGCCGTGGCATTTTCGATTATTTTGGCACTGGATCCCGTTTCTTTTTTCAGGGGGGAAATAGACAAAGCTTCTCGGTCGAGTGTGAATGAGTTTCTCAAAAGCAATGAGAAGTATTATAAATGGAACCATATCTTGGTGGCAAACCTAATCGACAGGGCGGGGATCAGCCAATCAGCCGAGGCATACAAAGAAGCTTTGCAGTTGAATTTTGGGCAGCAAAAGGAGGTTTTGGATAGTCCGGAAAATTTGTTGTCTGAGCTACAGGGGATTTTGTATTTGGATTTTGATATTTTGTTTGAAAGGGTTCCTGATAAAGAGGAAGTTCTTGAAGATGAAGTGGGGCATCAGCAGGAAGTAACGATGGAGTCCGAGGAAAGTAAAGATATTTTGGAAGATGAATCGACTGGTGTTGCTTCCGAAGAAGTTCAGGGTTTGGGGGAATCTTCCGAAGAGGGTGCGGTGGATGAATTGGAAGAAGAAATCGAGAGGGTGGAGGTTGTCACTTCCCAATACAAGGTGGCCCATGCTTCGCAAATAATAGACCCACTTCAGGCTTGGGAGAAGTTTGAATCCGAGCAGTATAGCGTTATGAAAGGGACAATTTCAGATTTGTCTGAGAACATTGGGATCAACCAGCGTTTTATGTTCACCAAAGAGTTGTTTGACGGGAATCCGGATTTGATGAAGCATGCTTTGAAATCCATCGATCAGTGTGATAGCTTTATGTCTGCCATCCATTTAGTCAATGAAAGGTATGTAGGGGAGTTGGCCTGGGATAAGAATTCAGAAGCGGTAGAAGAGTTTCTGCAACTTGTTTTCAGAAAATTTGATCAAAGGGGGTGATTCCCCTTTTTTTTATTCATATATGTTTTCATACTAGTAGTCCTATAAAATATCCAATGTAGGTGCTCCAGACAATCTGATGATTGGGACGTGGTATAGTTGGCGGTTATCTGCTACATTTTAACTTACTAGCAAAGTAGCGGATAACCATAAATTGGGATAAGTGGTTTAGTCTTTTTTTTTAAATACGGTTTAAATACAACTATATTTTGCTTATTTAATGTATTTTTCTTGCATATCGGTATTTTTTTTTGCCTTTGTGGTTGTAATTTTGTGTGAAAATCATATTTTCTGGTTGTTTTTTAAAATATTTATGTAAGTGGTTTGAGTTTGGGGATTTTTTAGATTACTTTTAGTAAAGAATAAAAAGTATATTTTTTATGCGCATGAATTCAATTCTTTCTTATTCTTAGTTGAATCCCAAATAACTGTTTCTGTTAATGCCTTTTCACTCAATTTTGATTGGGATGGGATAGGTGTGTATTTCTTACTCATTAACCTTATAGTCTATGAAGACAAATTTTACTCAAATTGGCATTTCGCCCTATTGGAAGGGATGCCTTTACTTCTTGATGTTGCAAGCTATACTTTTGGTTTCCCACCAAGGATATGCCCAACAAAAAACCATCAAGGGAACTGTATTGGATGAAGCTGGGATGCCAATTCCGGGAGCAAATGTTCTCATCAAGGGTACTGCAAAAGGGGCTGTTACGGATTTGGACGGCATCTTTCAGGTTGACCTTGGAGAAAATGAAAATATCTTGGTCATATCCTATATCGGCTATGAAAAGATGGAGGTAAACATAACCAACCAAAGCGAGATAAGTGTAACATTATCCGATAGTGTGCAACTTTCCGAAGTGGTGGTTACCGCAGCTGGGATTGAAAGAAACTCGAATACGCTGGGGTATGCAGTGACTACTTTAGATAGCGATAAGTTGGGACAGCGAAATGAGCCTGACCCAGTAAGGGCACTGACAGGAAAGATAGCAGGTGTCAATATCCAAGGTGGAGGAGGAGTAGCCGGAGGGGCGACCAATATTTCAATCAGGGGGAATTCATCTTTGGGAAACAACAACCAACCCTTGTTTGTAGTAGATGGAGTGCCTTTTGATAATTCGACTTTTGAATCGGGCGGTACACGTCAGACGCAAAGCAGTCAATCCACTTCAAGTAGGGCATTTGACATTGATCCAAATAACATTGAGAATCTGACGGTATTAAAAGGTGCTGCGGCCTCTGCACTTTATGGATCTAGGGCTGCAAATGGTGCCATCATTATCACCACAAAAACTGGTTCTAGAAAAGGCAGGAAAGGAATGGAAATCACCTACAACACTTCCTATTCCAACGAAAGGTTGTCGGGGATTCCGGAGTATCAGAATAAATATGGACAAGGAACCAACGGGGATTATCGTGCGGGTGTGTATGGCTCTTATGGGTCTCCTTATTCCAGCAGACCCACGATTCCTCATCCGTTGGCCTTGGGTTCAAACCCCGCTTCCCAATTCCCTGAATTTTATGAGGCTGATGGCGTTACTCCTGTTCAAGTTCCCTATAGATCTTACATGAAGGAAAATGTTAGCAATTTCTTTAGAAACGGAAATTTGTTTGAAAATTCCATCATGATCAACGGGGGGACAGAGAAGAGTAGTGTAACGGCTGGGTTTACAAGAACAAACAATGATGGGGTGGTGCCAGGAAATAGTATTACCAGAACATCATTCAATATAGGAGGGAATGCTAAATTGGATAATGGGTTCTTTGTCAGGGGAACGCTGAACTATGTGAAAACCAGCCAAACCAGTCCTCCGATTGGCGGCTCAGGTTCTGTGATGGGAAATCTGCTGTTTATGCCTACAAGTTATGATTTGACAAATTACCCTTTCGAAAATCCAGTTACTGGAGGAAATGTTTACTATAGGGCCTTGGACAATCCTTACTGGTCAGTCAAGCACAGTCCGGCTACCAGCGATGTGGATAGGACATTTGGGAGTTTCGTATTAGGAAAAGAAGTTACTCCTTGGTTGACAATCCAGAATACATTTGGATTTAACAGCTTCACTGACAATCGGGTGAGTGTATTGGGGAAAGGTTCCAGTGTCTATGCCAACGGCACCATCAACACAGACAATATCTACAGAGAAGAGTTGGACAATGTCTTGCTGGCAACCATCAATACGCAGATTAATGAAGATATCAAGGTAAGGTTGATTCTTGGAAACAATATCAACCAAAGATTGACCAGAAGATCTGCATTTTCCGGAGACGGAATTATCGTGGCGGGTTTGAATGATATTAGGAATACTACCACCATTACTTTGGGGGGGCTGCCAAATAATCAAGCCTTGATAAAACAACGCTACTATGCCTTTTTTGGTGATTTGACATTTGATTATAAAAATTACGCCTCTCTTAATTTTGTCGGTAGGAATGATGTCTCTTCTACCCTTCCTGCGGATAATAGAAGTTATCTCTATGGTGGCGTCAATGGGTCTTTTGTATTTACAGAGGCTTTGAAGATGAATTCGTCAACCTTAAATTTCGGTACCATCAGGGCTGGTTATACAAAAGTGGGCAACGAGGCATCTCCATACCAGACTATCAATGTGTTCAATGCCAATGCAACATTTGGAGGGATAGGTTCTCCATTTTCCAATTCCAATAATTCTGGTGTAAGTACGCAAACACTTGCCAACAGTTTTTCAAACAATGAATTGAAACCAGAATTTATCACTGAATTTGAAATAGGTACTGAGTTGAGGTTTTTGCAAAACCTGTTCTCTTTGGATTTGACTTATTATACCAAAATGAGTACCTCGCAGATTTTTGTGGTAAACTCTGCGCCATCTTCAGGATTCCTGACCAGGATCATCAACTTAGGAGAAACCTCCAACAAAGGGATTGAAATCGGTTTGACTGCAAACCCACTGATGTCTGATAAGGGGTTGAATTGGTCTATCAGTGCCAACTTCACCCGAAATAGAAATAGGGTAGAGGACTTGGGAGGTTTTGCCCAACTTACCTATAGCGGCAATGTCCATATTGAGGGTCAGCCCTATGGGATGATTTTCGGATCCAGGTATGCACGTGACGATGAAGGGAATATTTTGGTCAATCCTCTCACGGCAAAACCTATTTTGGCTGCAACCAACGGCCCAATTGGTGATCCAAATCCAGATTTCTTTGCAGGATTGAGCAATACGTTTTCCTTTAGGGGAATTACTCTGGATGTCTTGTTTGATTGGAAACAGGGAGGGGATATCTTGTCTACCACTATAGGGGAGACTTATGCCCGTGGTGTCTTGAAGGATACAGAGGATCGGGATTCATTTAGGGTTGGAACTGGCGTGATGGGGGATGTGAATACAAGACAACCTCTGTTGGATGAAAATGGAAACAAGATTCCCAACAACACTGCATTGAACTACAATGATTATTTCTTTGGGAGTGGCTTTGGTCCTAGTGGCCCTTCGGCGGGATACATCAATGAAGCAGCTATTTTCGATGCTACGGTTTTTAGGCTGAGGGAAATTTCCCTAGGGTATGTTTTCCCAAGGCAGCTTCTCAGCAAAACCCCATTTGGAAGCGCTTTTGTATCAGTGAGTGGTAGAAACTTATGGTATAAAGCACCGAATACTCCTACCGCGATGAATTACGATCCGGAAGTGAGTACTGCGGGAGCCAACAACTTAGGGTATGACCAGCTCGGTGTACCTCCTACCAAAAGATATGGGGTCAACTTAAGATTTACATTCTAAAACCAGCGAAAAGATGAAAGTTGTAAAATTTATAAAATCAAAAATGATAGCCAGTCTGCTGCTGATTGGAATGTTGTCAGGAGCTTGTTCTGAATTTATTGATATCAACGCGGATCCAAATAATCCCACCGATCCCCAATTGGCATTACTGCTTCCAGCAACCCAATTGTCAATTGTAGGGAATTTCAATACCATCAATAGAGGAGCATCAAATGTCATACAGCACAGGGCTGCCGGTGGTCTGAACAGGTGGGATCAAACTGGGACAACTTTCCAGGCGACTTGGTTGGGTTATTATACCCAGGCTATTCCAGATTTAGAGCAAATGATCACAACCGGTACCGAACAGGAGAGCTGGGGCTATTTGGGGATAGCAAAGTTGCAAAAAGCCTTTTTGTATGGGTTGATGGTGGACTTGTGGGGAGATCTTCCATACTATGAAGCGGCTAAATCCGCAAACCCACGTTTCGATAGTGGGGAAGAGATATATTCAGACCTTCTGAAACTGATAGATGAAGCCAAAGCAGATATAAACAAAGGCTTTTCAGTTGTTCCCTCCTCAGATTTGATGTATCAGGGTTCTAGGGAGAAATGGATGAAATTTGCCAACTCGTTGAAGTTCAAACTCTATCTACAGACTAAGAATGTGAATCCTACGGCTTCCGCCCAGGGGATCAACGCATTGCTTGCTGAAAATAATATGATAGACAGCAATGAAGATGATTTCACCTTTTTGTTTGGGAGTAGCCCGGCTCCAGAAACCAGACATCCGTGGTATACCACCGGTTATTCTCCAAGCAGGGATGGTTATGTTAGTATGGTGCTTCATGACAGACTCAAAGAACAGGATGATCCCAGGCTCAGGTATTATATTTTCAGGTTGAATGAAAAGGCCGGCTTGGCAAATTCCCAGGTTGGAGAAGGTTATTATGGTCGTTATCCCGGTGATGGCGCAGCATCACCTGCCGATCAACAAACCAGGGCGATCGTGGGGATATATCCTTCAGGTGGAGTGTATGACAATGGCATGATCCCTTCCATTTCCAATGACGAGGGGTTGCTGAATAATATTGGAGCGACTGCAGGGGCTTCCGCAAATTCATTCCGACTGGTGCTGTTTGCCAATGGGGATGGTACTGGTGCAGGGATTCAGCCGCTTTTGACAAATTCAATGATGAAGTTTTATCGGGCTGAAGCTGCCTTGACTTTGAATACAGGGGAAAATGCAGGTGAATTATTGACCCAAGCTGTAGCTGCCAATATGGAAGCTATAAGTACACTGTCTCCTGCCTTCCCAATATCATCAGCGAGTATCCTGCGTTTCAACGAGAGGCTATTGGAAGCATTTGAATCAGCGTCCCAAGAAGATAAACTCGCTATGGTAATGATGCAAAAGTGGATAGCAATGTATGGAAATGGAGTGGAATCCTACAATGATTATAGAAGGACTGGTCTCCCGGAATTGGTAGAGTTGATATCTCCTCTTGATGTCTTTCCACAAAGGTTCTTCTTCTCAGAGACTGAGTTGACTTCAAATGAAACAGTGGTAGAAACAAGGGAGCAATTGCAAAGAAATCAGCAGATCATCCCTGTGTTCTGGAGCCGCTAATCTTATTCTGATTTTTGAAAAATAAATAAAGCCATGAAAAAAATATCAATATTAAGTCTTTTGATCTGCCTGTTGTTTTCCTGCAAAACAGTAGATTATGAATGGGAAAACTTTACCTACGTCGCGACTCCAAAAGTTACATTGAATGCTGGGAGTTCCGCTTTGCCTACATTTGCTTCTGCCAAAACCTCGTATTTCAACCTGGCTGATCCAGACTACAGCACCACCCAAAAATTTGAGTGGCAACTGGACTACTATGATGCGGAAGGCAGGGCGAGTATTGAAGCGATCGAAGTTTATGTGAGTTTCAATAGAAGGGAGGGAAATCCTCCAGTATACCCACTTGTATTGTCCTTGGCAGAAGTGCATCCAAACGAAAGACAGTTCCCACTTCCAAGTGTCATACGGGCAAACGATACCCTTTTCGAAAGGGTGACTACTTTCCCCAAGCAATATAGCTTCACCGCTTCAGAGCTTGCTGCGTTGACTCAGACCAACTTATCGACCGTTGCTGTAAATGACTATTTCCTCTTCAAATTTATTGTTATTATGGCAGACGGAAAGAGAATAGTCCAATACAATGACAACTCCTGCGATGAGTCCAGGGGTGAACTATGTGACTGTAGGGTAGGTGTTAGGTTTAAAAATATACCATAGATGAAAAAAACAAAAACAAACAACAAATTCATCCAGGGAGGATTTATTCTCCTTGGTGTTTTTATTTTGGGACTTACTGCAGCAATGTCCCAAACTATCCCCAGCCCAAGGGAGCATTTTGGCTTCGGGATGGGTGATGATTATCACATTTCAACTTACAGCCAAACAGAGGCCTATTTTAAAAAAGTTGCTGAAATTTCAGACAGAGCAAAATTGGTTTCTATTGGAAAAACTGAAGAGGGAAGGGATCAATGGATGATGATCGTGACTTCTCCAGAAAACCACAAAAACCTAGATCGCTTCAAAGAGATTTCTGTGAAAATGGCCCGTGCAGAGAGCCTCGCAGAATCAGAAGCCCGTGATTTGGCTGATGAAGGCAAGGCGATTGTCTGGATTGATGGGGGATTGCACTCGACTGAGACAGTGGGGATCCATCAGTTGACAGAGACGATATACAATGTATTGACCAGAGATGACAAAGAAAACCAACGGATTCTTGACAATGTAGTGATCCTTTTTGTCCATGCAAATCCGGATGGGCATGAGAAAATCGGTGACTGGTACATGAGACATGCTGAGCCGGAAAAAAGGAGTCTTTCAGGCCTTCCGGTCTTGTACCAAAAGTATATAGGCCATGACAACAACAGGGATTTCTACATCCAAAACATGAAGGAGTCTGTGAACATGGGGCATCAACTATTCGTAGAATGGATTCCGCAAGTTATGTACAATCACCACCAAAGAGGCCCTGCAGGGTCTGTTTTGGCAGGTCCTCCATACAGAGATCCTTTCAATTATGTGTTTGACCCAATGATGGTCACGGGAATTGATGCTGTGGGTGCTGCCATGTACAACAGGTTGAATGCTGAAAACAAACCGGGTTTTACAAGAATGAATGGTTCTACTTTTTCCACTTGGTATAATGGTGGCTTAAGGACTACTACCCACTATCACAATATCATTGGAATCTTGACAGAGATCGTCGGTGGTCCCAATCCGGAATCAATCCCATTGGTACCAGATAGGTTGATCCCAAATGCAAACACCCCTTTCCCTGTCACCCCACAGGAAACTTGGAAGTTTCAGCAATCAATCGACTATTCTGTATCCCTGAACTATGCAGTGCTGGATTATGCAGCCAGAAACAGGGATCATCTATTGTATAACATATACAGTATGGGCAAAGGCTCTATCGAAAGAGGTAGCAAGGACTATTGGACTCCTTTCCCGAAAAAAGTGGAAGCCATCAAGACTGCTTATGACCAATCAAAAGAGAGTAGTCAAGGAAATTCCAGGTGGGGTATTCCGTCGATATTTTATGATAGCATTTACCAAGCGACTGAAAAAAGAGATCCACGGGGATTTATAATTCCAGCGGATCAAAAGGATTTTCCTACCGCTGTGAAGTTTATCAATGCCCTGATAAAAACCGGGATTAGAATAGAGAAAGCGACAAGCCAGTTTCAGGTAAATGGCAAAACCTATCCAAAGGGGTCTTATATTGTCAAGACCGATCAGGCGTTCAGACCACATGTCATCGACATGTTTGAGCCACAGGATTATCCAAATGATTTCCAATATCCGGGCGGCCCTCCGATCCGACCTTATGATGCTGCTGGTTGGACATTGGCTTACCAGATGGACGTTGAATTTGACAGAATCTTGGATGGGTTTGATGGACCATTTGAGACATTGGCTTATGGAGAATTGGAAGTTCCGGAACAGTTGCCACTTTCTGGGTCTAAAAACGGGTTTTTGATCAGCAGTGTACACAATGATGCATTCACTGTCGCAAATGAGCTTTTGAAAAAGGGAATAAAAGTCTCTAGGACTAACTCAAGTGTAGAAGAGATGCCCGCTGGATCTTTCTACATTCCATCCAATGGCTACAAAGTACTAGCTGATTATGGAAAGCAGTTTGGCCTGGAAATCAAAGCTGCGAAAAGCCAACCAAAAGATTTGCTTGCAATCAAACCTTCAAGGGTTGCATTGTACGATTCTTATGGAGGTTCTATGCCAAGTGGTTGGGTGAGATGGATTCTTGAGCAGTACAATTTTGAATTTGAATTGATTTTTGCAAAGGAAATAGATCAGGGAAACCTCAATGCTAAATATGATGCCATCTTATTCATCAGTGGAGGTATACCAAGCCTTGGCAGTTCGGGAGGTTATAGAGGACCAAAAGAGGAAGATACACCATCAGAGTACCACCACATGTTGGGTTCTATCACTGCTGACAAGTCTATTCCACAGTTGAAAAGATTCATTGAAAATGGTGGGAAAGTAGTGGCAATTGGTTCAAGTTCAGTGCTTGCATACCATTTGGAATTGCCGGTACGCAATGCATTGGTTGAAGTCCAAAGAGATGGTTCTGAGAAACCACTTCCGGGAGAAAAGTATTATGTGCCGGGCAGTGTGTTGCAAACAAGGGTAGATTCAAACCAGGTTCTCAATTGGGGTTTGGAAGATTATTCCTATGTCTTGTTTAACAACAACCCTGTGTTCAAGTTGAAGCCGGAAGCCAAACTCCAAGGTGTCCAAGCTTTGAGTTGGTTTGATACAGCTACACCTCTGAAAAGCGGGTGGGCATGGGGCGAATCATATCTTGAAGATGGGATCACTGCATTTGTAGCACCAATGGGTAAAGGTCATTTGGTAGTATACACTCCTGAAATCACATACAGGGCGCAGTCACATGGCACATTCAAGATGCTGTTTAATAATCTGTATAAGTATTAAGCCAAATTGAGTTTGGTTTTCCATGTCGATCCCGGCTCAATTATGTAATGAAATTGCATAATTGAGCCGGGATCTGTTTTTTAAGAGAGTAACGTTTTTGCTATTTTTAATTTGCTTCGATATTCTCTCGCCAATTTTTGAATTTTTGAGAATGTTTTTTAACTCATATTTCAGACTCAACCCTGTTGGCTATAAAAATTATAATCCCTGATCACCTGATCCAGAAATGCCAAGGATTTTTCTTCATAGGTTACTTGGAGCAAATCAGCTGTTTTTGCTGCCAATTTTTGGATCAATCCAAAATCCCCGCTTTTCAATGCTTCATTTTTGATCTGTTTGATATCTTGGACTTGCTTATCGGTCAAAATCATTGCCTGTGAATATTTTGGGACATAATTTTCCGGGAGGTCTACCAGCAAAGTGTTTTGCAGATTTGTGATGAATTTTTCGGATATAACGGTTGTCCCGGCAGCAAGATCACCTATTCGTTGGCCTTTTCCGCTGATAAGAATACTCAAAATCGCCAAGCCACCCGAAGTGAAACTGATGTCCACTATCCGTAGTAGCCAGCGGATGAGATAATCTCCCAGACCTGCCTTTGAGCCATCGACTTTCACTACCCTGATCTGCAAAACCATTTTTCCGGGGGATTGACCATCCATCAGCGACTCAAACAGTAAATGGTACAGGAGGATTGGCAATCCCATTACTGTGTAGAAAGTCAATGAAAAAGAGCTGTTTTCGAAAATTTTACTGCCTAGGAATATTGCCAAAACTATAAACAGGAATATAAAAACAGCATCAAGCAGGTATGCCAAAATTCGGCTACCAACATTTGCGGTATTTTGATGAATATTGATGTTTTGGGCGGTCTTTATTTGAAATTCCTTCATTTATTATTTTCTTTGGTAAAATTGATAATTTAAGATGCGTGAAGCTGCTTTTATTAAGCGAAATAAAGATAAATGGATAAGATTTGAAAATGCTCTTTTATCCAACGCCAAAATATCTCCCATGGAGCTTGGTGACTTGTACATTGAGATAACGGATCATTTGAGCTATGCCCAGACTTTTTATCCAAATAGCCAAACGCACATCTACCTGAACCAATTGGCTTCTAAATCTCACCAAAAAATCTACAAAACAAAAAAAGAATCCAAAGGAAGGTTCATAAAATTTTATACCCAGGAATTTCCTGCCATGTTTTACCAGTACTTGCCGCAGCTTGCTATCGCATTTCTGATATTTCTGGTGTTTTCAATAATAGGTGCTTATTCTGCCGCTACCGATGCGGCATTTGTGAGGGCGATCTTGGGGGATGCCTATGTGAACATGACCCTTGACAATATAGAAAAAGGCGACCCAATGGCTGTATACAAAGAAATGCAACAGGTGGATATGTTTCTGGGAATTACGGTGAACAATATCCGTGTTGCACTGACAGCATTTTCGCTGGGGATTTTGTTGGGAGTTGGGACTTTCTACATTTTGATGCAGAATGCGATTATGCTGGGTTCATTCCAATATTTTTTCTATGACCAAGACTTACTTTGGGAATCTGCCCGTACGATTTGGGTTCATGGAACTATAGAGATTTCTGTGATCATCATTGCAGGTTGTGCAGGGATTGTGTTGGGGAATAGTATTTTGTTTCCAGGAACCTATTCTCGGTTGGTTTCCCTGAAAAGAGGAATGAAAGCAGGTTTGAAGATTTTGATCAGTACCATTCCTTTTTTTATTGTAGCGGGATTTTTGGAAGGTTTTGTTACGAGGATTACTGATTTGCCTGATGTTTTTAATATTTCAATAATATTTATTTCTTTAGGTGTGATACTATTTTATTACGTTATTTATCCTATCCAAATCCATAAAAAAACAAATTGATGGAAAATTATATACCCTTGAGGAAAAGACGTGAATTGGGAGCAATTCTGTCAGATACATTTGCTTTTTCGCGCAACAACTCCAAGCAGTTGTTTTCTGTTTTGGTCAAGACATGTGGGATTCCCTTCATCGTTGTATTGGTTGCTTCGGCTTATTATCAATATGTCATGTTGGATCCAGATCCAGTATCCATGGCTTCGAATATAATGATCGCCCTTTTGGCTTTGGCTTTGGCAGGTGGGATATTTTATGCCATGAGTGCCTCTACGATCTTTAGCTTCACCCATGAATATGAGGTGAACAGGGGAGTAGTAGAAGAGTCCACTGTCATTGATCAGGCAAAAAGCAAATTTGGCAGTATGGTCTTGTTGATGATCATCTGTTACATGATGATGGCGTTCGGGTTTATCTTTTTTGTCATTCCGGGTATTTATTTCATAGTTCCTGTAGTGTTGGCATTTCCCCTGATGATATTTAGGGAGAAAAGCATCGGTGAGACGATCAGTGAGAGTTTCCGGTTGACCAAAGGCTACTGGTGGGTGACATTTGGGACTATCCTGGTGATATCGATTATCATTGGGTTGATTTCTTTTGCATTTAGCATGCCCTCCTTGATCTACATGTTGATCAAAACCGTGATTTCGGCATCCCAATCCTCCATTGGAAGTCCGGAGATGCCTAATGATTTTATTTATATGATCTTGGCGACTATAGGGAGTGCGGCATCTTATGTTTTGACCGTTGTGATGCATATCGCTATAGGATTTGTCTATTACGATTTGGATGAGGAGAAAAACAAAACAGGAATCAGGCAGCAAATCGACGAGTTGGGATCATAAGATGAAATTGAAAATCTCCATTCTTCTTCTTTTATTCAGTATCTCCATGGTGGAAGCCAAACAGGATAGTCTGTCCGTGGAGGCTATTCATACCGTGGAGGATTTACAGCCATTTGAATTTGGGGAAGAATACTTGGACCGGTATCTGGGTGATAGGGATTTTCAGTATGATGAATCGGATGTCGGTGAAAATTGGTTCCAAAAGCTTCAGCGCAAAGCCGGTGAACTCTATTCCAGATTTTGGAGGTGGATCATTGGCAATAGGACTGCAGGTGCTTTTCTGAATTTCATTATTCAAATATTGCCTTATTTGGTTTTGATCGGACTCTCCATCTTGTTGGTTTGGCTATTTGTCAGGTACGATAACAGGAGAGTATCAGAAAACAAGCTAAATGGCAACCAGGTTGCCTTTGGATCAGATGAAGAAATCATCCAAAACCAGAATATCCAACAATTGATCAATGAAGCCATAGCTAGAAATGATTTTAGGTTGGCGATCAGGTATTATTATTTATTGACATTGAAGAAACTGATAGAAAGAGAATTGATCGACTGGAAAATCCAAAAAACAAACCATGATTACTTTGACGAATTGGCTACTGGTGATTTGAAAAACCAATTTGTAGAGATCACCAAGATCTATGATTATATTTGGTATGGAGATTTTCATATGAATCAAACTGCCTTCAATAGGGCTGAAGGAGCATTTTTAAAAGTAGACAGCTTGCTATGATACCAAGGTCACAAAAATTTATCATGGGATTCCTAGCCTTGATTTTGCTGGTATTGCTGCTGTTGCAGGTCAATACGAAGCCGTCTGTAGATTGGGGCGAGAGTTATTCCAAATTGGATAAAATCCCCTATGGAGGAAAGGTCATTTATGATCAATTGTCGGAAAAAATTGCCAAAGATCGGTTTGAAGAAGTAAATGTCCCTGCTTTTGAGTGGCTGAACAAAGATCCCCAAGGCGGTACTTACTTTGCCTTCAATTCATATTACGCAACAGATAAATCAGAAATCAAAAAGATGCTCGACTGGGTGAAAAAAGGCAATACCTTATTTCTCTCGGCGAGAAACTACAGCACGCCTCTATTGGATTCTTTGGGATTGAAAGTTTCCCCTTTGGTTGAGTTGGCGGATTTCAGGGAGCATATTGAGCTCAATTTTGAGGACAGGCGGCTTAGGGCAGATGAACCCTATCTATTTGAAAGAGTTACACTCTTGGAATATTTTTCGAAAGTGGATAGTACCAATACATTGGTTTTGGGAAAGATGAAATTCCAAGATTCTGAATCCATGGCAGAGCCAAATTTCATTGCAGTGAAAGTGGGGGATGGAACGGTGTATCTCCATACCTTTCCAATTGCATTTTCCAATTATTTCCTTTTGGAAAAAAGTACAAAAAATTACACAGAAGGGGTTTTGGCTTACTTACCAAGTGAAGGAAAGGTTTATTTTGATAACCATCAAAAAATGGGAAGGACGGTTTATACATCTCCACTTTATTTGTTTCTTGCCAATCCAAAGTTGAAAAGCGCCTATTACACCATGATTTTCATGCTTGTGGTCTGGATTGTGTTTGAAGGGAGAAGACGGCAAAGGAGCATACCAGTTGTCCTGCCTTTGGAGAACCAGACGGTGGCTTTCTCCGAAACAATTTCGGCTATGTACATGGAGCGGGAGGCATTTACTGAGATGGGTAAGCAACAGATCAATCTCTTTTTGGAATATTGTAGAGCCCATTTTAGGATTAGGTTTGAGAATCTGGATGAAGCAGTTATAAGGGATTTGACAATTCGGGCAAATTGTCCAGCCGATAGGGGTGTGGAGATTTTCAGTTTTTTGATGGCTGTTCTCTCTAAAGAGAAAGTCTCAAAACAAGAACTCCTGAAAGTAAATAAATTGATAGAAGAATTTAAATCATATAGTAATGGAAGAAAATAAGGAAGAAAACTTAGGGCAGCACAATGATTCCTTGGAGTTCAAAAGCCGCTTGCCTTTGGAAGAACTTTGTGTTGCGGTAGCGAAAATCAAGACAGAAATCCAAAAGGTAATCGTGGGTCAGGAGGAAATGATTGACCTACTTTTGGTCGCCATGTTGGCAAAGGGGCATGTGTTGATTGAGGGTGTTCCGGGGATTGCCAAAACGATCACTTCCAAGCTCTTTTCAAAAACCCTGCAAGTTGGGTTTAGCAGAATCCAATTTACGCCTGACTTGATGCCAAGTGATGTGCTTGGCACTTCGATCTTGAACATGAAGCAGGGGGAATTTGAATTTAAAAAAGGACCAATTTTTTCCAACTTGATCTTGATAGATGAAATCAACCGTGCACCAGCCAAGACGCAATCCGCTTTGTTTGAAGTAATGGAAGAGCGTCAGGTGACGGTAGATGGACATACCTATGTGATGGATGAGCCATTTATGGTTTTGGCAACCCAAAATCCGATAGAGCAGGAGGGGACATACAGCCTTCCGGAAGCTCAGTTGGATAGGTTTTTATTCAAGATCAAATTGGATTACCCTACACTTGATCAGGAATTTGACATACTTAAAAGCCATCATGCAAGAAAATCAGATGCTGCAATTGATCAGGTAGAGTCTGTTCTTGACCCCGAGTCTTTGAAGACTTTTCAGCAATTGACTTCTGAGATAGGAATTGAGGAGAAAATCCTCAAATATATAGCCCAAATTGTCGTGAAGACCAGAAATCATCCCAATCTATATTTGGGAGGATCACCAAGAGCCTCTTTGGCAATCATGAATGCATCAAAAGCCTCTGCGGCGATATCCGGTAGGGATTTTGTGATTCCAGAAGATGTGAAAAAGGTAGTGGTTCCTGCGCTGGGACATAGGATAATCTTGAGTCCTGAGCGTGAAATGGAAGGAATGACGACAGAGACCGTTATTGATGGTATTGTACAGTCAGTAGAAATCCCTAGATAATTTGATGCAATTTCTTCGACAACTTTTCTTCGAGCGCAGACTCTATTGGATATTGGCTGGAATAGCCTTTATCTTTCTGGTGTCCTACTGGGTTGGGTTTTTATATCCTTTGGGCTTTATTTCTTTGTGGGGTTTGGCATTGCTCGTAATAGCTGATTTTGTTTTTTTGTTTAGGAGAAAAAATGGCATTGCAGCCGAGCGGGTTTTGCCTGACAAATTCTCGAACAGTGATTTCAACACCGTAAAAATTGTACTGAAAAACAATTATAGCCGGACTATCAATGCCTTTATTTTAGATGAAATACCGGTACAATTTCAGAAAAGGGATTTCGGAATATTGCAGGGAGTGGAGAATAATGGGGAAAAGATTATCAATTACCAATTGCTGCCAAAAACTAGGGGAGAATATTATTTTGGTGACCTTCACATCTTTGTGACCAGTATGCTGGGCTTGGTCAAAAGGAGGTATAGTTTTCAAAAAGGACAAATGGTGAAGGTTTACCCTTCGTTTATCCAAATGCAACAGTATGATTTTTTGGCAGCAAATACCAGGAAATTTGATCTGGGATTGAAGAAAATCAGAAGGATTGGGCATACAATGGAATTTGAGCAAATCAAAGAGTACGTCCAAGGGGATGATATCCGGAGGGTGAACTGGAAAGCGACTGCAAAAAGCGCCTCTTTGATGATGAATCAGTATCAGGACGAAAAGTCCCAACCTATTTATTCCATCATTGATACAGGTAGGGTGATGCAGATGCCATTTGATGGTCTGAGTCTTCTTGATTATGCGGTCAATAGTACTTTGGCTTTTTCCAATATTGCCATCAAAAAAGGGGATAAGGCTGGTCTGATTACGTTCTCAAATACCATCCAAAGATCCCTCCCCGCCATCAATCGCAAAACACATTTGATGAGTATCATGGAGATGCTATACAATGTCAATACAAAGTTTTTGGATACTGATTTTGGCTTGTTGTACAACTGGTTGAAGCAAAAGGTGAATCATAGAAGCATGTTGATCCTCTTTACGAATTTTGAGCATCACAGTGCATTGGAGCGACAGCTGGTCTACCTCAAAGCGATTGCCAAGAAGCATTTGCTGGTGGTAGTGATGTTTGAGAATACCCTGTTGGAGGAGTTGACTTCACAGCCGGCAGGCAAGCTATCCGATGTCTTTAACAAAACTGTTGCAGAGAAATTTTTGTATGATAAGAAATTAATGGCAAAAGAACTCAATCGACACGGGATTCAGACGATTTTGACAAAACCAAGTGAGCTAAGCATCAATACGATCAACAAGTATTTGGAGATAAAGGCTAGAGGGTTGTTGTAGGTGTTGTTATCCAGATATTTAGGGGGCATTTTTACTACAAAGGACACCAAGGTGGCACAAGGAACACAAGGGAAAATGGTGTTGAAACAAAGTGGTTTTAGAGAATATCTTTGTGCACGTTGTGAAATCCTTCGTGTCCTCTGTGGTTAGATTTTTAAGCGCATAAGCATTATACAAACATGTGGGTGATTTTTTAACCACAAGGGACACCAAGGATATAGTTAGAGTGCATTAAAAGAATCCCACACTTTTGGAAAATATTATCTTTTGAGATAACTTTGTGAATATGGTTAGGAAGATTATTTTTTACGAAAACCACTTTATTGAATTTTATCAAAACCAGAATGATAAGGTTAAAAGTAAGATTCAATATGTTTTTGAGCTGATCAAGCAAGTGGAAAGGGTACCAGAGAAGTTTCTCAAACATCTTGAAGGAACTGAAGGGTTATTTGAAGTAAGAGTTGAATACCAATCAAATATTTATAGAATTTTCTGTTGCTTTGATAAAGGGAGGCTGGTTGTCCTTTTCAATGGTTTTCAAAAGAAGACTCAAAAAACTCCAAAGAATGAAATAGAGAAAGCGGAAAGGTTAATGAAGGAATATTTTCAATCAAAGAAATAAAGCCATGAAAGATTATAGCAAAGTAAAAACATTTGATGAACTGATTGAACTGGAACACGGAAAAGTCGGAAGTGCAAGCAGAAATAAATATGAAGAAAATGCCCAAATGTTCATTGTAAGTGAAATGCTGAAGTCGGCTAGAAAAGAAGCAAATCTTACCCAGGAGCAATTGGCGGAAAGGGCAGGAACAAAGAAAAGTTATATCTCCAAGCTAGAAAATGGAAAAGGAAATATCCAGTTATCGACATTAATTCGAATTTTCGAACAAGGTCTTAATAAAAGAATCGGATTAACTTTCCTTTAAAACGCAGAAGGAATAACGCACTCTAACATCAACTTGGATACAGCGGGCGGTTTATTAAACATGAAAGTTCACTATCTTTAAGAAGTTAGGAGTAGGTTTGAAGGGAACGTCTCCGAATGCCTGCTTTCCGTGAGGTAGGCTCGCCGTCTCCAAGCTGAATCCCGGTAAAAATAGTGTCGATTCAAGTGGTCTTGAAGAAGAACTTTGTGCACATTGTGAAATACTTCGTGTCCTCCGTGGTTAGATTTTTAAACACAGAACCATTATACAAACATGTGGGTGATTTTTTTACTACAAGGTACACTAAGGATACAGGTAAAAATAGTATCGATTCAAGTTAATTCATCCTTCCCAGCATCTGGATTCTATGTGAATCCAACTTGATAAATATGAAAAGAAGAATAGTAAATGACCATAGAGAAGAGCCTCCATAGCTAAAGAATGGTAGGGGAATCCCTACTACAGGAAAGAGTCCGATTGTCATCGCAATATTGACCATAAAATGGAAGAGCAATATGGAAATGACACAATAACCATAGACCCGGGAGAATCTGGTTTTTTGCCGTTCTGCCAGGAAAACAAGCCTGATCAACAGACTGCAAAAGAGGATGATTACTACCAAGCTTCCAGCCCAGCCAAATTCCTCACCAAGTGTACAAAAGATAAAATCGGTATGTTGTTCTGGAACAAAGTCGAACTTTGTCTGGGTTCCTTCTAGGTAGCCTTTGCCAAGGAATCCACCCGAACCAATGGCGATTTTTGACTGCGTGACATTCCAGCCTACTCCCAAAGGGTCTAGGTCAGGATTGAAAAGCACCATGATCCTGTTTTGCTGATGTTGTGGGAGTTTTGACACGACATAGTCCAAGCTGTACACATAGCCAATCATCAACAGCCCTATGACTACGAAGGATATGATTCTTGATAGTTTCTTTTTCCCTAAAAATATCATAATGCTAATAGCGGCAGCAATAGCAAAAACCAAATAAAGGTTATTCTCAATCCCCAATGCCAAAAGTGAAACTGCAATCATTGTTAAGGCTAATATATAGTATTTTTGAGGCATCCCCTCCCTGTAGAGCATAATGAAAAATGCAAAAAAGACCATAGCTGTACCCGTATCGGGCTGTAGCATGATCAAAATCACAGGGATCATGATGATAGCCAATGCCTGCAGTTGGTATTTGACCTGACTGAGGTCAAAGCTTGGTCTTTCCATAAACTTGGCGAGTGCCAAGGCGGTGGCAAATTTGGCAAATTCAGCAGGTTGTATGCGGACAGAACCGAAACCTACAGAAAGTATTTGTCCATTTACTTCTTTCCCCAAAAATGGAGTGATGATCAGAAGTATCAGAAAAAGCCCATATAGAATCAAAGAAAGGTTTTCGTACAAGCGGTAGTCGGCAACCATAATCAGAAGAATCATGATTACTGCTGCACCTATCCTTACAAGTTGCTGTCCTGAATTGATCGATAGATCGAAGATGCTTTTTGCGTTTTGTTCATCAAAAACAGCTGCATAGATATTGAACCATCCTATAATCACGAGTGCTGCATAGATTATGATGGATATCCAATCAATTTTGTTGATATATAAGTCGTCCTGTCTCAAATCACATGAATTTTCCGGCGATTACATAGTCTTCCAGTCCAAGTCTCGCTACTTCCCTTTTGATATATTTCTCTATCATCAAACTTGCTGTACTTGCAGCAGCCCTACCGCCCCAACCGGCATTTTCAACATACACAGCGATGGCGATTTTTGGGTCTTCTTTGGGTGCGAAGGCTACGAAAACAGAATGGTCTTCGCCCTGTGGATTTTGTGCGGTACCGGTTTTTCCGGCGATGGTGATATCGGGAATAGCAGCCCTTGCAGCAGTTCCATAGATAGCTTCTGCCATGGCGTCTTGGATCAGGTCAAAATGGTGCGCATCGACACCAACCTCTCTTCTTGTCCTATATTCTTCTTTGATCTTGGTATGGTCACCGTCTATCGCTTTGATCAGGTGTGGCGGGTAATAGTAGCCTTTATTGGCAAATATTGCAGCAAGGTTTGCCATTTGGAGTGGTGTCACCAACATTTCACCTTGACCGATCGATAGGGAATAGATGGTCGAATACTTCCATCTGCCAGGACCGTATATTCTGTCGTAGTAAGTGCTGGAAGGAATACTTCCCCCCTTTTCATTGTACATATCAATCCCAACAGGTCCTCCGAGTCCAAAAAGCAATACTTTTTCCCTCCATTTATCAAGTCCGATTTCTGTGTCTTTAAAAGTGTTTCTAGACACCTCTTGATTGATCATGGCTCGGTAAGCCTGGTGGTAGTAGGGATTGCAGGAATTCCGGATTGCGCCAAATAAATTCACAGGTGATGGGTGGTTGTGACAGGCTACCAATGATCTGTTACACGCATAGGTAGTATTTGGTGTCAATACACCCATTTGAAGACCGATCAGGGACTGGACAATTTTAAAAATAGAACCTGGTGGATACATCGCCATGATAGGCCTGTTGAACAAAGGCTTGGTTTCATCTTTGTTCAATACACCATAATTTGTGCTGAATTTGGAGCCTGCAAGCAAATTCGGATCGTAGGAAGGTGCTGAAATCATCGCCAAGATTTCACCTGTCTTTGGTTCTATCGCTACGACAGAACCTACTTTTCCTTCCATCAACTTTTCACCATATAGCTGAAGCTCAAGATCTATGGTAGAGGTGAGGTTTCTTCCTGCCACAGAGGCAGTGTCATAATCCCCATCCTTGAATGAACCCTTATCAATGCCCCTGACATTGACCATTTTGTATTTGACCCCCTTCACTCCTCGAAGTTCCTTTTCATAAAAGCCTTCCAAACCACTATGGCCAACAAAATCCCCTTGTCTATAGTACCTGACGGTGTCTCTTTCCAGTTGCCTTGGAATGATCTCACCGATATATCCCAGTGCATTGGCTGCACTGGCCTGTGGATAGGATCTGACAGATCGGGTTGTCACAAACAAACCAGGATAGTCGATCAAATAATCTTGGATTTTTGCAAACTCTGTAGTTGATACCTGCGGGATGAGGATTGAGGGTTTTACTGAGGAATATTTCCTTGCGGCAGTGTATTTCTCAATCAAGTCTTCTTTGGCGATGTTGAATATTTCACAAAACCTTGTTGTGTCTTTGACATCAAATTCTTTGGGTATGACCATCAGGTCAAAAATAGGATTGTTGTAGACCATGATTTTTCCGGTCCTGTCATAGACAAGTCCCCGATAGGGATGGTCCACCAACCTTTGGACAGCATTTTTTTCAGCTCTTTTCAAAAAGCTGTCATCTGCCACTTGGATCATAAACAGTTTGGTCAACAGTACGATCCCTATCAGCACAATAACGACGATGATGGTAATCGGTCTTTTTTCGTTCATTACAATCCTCTCCTTCTCCTGTAAAACAACAGTTGAACAATATTACTCAATACAAAAACAAAAATAGCACTAGTGATTATTTTTTGAACGACTGGGGCAAACAAATGTGTACCCATGCTTTCAATAAAAAAGAAGGAAATGTTGAAAATGAATATGAGTGGTAGACTGTAGGTCATATACCAACCAAAACCCATATTCAAAACTGTAGGTTGTAAATTGTCGTCATAGCCTCCGGTAGGGGTCAGGATTTTGATCCAAGGTCTCCGGATAAATGCAATGATCAGGAGGCTTGCAGTATGGACGCCCAAAGTGTCATAAAAGAGATCTACGATCAGCCCCATTCCAAAAGCGATCAATAAAGTTGGGATTGTTTTGGTTTCTATCGGCAGCAGGATAAGGAATGTGATATACAAAAAGCAAAATGCAATACCAAACAGCACGAGGTTTTTCAGTACAAGTGTCTGTACCAAAAGGTAGAGGATAAATCCACCTGCCAAATAAAAAATCCTACTACTGTTCATTGTTTATTTCTGAATTTATATACAGGGAATCCAATTCTTCTTCAATGGAGTTTTCTACAAGATACACGTAGGTGACCTTCGTGAAATCAGTTGACAAGTCCACGGTGACATCGAGGTAGTTCGTATCAGTCCCTTGACTTACCTCAGATACTGTCCCTATGGCAATGCCTTCGGGAAACACAGCATTGTATCCTGAAGTGACGACTTTATCTCCAACTTCTATCTTGACATGCCTCGGGATATAGAGCATCTTCGCATTTTTTGGATCTGCACCATCCCATTTGATGGACCCAAACACCTCTGTGGATTCGATTTTGGAAGAGATCAAAAGGTCTATGTGTAGCAGGGATATTACAGTTGCGAAATTTTTGGACACACCTTTTACTCTTCCGACAACCCCTTGGCCATTGAACACCCCCATTCCTGGTTTTATCCCATGCGCCGCCCCTTTGTTGAGGGTTAGGTGGTTTTGGCTGAGACGGATAGAGTTGTTGATGACTTTAGCTCCTTTAAATTCAAACTTGGCCATCAAACTGCTATCCAATTGGATATAGGTGCTGTCTGCAGGTTTTTTGTACATTTCCAATTCAGCCAATAATTCCGCATTCGTATCCACTAGCCGCTTGTTGACTTCTGCCAGGGAAAAGTATTCGGAAACATTGTTTTTCGCCCCCAACACTTTGCCACTGAACCTGTTGGAGCTGTTGAAAAAAGCAGAGCCTTGCTGGGAATTGAAGGAGACAATCAGCCAAATGGCGATTGTCTCCAAAAAAACGAATAATAGAAAAGCTCTTAAACTGTAAAGGAATAATAAAATGCGCTGCATCCAGAGATCAAGTCATCAATACGGTTCTGAAATTGGAAATATTTTTCAAGGCGGTTCCAGTTCCCCTTACCACTGCCCTAAGTGGATCTTCTGCAATATGTATTGGCAATTTTGTTTTCTGGTGAAGCCTTTTGTCCAGGCCTTTCAGCAATGCACCACCCCCTGTGAGGTGAATCCCATTGTCATAAATATCGGCAGAAAGCTCCGGTGGGGCAATTTCCAATGCTTTCAAAACTGCCTCTTCGATCTTTGATACTGATTTGTCAAGTGCAAATGCTATTTCAGAATAAGAAACCTTGATGACTTTTGGGATACCCGTCATCAAATCCCTACCCCTAATTTCATAATCCTCAGGTGCATCATCCAATTCGGTCAAAGCAGAGCCAATGGCTATTTTGACCTTCTCGGCAGACCTTTCACCGATCAGTAGATTGTGTTGTCTTCTCATGTAGTCCAAGATGTCCTTAGTGAACGTGTCACCGGCCACACGGATAGATTGGTCAGCCACAATACCAGAGAGGGCTATCAGTGCGATTTCGGTAGTACCACCCCCGATATCTACAATCATGGACCCCATTGGTTTTTCTATATCTATGCCGATACCGATGGCAGCTGCAATCGGTTCGTAAATCATATATACTTCTTTGGCGCCAGCATGCTCGGCAGAATCACGGACAGCTCTTTTCTCCACTTCGGTGATGCCTGAAGGGATACAGATTACCATTCTATGGGACTGGGGAAACATACCCTTTTTGTGCCCTGGGATCATTTTGATCAATCCTCTGATCATCTGTTCGGCAGCATAGAAATCAGCTATCACCCCATCTTTAAGCGGACGGATAGTTTTGATGTTCTCATGCGTCTTTTCATGCATGTTCATCGCATCTTTTCCTACTGCCAAAACCCTATTGGTAGTTCTATCTATAGCAATGATCGAAGGTTCGTCAACAACGATTTTGTCCTTGTGTATAATCAGCGTGTTTGCAGTACCTAAATCTATAGCAATATCACTGGAGAAAAAATCGAATAATCCCATTATGTCTTTTTGGTTGAATTTTAATTTGAGAATATGTTAAAGTTAGCATTCTAGATGCATAACAAGAAACGCAGGACGACAAAATTATTATCTTAATTGCAATTTCTTATCATTATATGTTTTTTTTTTGAAACAATGTTTCACTTTAACATATACTCCCTTTTTGAATCAATTTAAACGGTCTTTAATTGATGTGATTTCAGCGAGTTGGTCTGCAACAATCAATTCACATACCAAAAAATAAAACCAACGATAATTTTGGCTCCACAAAGTAGGATTGTATTGCTTTCAAGTACTTTAAAACAAAGGAATTAATAACAGTCTTTTTTTTATGGAAATTATTTTGTTAAATTTGTACCGTATTAGCCGAATATATGGAGGGGACGACAGTCCCCTCTTTCATTATGGTAAATTGTAATATGAGTTTAAAACAGACTATTGAAGAAATTGTAGAGAAGCATTTGCCCGATGAAACGCACTTCATTGTGGACATTCAGCTTATTGAAAACAGCAGTAAACCTCAGCTTAAGATTCTTATTGACGCCGATCAGGGAGTCAGTATAGATGCCTGCGCATTTATCAGCAGACAAGTAGGTGAGGAGATTGAAGCGAAGGAGTTGCTGGAGGACGCATATGTGCTTGAAGTTTCTTCCCCTGGTGTGGATTATCCTCTAAACTCAAGACGGCAGTATGAGAAAAATATAGGGAGAAAACTCAAAGTAACCTTGACAGACGGAAAGGAAACTGAGGGGGAACTTCTCCAAGTGGGACCTTCAGAGATTGTATTGAAGGTGATCAAAAAAGAAAAAGGGAAAAAAGCCACTGAAGAAGACTTGGTGTACCCTTTGGAAGAAATAAAGAAATCAATTGTACTAGTCTCTTTTAAGTAAAAAAAATGGATGCTAAAGTTCTTATAGAATCATTTGCAGAATTTGCAAGATCAAAAAATGTGGATCGACCAACGATGATTCGCATTCTCGAAGATGTGTTTAGGGCGATGATTCGCAAGAAGTACGAGACCGACGAGAATTTTGATGTGACCATCAATGCCGACAAAGGTGATCTTGAAATATTGAGGATTAGGGAGATCGTAGACGACAACTCTGAGGATATCTGGGATTTTGACAAGATCAGCCTTACAGATGCCCAAAAAATCGAACCTGACTTTGAAGTGGGGGAAGAGGTGTACGAAAAGATTGAGTTGGAAGATTTTGGCCGTAGGGCAGTCATGATGGCTAGACAGACCTTGATCCAGAAGATCAAGGATCTTGAAAAGGATTTGCTTTTCAACCAATATGAAGAATTGGTCGGTGAGATCATCTCGGCTGAAGTTTACCAGATATTGGGTAGGGAAGTATTGTTGATGGATGGGGAAGGCAATGAGCTGATCCTTCCAAAAGGCGAACAGATTCCAAAAGACAGGTTCAGAAAAGGAGATGCTGCCAGGGCTATCGTACACAAGGTGGAAATGGTCAATGGAAACCCTAGAATTATACTTTCAAGAACGTCCCCGATTTTCTTGGAGAGACTGTTTGAAAATGAGGTGCCTGAAGTTTTTGATGGATTGATTACCATCAAGAAAATTGTAAGGGAGCCAGGAGAAAGGGCAAAAGTGGCTGTAGAATCTTATGATGACAGAATAGATCCAGTTGGAGCTTGTGTCGGAATGAAAGGAAGCAGGATCCATGCAGTAGTTAGAGAGTTGCAAAATGAGAATATCGATGTGATTAATTTCACAGATAATCTTGATCTATATGTGTCGCGTGCCTTGAGCCCGGCAAAAGTTTCTTCGATCCAAGCGGATCACGAGAAAAAAAGGATTTCAGTTTTCATGAAACCAGATCAGGTATCCATGGCGATCGGTAAGGGAGGGTTTAATATCCGACTTGCAAGCAGATTGGTAGGATATGAGATTGATGTGTTCAGAGAACTGAGCGAGTATGAAGATGAGGAAGATGTAGTTCTTGACGAATTTGGTGATGAGATCGAAAGTTGGGTGATCGATGAGTTGAAAAAGACAGGCTTGGATACTGCCAAGAGTGTGCTTTCTTTGACCAAAGAAGATCTCTTGAGACGTACTGAGCTAGAGGAAGAGACTATAGAGGAAATCTTCAGAATATTAAAACAGGAATTTGAACAATAAATAAAGACCAATTTACCCAAATATAGGTCTTATATTTGCCAAAGAATTAGAAAGAGGTTTTTAGCGTATGTCAGAAGAAAAAATGATGAGACTTGGCCAAGTCGCCAGAAAACTCAACGTAGGTATTTCTACGATTGTGGAATCTATGGCTAAAAAGGGCTTTGAAGTCGAAAACAACCCCAATTCGAAGATCAGCATGGATCAGTTTAGTGTGCTGGCAAAAGAATTCAAGTCCTCTGCCCAAGAGAAGGAAGAGGCGTCACACCTATCCATAGGTAAGCGTCATCATGAGACTTTTACTATAGAGGCAGAGTCAGAAGCTCGTGAGGAGTCTAAGCCTGAGCCAGTAAAACAGGAGAAAAAGGTAGAAGCTGTGAAGCCCAACCCTGTCCCTTCACCTGCCCCTGTGCCTGAAACTCCAAAGGAAGAAAAAAAGGAAGATACAAAAGTAACTTCAGAGGCACCTAAACTGCCAGGGATCAAAGTTTTGGGAAAGATCGATCTTTCACCTAAACCTACTCCCACTCCAGCTCCTAAAGTAGAACCAAAGGCTGAAGAAAAAATAGAGGAAAAGCCAAAGGAAGTGGCCAAGCCAGAGCCTGTAAAGGAAGAAGCTCCAAAAGTTGAGATTAAAGTAGAAAAACCCACTCAGGCTGTGAAGCCTCAGCAAGATGACAACGCTAAATCACAAAAACCTACCTCTACTCCTCAACCTGAGCAAAAAACAACGCCAAAAGAGCCTATCCCTCAAAAAGAAGAGCCGAAAAAAGAAACTCCAAAACCGACTTCCGCCCCAGTAAAGGCAGAAGCAGAGCCGCAGCAAGTAATTGCGGCCAAGGCGGATTCTTTGAAAGGTTTGACTGTATTGGGGAAAATTGAACTCCCTACAGATCGTCCGAAGAAAAAGGGCAAGCCTGTAGCTTCTTCAGATGAGAGAAATAAGGATAAGAAAAAGAGAGTTCGTAAGAGAATCGATAAAAATACTCCAGGTGGAGACGCAGCCAAAGGTGGTGCAAACACAGCAGGAGGAAATAAACCAGCCGGAACTGGACAGCCGCAAGGCGGACATAGAGCTGGCGGTGGACCTAACCAAAGGGAAAGAAGAAGCCCTCAGGGCAGACCGGGACAAGGTGGAAGACCAGGTCAAGGTGGCCATGCTGGCGGAAGAGTCCAAAAAGCCGAACCTACCCAAAAAGAAATCCAAGATCAAATCAAGCAAACGCTTGCCAGATTGCAGGGTGGAAAAGCAGGAGGTGGAAAAGGCAAGAACAGAAGAGATAAAAAATCCGAGAGATCTAGGGAGACCGAAGAGGGATTTGAAGATAACAAAGTACTCAAAGTAACCGAATTCATCTCTGCCAATGATTTGGCTTCATTGATGGATGTATCGGTGAACCAGGTTATTTCGACATGTATGTCTCTTGGGATGTTTGTGTCCATCAACCAGAGATTGGATGCTGAAGCAATTACGATTATTGCCGATGAATTTGACTTTGAGGTAGAATTTACAAAATCTGATGAAGAGGAAAATACGATTGTAGAAGTAGATAATCCAGAGGATTTAGTGAATAGGGCGCCGATTGTGACCATAATGGGGCACGTTGATCACGGTAAAACATCCCTTCTTGATTTTATCAGAAGAGCGAAAGTGACTGATGATGAAGCAGGTGGAATCACCCAGCATATCGGAGCTTATGATGTAATGACGAGTACGGGGGAAAAAATCGCATTCCTTGATACCCCTGGTCACGAAGCGTTTACAGCTATGCGGGCCAGAGGTGCCAAAATCACTGATGTCGCAATTATTGTAGTCGCTGCCGATGATGATATCATGCCGCAGACCAAAGAAGCTATCAACCACGCGCAAGTGGCGGGTGTTCCAATGATTTTCGCGATTAACAAAATTGATAAGCCAAATGCAAACCCTAACAAGATTAAGGAGCAATTGGCAAATATGAATCTACTCGTGGAAGAATGGGGCGGTAAATATCAGTCCCAAGATATCTCTGCAAAGGTAGGTACGGGTATAGACGAGCTACTTGAAAAAGTATTGCTTGAAGCGGAAGTACTTGAGCTGACTGCCAACCCCAATAAAAATGCTGTAGGGACTGTAGTAGAAGCATCTCTTGATAAAGGTAGGGGGTATGTAACGACTGTGATGGTTCAAGCAGGTACATTGCGTATCGGTGATGTCATGCTGGCAGGACAGCATTATGGCAAGGTGAAAGCCATGTTTGACCACAAAGGCAAAAAACTGAAAGAGGCTGGACCTTCTACTCCTGTCCAAGTATTGGGACTAAGTGGAGCGCCACAAGCTGGTGATACATTCAAGGTGTATGATACTGAAAGGGAAGCAAGGGAAATTGCCAACTCAAGGGAGCAGATCCAGAGAGAGCAAAGCATGCGTACCAAGAAGCATATCACACTTGATGAGATTGGACGTAGATTGGCCATCGGTAGCTTCAAAGAACTCAATATCATTATCAAAGGTGATGTGGATGGATCAGTTGAAGCACTCTCAGATTCCTTGTTGAAATTATCCAAAGATGAAGTGTCTGTCAATATTATACACAAAGGTGTAGGTCAGATTTCCGAATCAGACGTGTTGTTGGCTTCGGCTTCCGATGCGATCATCATTGGTTTCCAAGTAAGGCCTTCTCCAAATGCGAAGAAAATCGCCGAACAGGAAGAAATCGAGATCAGACATTACTCTATCATCTACGATGCGATCAACCAAATCAAAGATGCGATCGAGGGAATGCTTGAGCCTGAATTTGAAGAAATCATCACTGGTAATATCCAAGTGAGGGAAATATTCAAAATCTCTAAAATTGGCACTGTTGCTGGTTCTTATGTCACAGATGGTTTCATTACCCGTAAGAATAAGATAAGAGTAATACGTGATGGTATTGTTGTTCATGATGGGGAAATCGATCAATTGAAGAGATTCAAGGACGATGTTTCTGAAGTGAAAGCTGGCTACGAATGTGGTATTTCGATCAAGAAGTTTAATGATATCTTGGTAGATGACACCATAGAAGGCTACACCATGCAGGAGATCAAGCGTAAGAAATAGGATAAGTATTAACCATATCAGAGGAACTTCCGCAAGGAGGTTCCTTTTTTTGTTTATGAAAACATGAAAGATGCCATTCACCTTTTCTTGCAAATCCTTATCATAGGCAGTGTCCTATCCTTGTTTCTGGGGCTATACAAACCTGTTTTGGTACTTTGGTTTTTGGATAGGTTCAATAGGTTGAAAGTGTTGAAAGTGTATGGTCTGTCACTATTAATATTGGTTTTTCTTGTGATTGTAAATAAAATCATTTGATTTTATTTTGTTTTTCCTAATATTGATTACTTTTAGAGACCCAAATACCAATAAGTTTGAGAAAAATTATAGCCATATTACTTTTAAGCGTTTTTGCCCTGTACCATTTTGGCTATTATGGTTTCTATTATACATTTTCCTTTCAACTGGAATCTTATTGGACAGACAAGGTTTTTGAGACAGATGAAGCGGAGGAGGAAATGATGGAAATCCCAATTTCTGTCCCTTACATGGCTGACCAATCTGAATTTCAGGTTACGAATACCACTTTTGAAAAGGATGGGAAGAACTATCGTGCTGTAAAACAAAGATATTCCAATGACACCTTGCAGGTGGTCTATGTCCCAGATACGGCGAAAAACAAACTGGATTCTGTTGTCAAAAAATGGATTGCATCTTTGGTTTCTGATGAGGTTCCGTGTGAGAACAGCAACTCTTTGCTTTCCAAGATATTCATTAAAGACTATACCAAACCAAATCAGGAATTTATCCTCACCGCTTGGCTCGGGCAAGAAAAAAAATACATAGGGTTTATTTTTTCTACTTACAATGAAGCATATCACAACAATAGCACACCTCCCCCTGAGTTTGCTTAATATTTTCAGCCCCATTTTAGGATCTTTTCTTCGGGAAATCACATTAGACCTATCAGCTTTGCTATAATGAATATATGTCTTCAAAGGGTTAATTGTGCATATTGTTCATTTATATTGCTGTTCGTTTAGCGTTGTCATCCGAAGGGGATTTGCAGTCATGGCTAGATTCTGATTGATGGTTTTTCCGATTCGGCGGAGATTTCATTGTGTCAATTTAGTTTTGATAGCAGCCAATTTAAGAGGCTGTCCCATAGTTGCTTTACAAGTTTTATTTTCCAGGTAATGTGTTGATTTCAATTTGGATCTCCAAGTGTCTTTGTGGTTAAAATAAATAATACCACAAAGACAGATGGAGTTTAGTCAGATGAATTCAAGACAAAAGCGGGTTTAAGTTTTGTGATTTGACATTTGGGACAGCCTCCAATGGCTCGATTTTTCAATATTCAAACATTTATAAAACTTACTTAAAAAATAATATGAAAAAAATACTACCAATAATCCTTGGATTGGTTATGTCATTTTTTATACAATTCAAAAGCAAAGCACAAACTCCCTGGGATGAAGTAATGATGGGTAAAAATGAGATTTGTATAGCCCTGATTTATGAACATTCCACTTGGGATAAATACTGGGAAGGGACCAGACTCAGAGAAAATGCCAACATTGGAACTTTGACAAGACAAATGGGCATGCCCATGATAGCATTGGGGTTGACCAACAAAGTTAATATTATAGCAAGCCTCCCTTATATCGCGACAAAAGCTTCAGGTGGAACTCAGGTGGGGCAATCTGGGATTCAGGATCTTAGTGTTTCTGCAAAAGTAGAATGGCTTCAAAAAAGAATAAGTGGTGGTAGATTACTCTTCCTTACTAATTTGCATTATAGCCGACCTGTCGGCAATTATCTTTCGGACTACATGCCTTTCAGTTTAGGTTTTGGGGCGCCCGAATTAGGTTTTCGGGGTATTGCCGGATATAAAATGGATAATGGGCTGGTCTTTCGATCCTCTATTGCATATCTCAAAAGAGGACAAACTGAGATTGAACGAAATTACTATTACCAAAATGGAAGTGTTTACTCTCAATTTATGAACGTGCCCGATGCTTTTAATTTTCACGCAGCTATAGGTTACTGGTTTTTGGAAAATCAATTGAGATTAGAGGCCACTTATCAATTACTCAATTGCCTTTCCGGGGATGACATAAGGGCGTATAATGCACCCCAACCTACCAACAAGATGGAGGTCAGCCAAGTCGGTGCATGGGCTCAATATTACATCAAAGGCAGACAAGGACTTGGAGTGCTCGCATATTACAACTATGCAGTAGGAGGGAGAAATATGGGTCAATTCTCTTCTTTAGGATTGGGACTGACTTATCAATTGGAATTAACTAAAAAGTGAAATCATTATGAATAAATATATAACTTCTATAGCAATTTTGCTTACTATGGGATTCTGCAATATTTCGTGCATCGAAGAGACCCCGTCTTATTTTGAATTTGAAGATTATAGTTTTTCTGAACTGGATGAAAATGGTGGCCTTATGAATACATTTCTTTTGGTTGAAATAGAGGAGATAGCACTAGAAGCTCCTCAAACTAGTAGGGTACAAGAGTTGGATGATATTAAGTTGCTCATGTCTTCAATGACCAAGCAAGAAACCAAAGCAGTAGAATACTGGACGTCCAATCCAATTATCAGATGGAATGAAATTGCGCTTGAGTTGGCAGCGAAGTATAACCTAATTCCAGGGCCAAATGAAGACGGGACATACACACTGCCTAATCCAGCCAATCCACAAGGTCCTCCCGTTTTTCCTTTTGCACACCCTCCATATACCAGCAGGGCATTGGCTTATTTGAGCGTTGCCCAGTTCGATGGCTTAGTGGCTGCTTGGCATTACAAATATAAATTTAAGCTAAACTCCCCTTACCAAGAGGATTCGGGGATAATTCCGGCTTATTCCAAAAACAACCTGCCTTCCTTTCCCTCCGATGGGGCTGTGGTTGCCAAAGTTTCAAAAGATATCTTAAGTGCCATGTTTCCTTTGGAAAGAGAATTTTTGGAAGGCTTGTTTCAAGAGCATCTTAAGAGTATGCTTCAGGCTGGGATCAATTTCAGAAGTGACTTGGATGCAGGAGAATTGATTGGGTCTGAAATCTCCAAAATCGCGCTTCAGCGAGCTTCTACCGATGGAATGTCAAAGGCACAAACTCCAAAATCAGTGTCTGATTCTATCAAAAATGCTGCCTTTGAAAGGTTTGGTTGGGCCTGGGAAAATATGGAATCACCAAAAAGGCCTGTGGGACTAACCCCTTTGTTTGGGAAAGTCAAAATGTGGAATGTGTCAAATGTGGAGGAAGTACGTCCTGGCCCACCTCCAGCCCCAGGATCTGATCAATTCAATAAAGATGCAGAGGAACTAAAAAGGTTTGCGAATAATCTGACCGTGGAGCAAAGAAAAATCGCAAATTGGTGGCAAGATGGACTCGGTACCTATACACCTCCGGGACATTGGAATAAATTTGCAAAGGAAGCAATCGTCAAAAACAAGCTTAATCCTCTTCGCTCTGCAAAGGTTTTTGCTTATATGAATACGGCTATTGTAGATGCAGGAATCAGCTGTTGGGATGCTAAATACTACTATCATTATCCAAGGCCTATTCAGACTATTCCTGGCTTCAAAACTATTTTGGGTACTCCCAATTTTCCAGCCTATACTTCTGGGCATAGTACTTTTTCGGCTGCGGGCGCTGTAGTCCTGTCCTATTTCTTTCCTGAAGATCAAAGTATGTTTAACAAATATGCTGAAGAAGCAGCGATGTCTCGGGTCTATGGTGGAATCCATTACAGATTTGATGCAGAAGTTGGGATAGAGCAGGGTAGAAACATAGGGAATTATGCAGTGGAAAAAGCCAAAAATGACAGAATACAATAATTTTATAAAATAGAATATGAAAAACATCAACAAAATATACTCGGTAATTTTGCTTTTAATAATTACCTCTTCAGAAGTCAAAGCCCAAGGCTGTGTGGCAATCAGGCAATTTTCCGGAATCGGAAATGCAGTCGGACAGGGAAACATTCTTGAAAAGGGAGAATGGAATATCAGTTCCAATTATAGATATTTCAAGTCATTCCGCCACTTCAGTGGGACTGAAGAGCATCCAAATAGGGTTGCTAACAACACAGAAGTGATCAACTGGTCGCATGGTGTTGACCTAAATGTAAGTTATGCCATTTCGAACAGGGCATATGCAGTTGTTTCATTGCCATTCGCTTATAATGAAAGAAGCTCTTTATATGAACACGGGAGAAATTCCCGTCACATGACCTATTCCAAAGGCATCGCAGACATGCGAGTGGGGGCAGGGTATTGGTTGCTTTCATCGGAAAAGGCACGTAAGGGGAATACTGCTGTTGGATTAGGAGTCAAACTACCAACCGGTGATTACAATGCCCAAAGCACATTTTACAATGTAGGTCCAGGTGGGACTCCTGAAGTGAGACCTGTGGATCAGTCCATTCAATTGGGAGATGGAGGCTGGGGATTGATTGTAGATGCCCAAGGTATTTGGAATCTGCCGTCAAATTTCTTTTTGTACTATGATGGCTTCTATATGTTCAATCCCCGAAATACCAATGGGACGAGAACCAACAGGGGCAGGGCTTCGGAAGGAATCATGAGTGTTCCCGATCAGTTTGCGTTCAGGGCTGGAGTATTTAAGCCTATACCGGGAATCCATGGGCTTGGGCTTTCTCTTGGAGGACGTGTTGAGGGTGTCCCTGTGAGGGACATAATTGGAGACAGTGATGGGTTTAGAAGACCAGGCTATATTGTCTCTGTTGAGCCGGGGCTTAGTTATATGTTAGGCAATTTCACCACGACATTGACAGTTCCAGTGGCATTGATCAGGAATAGAACCAGAAGCCTCACAGATATTGCCGATTCCACTCCGGACAATCGTAGGCATGGAGATGCTGCCTTTGCAGATTATTTGATCAATGTGAATTTGGCTTGGAGGATTCCCAGAAAAGTAAAAGAGGTGTTTAATAGTGTTGATTGATTTACAGTGTAAATCTACTTTTACATCAGAGTTATGGAGTATTATAATTGATACCGCAATAAATATCAATACAAATTGAATTTATCCAGAGAAATAGTTTAAATTTGTATCCAATTAGATACAATCGTTATGTTTTTTATTGAGAAAACGACTGAATTTGACAAATGGTTAAGAAAGGTAAGAGACCTCAAAGCAAAATCGAAGATTTTGTTTAGAATTCAGAAATTAGAGAATGATGAACATTTTGGTGATTGCGAACCAGTTGGAGATGGGATTCGAGAGTTGAAATTGAATTTCGCAAAAGGTTATCGTGTATATTTTAAAGAAAAAAATGGAAAGATAATCATTCTCTTATTAGGTGGAGATAAATCTACTCAGCAAAGTGACATTAAAAAAGCAAAAGCGATTTGGGAAAAATTAAATAGTTAAAAATGGGAACTTCAAAATTTGAAATAGCGGATTATTTAGACAGTAAGGAAATGATTGCGGAATATCTTAACACGGTGTTAGAAGAGGGGGACAACGCTGATGTGATTAATGCAATTGGACATATTGCAAAAGCAATCGGAATGACAAAAATTGCCGAAGAAACTGGAATGAGCAGACCGAGTTTATACAAGGCATTATCTGATGGAGCAAAACCGCAATTTGCTACGATAATGAAAGTTTTAAAAGCGATTGGCGGACAAATTCAAGTGAATCCGATATCAACGTAAAGTAATAACAAGACAACAAAAATCGTGCGTAAGTAATAGTTTAAAGGATTTCGGGTCACAAGTTAAATTTATTTATAGGCTGTTTGCACTACAAAGCAAGCAGCCTAACTTTATTAGAAATGTCACAAATCCAAATAGGTATTTGGATGAAGGTTTTGCAACCTATTTTGGTGGTGCACAAAGATACTATTGCTTAGAGTCATCTACTCAAATGGCACTATACGGTTTTCAAACACTTGAGGTCTGCTTTGAAAACAAAGATGAATTGGGTGTCTTAATTGAGGAAATTGTTAATTTTAAGAATGTGTTTTTTGGAAATTTCATCAAGTATCTTATTGATTTTCATGGTTCCGAGTATGCACTTCACGCTCTCAAAACCAACAAGACAAATGATGAACTGGACTTATTGATTGATTTGCACATGCTTCCAGATGAGACATTTAATGATTTTGTGTTTTGAATAATTATGTCAAATGATTTTGAGGAAGAATGACTATTTTAGATGGTTGACCTCTCTTTTTATACTTTTTGCGGCTAAGAAAATAAGTGCAAAAGAAAGGATGAATAAAACCACTGCGATCCCTGCAAGTACATAGACTTGATCCTGATAATTTTTCCAAGCAAACAATGCCAAGGAAGTCAATGTTACTGTGAACATAAAGAACATCGGGATCAGGACAAATGTGGCATTGGTTTTTTGCTTCATCAACCAGACAGATATGGTCAACAATGCCAATGCAGCAAGCAGTTGGTTGGCAGAGCCAAAAATAGGCCAGAGAATACTAAATCCACCAGAGCCCAAAAGCAGCACCGCTAAAATGACAACTACTGAAGTAGATAGGTATCTATTTTGCGAAAGCTTTGTACCCACTGGGCTTTTGATGTCTTCGAAATACTCCTGAAGTGTGAACCGGGCAAGCCTGGTACAGGTATCCAATGTCGTCAATGCAAAGGCAGATACCGTAAGTGCAACAAATCCAATGGCAAAATCCTCAGAAATCCCCATGCTTGAAATGATGTTTCCCAAGCCATTGGCAAACAATGGCACTGGTCCCAATGTTTCTATTTTCTCCAAATATTCTGTCCTTGATAAAACTATCACTGCCGCCACGGCAATGATGGCAAGAAAGGATTCTATCAACATCCCTCCAAAACCCACTATTTTGGCATCACTTTCTTTGTCAAGTTGCTTGGAAGTAGTGCCAGAAGCAACCAGTGAATGGAAACCACTGATAGCTCCACAGGCGATCGTGACGAATAATACCGGAAAGATATATCCTAGATTGTCTGAGCTGAAATGGACTTCATTGTCCATGACTATCGTAGGATTGGCGATGAAAACCCCCAAGACTGCTGCGATGATAAGCCCATATAACAAGAAACTATTCAGGTAGTCCCGTGGCTGAAGAAGCATCGAAACAGGTGCGACCGAAGCTATAAATGCATAGATCAAAAGTATATAAATCCATATTTGATAGTCCAAAGCTATCGGGATCTGCATCCCCAAATAGACGAAGTAGTAAATCAAAACAATTCCTACCACTGATATCAATATGAATGCGATTTTTTTATCCCCAATGATTTTATTGATGATGCCGAAAACAATAGCCAAAATGATAAAAAAGAGTGAGGCAGATGCTACCCCAGGATTGCTGACAAAGGTTTTGGCAATGATATCTGCAAAAACACCAATGATCAGAATCAGCGTAGAAAAGCTAAAAAGGATAAAAAGCTGCTTACCCTTGTAACCAATCGTGTTTTGGATGATGACTCCGATTGATTTTCCCTGATTCCGTAGGGATGCTGCCATGCTTCCCAAATCATGTACTGCACCAAAAAAAATCCCGCCAACCAAAATCCAGATTACAGCTGGTATCCAGCCAAAGGTCAAAGCGATAATCGGCCCTACAATTGGTCCTGCGCCCGCAATGGATGCAAAATGATGCCCTAAGACCACAATTGGTTTGCTGGGTATATAATCTACCCCATCGGAAAATTCGTGGGAAGGGGCAATTCTTTTGTCACTGAGTTTGAACTTTTTGTAAACAAATTTACCATAAACAAAGTATGCCGTAACCAGGATGATTGCAGATACAATTAATAATGAAACTAAATTCATGTTGTGATTTTTTATTGATTTTAGGGATCGAATATCATGGATATCCTCCTATTTGAAAATAACCTGATCAAAATAAGCTTTTCTCTTTTTGAGGTTGCCTGTCTTCTGACGATTATTATCCCGCAATATTACAAATGTTTAATATACTCACTTGCATATTTGCGGATAATCATATCGAATATCCCTCTTAATAAACAATTAACAAACAGTTTACTTAATCACCCAAAGTTATATTGACACATAGGATAGCTTGTAGGGAAGTTTATTGTCTTTTAGGGGGCTTCTTAAGGTGCTGTGAAACAAATGTTTGTGATTTGTGTTTTAAGGAACATGGTGTCTAAATTTTATTTAATGGATATAACATATAAATTTGTAGTCCCTGAATTTATGTTTGGGGTTTAACAAGAATAAATTATGGCTTGGTTTAAGAGAACAGATAAAGGAATTAAAACCTCAACAGAGGAAAAGAAGGATGCTCCCGACGGTCTGTGGTATAAGACTCCCAAAGGAAACATTATCCATACCCGTGAGTTGAAGCAAAACTCTTATGTATGTCCTGATGATGATTATCATGTCAAGATCGGGTCAAAAGAATATTTCGAGATATTGTTTGACGGGAATAAGTTTAAGGAACTGGATGAGAAATTGACATCTGGAGACCCATTGAAATTCACAGACACAAAGCCATATACGTCCAGAATTGAAGCCACAATTGCCAAAACAGAACTCAATGACGCTGTAAGGTCGGCTGTAGGTAAGATGAATGGGTTGGATATCGTTATTTCATGTATGGATTTCAACTTTATTGGAGGATCGATGGGGTCTGTGGTTGGGGAAAAAATCGCCAGGGCTATCGATTACTCTTTGAAAGAGAAGATTCCATTTTTGATGATATCAAAGTCTGGTGGAGCGAGAATGATGGAAGCAGGTTTCAGTTTGATGCAGATGGCAAAAACCTCGGCTAAGCTTGCGTTGTTGGACAAAGCCGGGATTCCGTATATTTCTATGTTGACGGATCCAACTACTGGAGGGGTGACGGCCTCCTACGCCATGTTGGGTGATTTCAATATTGCAGAACCTGGGGCTTTGATTGGTTTCGCCGGTCCAAGGGTGATCCGGGAGACAATTGGAAAGGATCTCCCCAAGGGTTTTCAGAGTTCTGAATTTGTATTGGAACATGGTTTTCTGGATTTCATCATCGATAGGAGACAGTTGAAAAACAGATTGACGACTTTGCTAAACCTACTGAACGGTTAGAGAGTTGTAACTATAGTTAAATACCAGATAAAAAGTCAAAAATCAAACGGCTTTTGGCTAAGTTTATCTATTTATAAATATATTTGTGTTCCCTAAGTAGGGGCTAAATACTGAAAAAGAAAAAGTAAAAATCGTTATTAAATGGGTTCAGTAATTATTACTTCGATTGTAGCATTTACACTGATTATCTTGCTACTCGTTTTTATCCTTTTATTTGCCCAATCCAAGCTGGTGAATTCTGGAGATGTGAAGATCATCATCAATGGTGATGAAAGCAATCCAATCGTCACTTCGGCAGGTTCAACATTGTTGAATACCTTGGGGAATAAGAAAATCTTCTTGCCATCAGCTTGTGGCGGTGGTGGTACTTGCGCCATGTGCAAATGTGTCATCGAAGATGGTGGTGGAGAAGTTCTACCTACTGAAGAAGGACATTTGAGTAGAGCTGAAAAGCAGGGGAAAGTGAGGCTTTCTTGTCAAGTGAAAGTAAAACAAGACATGAAAATCAGAATTCCTGAGGAGATTTTTGGTATCAAAAAGTGGGAATGCGAGGTCATCTCGAACTACAACGTTTCTACCTTTATCAAGGAATTTAAAGTTAAATTGCCTGAAGGTGAGATTTTGGATTTCGAATCAGGCGGATATATCCAGATTGATGTTCCAGTAATCACTGTGAACTTCAAGGATATGGACATTACTCCACATCCTGATTTGGGTCACCCTAACGATGTTTACCAAAGTGATTGGGATAAATTCGGTCTTTGGGATTTGGTGATGAAAAATGATGAGGAGCTGTTTAGGGCTTACTCCATGGCCAACCACCCAGCTGAAGGTAATATAGTGATGTTGACAATCAGGATTGCTACTCCGCCATGGGATAGGGCAAACAACAAATGGATGGATGTCAATCCTGGGATTTGTTCCTCATATGTCTTCTCAAGAAAACCTGGAGATAAAGTAGTCATCTCAGGACCATATGGTGAATTCCATATCAACCCAACTCAGAGAGAAATGATCTATATCGGTGGTGGAGCAGGAATGGCGCCATTGAGGTCTCATATCTTCCATCTTTTCCATACAGAAAAATCCGACAGGAAAGTTTCTTATTGGTACGGTGGTAGATCCAAAAAAGAATTGTTCTACACCCCGCAATTTAGGGATATAGAAAAAGATTTCCCGAATTTCAATTTCCATATCGGTTTGTCAGAACCAATGCCGGAAGACAATTGGAAAGTGAAGAAGTCTTTGGATGACAAAGAGGGTGATGGTTATGTTGGGTTCATCCACCAAGTATTGTACGATAATTATCTGAAAGACCATCCGGAGCCAGATGAGGTAGAATTTTACCTTTGTGGACCACCATTGATGAATGCAGCAGTACTGAAACTTCTAGATGATATGGGAGTGCCTCAGGAAAACATCAGATTCGATGACTTTGGAGGTTAAATAAACATTGGGTCCCGCATTAGCGGGACTTTTTTATTTCCCTCTCGTTTTTTTACTTATTTTTGACTTAGACTTATCCAAATCCTATGAACCTGAAATCATTCTTTGAGCCTGTTCCTGAGGTAATCACCCAACAGAAATACGCACATAATTCTTTCTTCAATTTCATCCACTTTCACGGGGAGACATTCCCGGATATCAAAGGTGTGCAAATCGCCATCATTGGTCTTGCGGAGAAAAGGGGGATGAAAAACACAGACACAATAGAACGCTCTGCCATAGAGATCAGGGAAAAGCTTTACCATCTCAAAAAAGGGGAAGCGCTCTATAAAATTGTCGATTTGGGGGATCTGCACCCGGGCGATACTTTGGATGAGTCGATCAATATTTTGAAGACTGTAGGCGAATTTCTCCTGAAAAAGCAAATCCTGCCAATCTATATAGGAGGTACCCATGATTTGGATTACGGTCAATACCTTTCTTATCAAGGTCTCAACAAACTGGTAAGCATGGTGACTGTGGATGCCAAGATCGATATGGAAGAAGATGCACTTCCATTCCAAACCCACACACAGAATATCATTCTCCACCAGCCAAACTTCCTTTTCAATTATTCCCATTTGGCTTACCAAAGTTTTTTGGTGGATAAGGATCTTATAAATGTCATGGAGAAGTTGTATTTTGACCACATCAGGCTGGGGAATGTCAGGGCGAATTTCAAAGAGATTGAGCCACTGGTTAGAAATGCTGATTTGATGAGTTTCGATGTGTGTGCGATTCAATCTTCTGATGCGCCAGGGGCTGCCGATGCACAGCCCTTCGGTCTCACTGGGGAAGAAGCTTGTCAAATCTGTAGGTTTGCCGGAATGAATGAGAAATTGAGTTCATTTGGTATCTATGGCTATCAGCCATATTATGATGACAACCGCAATAAAACGGCCGCAATCATTGCAACCATGATATGGTATTTTATTGAGGGTTTTTATGATAGAAAAGATAGTTTGAGCTTCAAGAGCAATGATTATATAAAGTACACCGTTTCTTTAGATGCACAGCCTTCAGTGATTGTGTTTTATAAAAGTATCAGAAGTGATAAGTGGTGGATGGAGATCCCCCAAAATGATCAGGAGAAATTTGAACGGACTACCATCATTCCATGTAGCTATAAAGATTATCAAATGGCACAGTCGGGTGAGATTCCAGAAAGATGGATCAATGCCCAGTTAAAACTGTTTTGATATGAAAACATATACAAGGCAGCAACTTGCTTTGAGAAATGGGCAGGATAGGCCTGAGATATGGATAGCATACTTGGGGGTGATCTATGACGTGTCGGATTCCAGGTTGTGGAAGAATGGAAAGCATTATGAGCATTGGGCTGGGCAAGATCTTACGGAGGAGCTTGCCGATGCACCACACACTGAAAAAGTGTTTGTAAAATTTAATTCCGTTGGGCATTTGATAGAATAGAATGATCTTAATAGCTGATAGTGGTTCCAGTAAGACCGACTGGAGATTGATTGGGCACAATGGGGATATAGAACAATACAGAGGTATTGGCTTCAATCCATCTTACCAATCGAGCGATGAAATGGCAAACTTGATTCGAGAGGACTTTCTTCTTGAAATTGCGGATGATGTCGATCAGGTTTTTTATTATGGTGCTGGATGTTCGACAGCATATTTCAAGAATCAGGTAAAGTCCGTCTTGGAGACTGTATTTACCAATGCATATATCAAAGTAGATCATGACATGATGGCTGCTGCTAGGGCAACTTTTGGGGAAAAGGCAGGTATAGCCTGTATCCTTGGGACTGGTTCTAACAGTTGTGATTTTGATGGTGAGCATATCATTGCATCCATGCCCTCTCCCGGTTATATCCTTGGTGATGAAGGTGGGGGTGCCCATGTTGGCAAAAAATTCCTGCAGGATTTTATCCATGGGGAATTGCCTGATACCATTCACAAATTGGCAATTGAAAAGCTTGGCTTGGACTATGAAGAAATCCGGATCAAAGTTTACAAAGAACCTTTTCCGGGAAGATATATGGCTTCTTTTTGCCGATTTCTTACAGAACACAAATCAGATCCTTATTGCTATATGCTGTATTATGATGCCTTTCAGGATTTTTTTAAGAAACACGTCATGAAATATGATAATTATCGTGAAAAGCAAGTAAGCTTTGTAGGCTCTATCGCTTTTTACAACAGTGATATATTGAGAAGTGCAGCTATGGATGCTGGAATACAGGTAAGTTTAATTTTGGAAAGTCCGATTGCGGGCTTGTCACTTTACCACCAAAACAATCATGAATACAACAGAAAGTAATTCCCATTACGATAACCTCGAAGGGCTTGATGTAGGTACTTTGCTTCAATACATCAACAGGGAAGATCAGAAAGTAGCTTTAGCCATTGAGAAAGTTTTGCCTTCGGTACAGGGGTTGATTGAAGAGGTAGTGGCAAGAATGCAAAAAGGAGGAAGGCTTTTTTATATAGGGGCTGGTACAAGTGGAAGGCTTGGGATTCTGGATGCATCCGAGTGCCCACCTACCTATGGTGTTCCACATGATATGGTAATTGGGATCATCGCCGGGGGAGATCAGGCAATAAGAAAAGCTGTTGAAAATGCGGAAGATGATGCCAATCAAGCTTGGAAAGATATTAGAGTTTTTGGGTCAAATGATCAGGATTGCGTCATTGGTATAGCAGCTTCCGGAACTACCCCTTATGTCATTGGCGGAGTAAAGAGAGCTAGGGAAGAAGGTTTGTTGACTGGATGTATCACCTGTAATACTGGTACTCCATTGGCTGCTGAAGTAGATTTTCCGATAGAAGTTGTTGTTGGGCCAGAGTTTGTTACCGGAAGTACCCGGATGAAAGCGGGAACTGCCCAGAAACTGCTGCTCAACATGATCTCAACCACGGTTATGATCAAGTTGGGTCGGGTAAAAGGCAACAAAATGGTGGATATGCAACTGTCCAATGAGAAGCTGGTCAACCGTGGGACTAAAATGATCATGGAGGCTACAGGCCTGTCGGAGCAAGATGCCAAAGCCAAATTATTCAAGTTTGGTTCTGTAAGGGCAGCGGTTGAATCATTTTATCAAAAATAATCTGTACCTTTGCATCCCCTTTGAATTCAGGAACTTAGATATGCTTGATAGTTAAGGGATTTACCAATAATACAGCAGAGATGTTGCATGAAAATGAGAAAAGATAATAACAGAAACCAAGGGTCAAATAGAGACTCTAAATCTACTGGCAAGCCTTATGGCAAAGATGGTAGAAGTGACAGGAAAAAGGACTATTCAAAAGATTCTGATTTTAAAAAATCGAGATCAAAAGATGAATTTAAACCTGAAAGAGGAGCAAAGCCAACTTTCAAAAAATCAAGTGATCAGACGGAAAGAAAAACTTCTGTTTCCAAAAAGCCATACGGCGGAACTGCTAAGCCGAATCCCCAAAAGAGCGAGGGGTTTAGCCTAGAAGGTTATCCTAAGAAAAAGTACACACCAAAACCTCAAGAGGGTAGAACAAGTCCTTCATATGGAAAGTCGAGTAACCGTTCTAAGGATGGTGATCCAAAGCTGAATTCCGGAGAATATAAGACCGTGTACAAAGGTCGCGGAAAGGACGAAAGACCGGTATTTGAAACAGTGAAGAAGTCAGAGGTCGAGAAGAAAATGGCTGCAAGGAAAAAGAACCAAAAGCCAACATTTCATGAGGCACCTACGGAACCAAGGCCTGATTATAATTTTGACAAAATTGAAAAGAAACTCAATAAAAATCAAAATGATGATGAAATCAGACTGAATAAATATATATCCAATTCAGGGATCTGTTCCAGAAGGGAAGCTGATAATTTGATCCAAAATGGGGATGTCAAAGTAAATGGGGAAGTGATCATGGAAATGGGTTATAAAGTCCAGAGGAATGATACCATCACTTACAAAGGTAAAACCATCAGCCCAGAGAAGCCTGTTTATGTTTTGTTGAACAAGCCGAAGGATTTTATCACTACAACCGACGATCCAATGGAGAGAAAGACAGTGATGGAATTGGTAGGCAATGCTTGCAAAGAAAGGATTTTCCCGGTGGGCCGATTGGATAGAAATACAACTGGGCTTTTATTGTTTACGAATGATGGGGAATTGGCTGCAAAGTTGTCCCACCCCTCCAATCAAATCAAGAAGATTTATCAGGTTACTTTGGATAAACCCTTGACAAAAGGAGATGAAGAGACCATTATAGAAGGCTTTGCCTTGGAGGATGGAGATGTGAAAGTGAACGATCTACAGGTCTTGTCAAAAGACAAAACCATCTTGGGTTTGGAGATCCATGTTGGGAGAAATAGAATTGTAAGGAGAATATTTGCCCACTTTGGCTATGAGGTAATTGCACTGGACAGAGTGACCTATGCAGGTCTTGACAAGAAAGATTTGCCTCGGGGAAAATATAGGTTCCTCAATGAAAAAGAAGTGATCAATTTGAAATACTTCAAATAATACTAGAATTAAAAGCAATAAAAAAGGGCTTCTTTGATTTCAAAGAAGCCCTTTTTTATTGAAAAATATAGGTTTTAGTTTGCTGCCATAAGTTTGGAGAATCCATCTTCTGACTTCACAAAAAACTCGATTTTTGAATGTCCAACCGGATGGTTGAATACATATGTTTTTTGGAATCCTTTGGTGTCTTTCAGTTCTTCTTCGTGCACCAATTGGTTGTTTTCATAGATAAGAACTGACATGTTGGATGGTAGCAAAGAGTTTACAAGTAACTTGTATTTATTCCCATGTACTTTTTCTAGTTTGGAGAATACTACTGGCTCTACTTTTTTTTCACCGACATTCAATTCCATATGATCTACTTCTCCGTTGCTGTTGAATACACCTATTTGGTATTTGCCCTCTTTCAGTTTAGAGAAGTCATATGCTTTGGAGAATTCTTTTTTGGATAGAATTCTATCTGTATGTACCAAAGAATTGAAATCATCATAGATCTTTACTGTAATGGCTCCGTTGGGTACCATACCATAAATCAGTTGAACTTTGCTGCCTTCTACTTTTTTAAGTTTGACAGTCCCTTCTGTTGTTGTGTTTTTTTCTGCAAAGGCTGTAAAAGAAATGCTCAATGCAAGAATCATTGCTGTAACTAATCTCATAATAGTATAATTTAAATAGGGTTAAGAAATACTTATTTCGGATTAACCTCTGTGCCGAAGTCTTCGTGCACTTTAAAATAGAGGCCAGCTACTTTGGGGGGCGATCTTTCAAAAGATCATGATACAAACATATAAAAGACTGTTGAGTATTGCAAATATTTTAACAAAAATAATTGATTGTTAGCAAAAACGTAATGTAAGTGCGTGTTTTATGAAGATATGATAATCAGGTGAAAATTCTTTCGCAAACGTTATCGTGAAAAATTCAAGGAAGTAAAATTTGTGTTATTCGGAATTATATTCTGAAATTTTGTCTGTTTATCCTGTAATCAGAATATATCTACTTGAATGAAAAAAATATAAAAATTTTACTGAGGTATGTGTGTTTTTGATTTCGCAACAAAAAAATCCTTAGAAAATGAGGTTTCATTCTCTAAGGATTTTTTTGTTTTTGGAGTCTAAACTTGCTCTTATTCTATTTATATCATATGTGTTTATGACTATCCGCTTTCATGCCAGTAGCCAAACAAATTGATATGTTTTAAATCAATTGATGCACTGATAACTAATCGACTTATAACCCTTGGGTTGTGGCGTAAATAACTATTGTCCGCATGATTTTGTTGGAAAACCTACCTTCTGGTGTCATTGCGGAGACTCAAATTATATTTTATGTATATACGCTACTTTGCCACAAGCCAAACAAAGTTTCTCCAACAACGGATTTTCATTACTGTTGACTGTCATCCGTTGACACTCGTGCGCCGTGGCGTAGTTGACGATTATCCGCAACATGATGGTTTGCTTACTTCATTACTGGCAAAGTAGCGGATAATCAAATTATATTTTATCGAAACCAAGATATGGAACCAAGACTTGTGGCATTTTGATACCATCTGCGGTTTGGTTGTTTTCCAAAATGGATGCGACTATTCTTGGTAGGGCCAATGCTGATCCGTTCAGGGTGTGTGCCAAATGTGTCTTTTTGTCACTCCCTTTGAATCTAAGTTTTAGCCTGTTTGCCTGGTAGTTTTCGAAGTTGCTGACAGAACTTACTTCCAGCCACCTTTCCTGTGCCGCAGAATAGACTTCCATATCATATGTCAGGGAAGAAGTGAATCCCATGTCACCTCCGCAAAGTCTAAGTACCCTGTATGGTAATTCTAGTTTCTGTAGCAAGCCTTGTACATATCTACTCATATCTTCGAGTATATCATAAGACTGGTCTGGATGGACAACTTGTACGATTTCGACTTTGTCAAATTGATGAAGTCTGTTTAGGCCCCTGACATGTGCTCCCCAGCTACCGGCTTCCCTTCTGAAACATGGGGTGTAGCCCACATTTTTGATCGGGAAATCCTGCTCGTTGACAATCACATCACGATATAGGTTTGTGATTGGGACTTCTGCTGTAGGGATCAGAAACAACTTGTCTGCAGTCGCCTCGTACATTTGTCCTTCTTTGTCTGGAAGCTGCCCTGTGCCATATCCAGATTCTTCGTTGACAAGGATTGGTGGTTGGACTTCCGTATACCCAGCTTTCATGGCTTCATCCAAGAAGAAGTTGATGAGTGCTCTCTGTAGTCTTGCGCCTTTGCCTTTATATACAGGGAATCCTGCACCGGCGATTTTCACTCCTAAATCAAAATCGATGATGTCGTATTTCTTGATCAAATCCCAATGTGCCAATTTTGAATCTGGAAGTTGGGGGATTGTTCCGTGTTCAAGCACAATTTCATTGTCTTCTGCTGATTTTCCGGCAGGGACCGAGTTGTGAGGAACATTTGGAAGGGTGTATAGTTTTTGCTTCAGTTCTTCTTCAATTGTATTGAAACTGTCTTCTAGGACTTTTATTTGGGCTTTTATCTCAACAGTCCTGGATTTGATGTTTTCAGCTTCCTCTTTCTTTCCTTCCCGCATCAAGAGTCCTATTTCTTTGGAAATATTGTTGGATTCTGCTTGCAAATTATCCCGCTCAGTCTGTGTTTCCTTCCTTTTTTTGTCTAGTTCGATGACCTGGTGGAGAGTTGATTCAGCTTGTTGGAAATTTCTTTTTAAAAGCCCTTCCAGAACAGCGTCGAAATTATCTCTGATCGTATTTACAAGTAACATAAAATGTGTCTTTGATTCTAAATAATGATAGCTGCAAAGATAAGGATGTTCTTCAAAATGAGTCTTTCTATTTTGTGGAAAAAACGTTTTGCAAAGTCGTATTTGTTGTGGCTTTCACGAAATCAAAACTTACCGTTTGGTTAGGCGGTCATTGTATTACCACACTTTTTCGGACTGTTGAGAAGGGACCTTCCAGTTCCTTGCCATCTTTGTGGACCAATCTGATGGATAAGAAGTGTTCTCCCTTTGGCAAATTAGCTATCCTGACAGGGGTGACCTGTCCTACTTCATAATTGATGTCGTCGATTGAGATAATCACCTTCAGGTTGTCCTTTTTGAGATCTCCTCCCAAGACCAAAAAGTCTATCGTGACTTCTTCTTCAGAAGTGTAGGTTTGTTTGTCTGTTGGTAGATTCACAGCGATATAGGGTTCTTCTGAGTAGGGGAAAGGGCTGGTGTCGCCTACCCTAAAGTCTCTGTCGACATAATTGCCGAATTCTTTTAACATCAGCCCCTCTTGGTCTACCAGATAGGCAATTGATCGATATGTCCCTTCCTTGAGCTCTTTTTGGAAAATAGGCATATTGTAGCCAATTGGATCACTGGAATTGAGGATCAATTTCAATTGAAATCCGCTCAGCCCTTCTCCGTAGGGGTAGTTTTTTACATTAAACTCGAAAGGGACTTTGCCCGGTTTGAAAACCTGGTTTCCCAAAGGGCTGAACATTTCCAAGATTGCATCAGGATAGTCGTTTTTTTCCTCATAAAAATAAAAGCTGATTTCTGAAGGTGTAGTGGTAAGTGTGTCGGCGGTGGACAATTTATGTTTTGCTTCCTCTTTTTTTTCTCGTCTGGTTTCACAGGAAAATATGGTGCAAACCAGTAAGGTGAGTGCATAAAAATGTATATGTTTCATAGTCTTTGGTAGGTGGTGAACTAAAGATATTTAATTTTAGCTTAAAAAACCGTATATTTCGAAGTAAATTTTACCCTTATGACTGAGATTTTATATGACGAAATCCCATCCCTGGATTTGGCGGATTTCACTTCCGGAGATGCGGAAAAAAAAGCAGCCTTTGTTGCGAAATTGGGACAGGCTTATAACAATATAGGTTTTGCCGCAATCAAAAACCATGGGCTCAACAAAGAATTGCAGGACAAGCTTTATGATATTATCAAAAGGTATTTTACATTGCCTGATGAGGTGAAGGCCAAGCACGAGAAACCTGAAATCGGATACCAAAGAGGCTATACCGGAAAAGGAAAAGAGCATGCGAAAGGCAGAAATACAGGGGATTTGAAAGAATTTTACCATGTGGGCCAAGAGCGTTCTGATATTCCCGATTCTGATCCAATCAAAGCCGAGTATCCGGAGAATGTATGGCCTGAGGAGTTGCCAGAGTTCAAGGAAATTGCATTGGAGACATACAAGACTTTGGAAGCTGCCGGCAAAAATATGTTGCGGGCAATTGCCCTTTACTTGGAATTGCCGGAGGATTATTTTGAAGATAAAGTCATCTATGGGAATTCTATTTTGAGGCAAATACATTATTTCCCAATCGAGAATCCCGATGAAGTTCCAGCGGATGCTGTAAGGGCAGCTGAGCATGGGGATATCAATCTGATTACTTTGCTGATGGGGGCAAGTGCCGATGGGTTGCAGGTGTTGAGAAAGGATGGGAAGTGGATTCCTATCACGGCACTTCCGGATCAGGTGGTGGTGAATGTGGGGGATATGTTGGAGAGATTGACAAACAAAAAATTGAAATCGACTATCCACAGGGTGGTGAATCCACCAAGGGAGAAAATGAACTCCAGTAGGTTCTCAATCCCGTTTTTTATGCATCCGAGATCTGAGATGGATTTGACCTGTCTTGAAAGTTGTGTTGACGAGCATAACCCAAAACAATTTACAGACGCCACAGCAGGGGAGTTTCTGGACGAGCGTTTGCGAGAACTTGGATTAAAGAAGTAATCGTGTCTGTAAAGAAAGTAAGATATTATCTTTATCTCAAGGATGTGTTACTGCTTTCTGTTACTGCTTTTGGTGGGCCACAAGCTTTTCTCGCCATGGTATTGGATATCATGGTGAGGAAAAGGGCTTATATTTCTGAAGAAGAATTGTGGGAGTTGAATGCGCTTTGTCAGATTCTTCCCGGACCGACTTCTACGCAGACAATTTCAGCTATCGGATACAGGATTGGAGGACCGAATTTAGCGTATTTATCACTTTTTGTCTGGATATTGCCGGGTACGCTACTGATGATTGCGTCTGCTTTTTTGATCGATTTTTTGCAGGAGAATACCCCTGGAGCCTTGAGTTTTGCGAAATTTATCCAGCCAATGGCCATAGGTTTTATTATCTATGCTGCGCAAAAAACTATTTTCAAAATGGTCAAGACATCTGAAGCGACTGTTTTGATGATGATGGCGGCATTCATTTCCTTTTTTTATCACTCACCTTATGTTTTTCCGATATTGCTTTTGATTGGCGCGCTGACCACGTCCCTCAACTACCGAAAGCAGCCAAGGCAAAAAGGGGATAAGAAATTGGTGATCTCTTGGGCTAACTTTTATCTTTGGGGTGGGATCTTGGTCTTGGCGGCTGTGTTGGGGGCCCTGACAAAGAACCAATCCATACTTCTTTTTGAGAATTTCTATAGAAACGGAAGTTTGATTTTTGGTGGAGGCCAGGTGTTGGTCCCTTACTTGTTTACTGAATTTGTGGAGTTGAAAGAATTCCTTACTTCCGAAGAATTCCTTACAGGGTATGCTATTTCTCAGGGAATGCCGGGGCCTACCTTTAGTATCAGTTCATATGTTGGGGCTTTGTCAATGCGTGAATACGGTGTGGCAGGTTTGTTGACTGGTGGTTTCATTGCTGCTGCTGGGATATTCTTACCGGGGACATTTTTGATTTTCTTCGTGATCAGGTTTTGGGATCAATTGAAAAAATACCGCCCAGTCCGTGCGGCTTTGGAAGGGGTGAATGCGGTGAGCTGTGGTATGTTGATAGCTGCCGCTTATTTGCTTTTTGAGCCATTGGAGGCAAATCTATTCAATGTGACCGCAATTTTTGCCACTTATCTTCTGCTCCAGTTTACAAAGCTCTCTTCCCCTCTGATTATTGTGATAGGGGTTTTGGCAGGGATTATTTACAATTGGATTTTTTGAAAATAGAGGAGTTATAAGTTGTTAAGTTTACTATTGTTTTGTGAGTATAGAGGACAAGGGGAAATTCTAAATGGAAATTTATAGTCCATCTAGAATTTCCAGAAACTGTAAAAGTGGAATTGCCGTGGTATCATTGCTGATGGGGAAGCTTTCGCTGCCTCCATATACAATGTATCTGTCAGTTGCTTTGATATCTTCACAGGAAATCACAAATCCTTTTGATACTTTTGGACTCATAGTCCTTTTGATCTCAATGGCGATCACCTTGGTTTTGTAAGTGATGACAAGGTCGATTTCTGCACCAGAGAATGTCCTATAATGCCAGTATTCAGCTCCCTTTGGTAATGTGGAAAGGATGTTTTCAATGATGAAACCTTCCCAACTCAATCCCAAGATAGGATGGCTAAGAAGTTCGTCCATTTCACCTATATTCAGTAAAGCATGGACCAAGCCTGAATCTCGGATATATACTTTGGGGCTTTTCACCAAGCGTTTGCCGACGTTGCTATACCAAGGTCTGATACTTCTCAGTAGAAGCAAGTCTTCCAGTAATTCGATGTAGCTTTTGATGGTAGGAGAACTGAGATCCATACTGCCACCAAGCTGACTCATATTGAGTTGGGTTCCTTGTAGATGTGCCAACATTGTCCAAAGTCTCCGAAGTCTATTTGCCGGGACAAATTGTGCTATTTGCGGAATGTCTCTTTCCAGGTAGGTTGTGATGAAATTATTCCTCCATCTCAAGCTTGCTGCATTTGATCTAGCCAAGAAGCTATCGGGAAAGCCACCTCTTAGCCACAGTCTTTCCAGTGGATTGTTTTCTTTTTGGACTTCCAAAAGATTGAGGGCGAAGAGTTCTTCATAAGCGATCCTTCCCGCCAATGATTCAGATGACTGCTTGATCAGCTCTAGGGAAGCGGATCCCAAAATCAGGAATTGACCGTATCTGTGTCCTTCTTTTCTCCTTTTGTCAATGACCCCTCGAAGTATTGGATAGAGCTCAGGCACTCTCTGGATTTCATCCAAAATGATCAATTTGCCTTTGTACATGTCGAAATATTGCTCAGGTTCTGCTAGTTTGCTCCTGTCACTTGGACTTTCTAAGTCTAAATAAATAGCTTCTTTGTCCAACTTGATAGCGATTTCCTGAGCGAGCGTAGTTTTTCCTACCTGCCGCGGTCCAAGGATAGACACGGCTGGGAAGTCTTGAAGTAATTCTTCTAGTTCCAACGCTATTCTTCTATAAATCATCCTTGCAAATTTAAATCTTTATTTTAAAAAATCAATGCTTGATACGTTATACAACATTGAAAATTTAAAATTGTATTTTAAATTTTCAATGTTGTATATTTCTATAATCTATTGTTTTGGCTTTTAAAGGCTGTTTTTGTCTTTTTTTGTATTTTCTAAATCTATTTTCAAAAAAGAACCAATTAGAGAGGTGATTGCTGAGATCAAAAAGAAGATTAGGCTGAATGCAACAGCTGCATTTTTGTCTATTCCGATATACTCATAGCTATAGATAAAGACGAGCTCTCTGGCTCCAACCCCACCAATGGTGAGGGGCAATACCGCAACAATGGAGGAAAGAAGAAAGACAAATTGATATTCCAGGATTTTTTCATCTATTCCCAATGCCAGCAAGATGAAATAGGCAGCGATCATCTGTGAGATTTGTCCAAGAAGGGAGAGACTGTTTGCTTTGATAAAAGATGGTAAAAATCTTTTGAAGAGATACTTGTTGATCAAATAGAAACTAGGAAGAGTGAGTAGTAATAGAATGATGGCAATAAGGGTGACAGGTATATCCTGAATGATGACCAGGTCTATGTCAACTACCAGAAGCAAGGATAGAAGGATGAGTACGATAGAGACCAATCCTCCCAGCCTATCGAGTAAAACAGCTTGAAGCAACGACTTTACGGGGGTATTGAAATGCTTATGGAGTAAGTATACTTTGTATCCGTCACCACCGATCCCGCCCGGTAGAAACAGATTGTAAAACATCCCGATCGCATAAAGGATCATGTTTTTCTTTTCGCTGATATAAAGGTCAATGTTTCTGAAATAGAGGTTAAGCCTCAGTGCAGTGAATACTTTGCTCAGGGCGAAAAGTAGAAATGCAGGCAAAAGCCATCGCCAACTTATGGATTGAAGGATGAGCAGGAGTTGGTCTGTGTCAATTTTTCTGAAGACCAAAAAAACAGCTAATCCTGTAAGGATTAGCTTGAGTATCAATTTCAGTGTTTTCTTATTCACCCTGATAGATCGATTTGATTTTGTAAGTTTTTTTGTCTTGGGATTCAAAATAGGTTCGGATGATGATCTCGGCGATGATCCCTGTAGTGATCAATTGGATCCCTCCCAAAAGGAAAATAAATCCAAGAAGTAGGATGGGTCTGCCCCAAATGTTTTCCCCCATTAATTTGACTATCAGAAGGTAAATATTGATCAATACCCCTATGAAAAAGGACAAAAGTCCCATTGTGCCGAAAATATGTATGGGTCTTTGGAAATACTTTTGGAAGAAAAGCATGAGGATCAAATCCGCCATTACCTTGAAAGTCCTGCTCAGGCCATATTTGGAGGTCCCATGAATTCGAGGGTGATGTTTCACATCTACTTCGGTCATGCTGGCACCTTCTTGCTTGGCTAAGACGGGTATAAACCTGTGTAATTCCCCATATAACCCCATGTTTTGGGCGATATGTGCCCTGTAGACTCTTAGGCTACAGCCATAATCCTTCAGGTATACCTTGGTGGTGTGTCTGATGATGTAGTTGGCGATTTTGCTGGGGAATTTTCTCAATACAAAACCATCTTTCCGGTTGGCTCTTCTCCCTGCTACGACGTCCCAATCTTCATCGATTGCTTTTTTGAGCATTCCGGGAATGTCGGTTGGGTCGTTTTGTAGGTCACCATCCATGGTGGCAATGTATTCACCAGCTGCCATGTCAATTCCTGCCGCAAGTGCTGTAGTTTGCCCGTAGTTTTTATTGAATATGATCAGCTTCGTACGGCTGTTTGCATATTTTTTAACCTCTGCGACTGTCTTGTCAGTAGAACCGTCTTCGATCAAAATGACTTCATAATCGATCTCTTTGAGTGCATCATAGGTTGCGTCCAAGAGAGGCTTGATGTTTTCTTCTTCGTTGTAAACTGTGATTACAACAGAAATTAATGGCTTGGTCATGGAAAATTTATTTCGTCAAAAATACAGTTTTAATTTAGAGACAGCAAATAATGCTTCGATTTGGCTACTTTCTTTAGTTTTATTTTGAATGATCTACCTCTGGAAAGAGCCAGCAAGCAAAATGAAAATATTATCTTTGTTTCTAAATTTTGACTATGCAATCAGAAAGTAAGTTATCCATTTGGTTTGTCATGCTGGCCTTCACTTTGTTGGTGGGACCTTTTGCATTGGATTTTCACATGCATTATCCTGATGAGATGTATTATACTGATGCGGCTGTGAGGATGATGCAAACGGGGGATATCCAGACGGCTTATTTGGGCAATGGGGAGCTCAGGTTTAAGAAGCCCATTCTTACTTACTGGTTTGTTTTGGCTGGTTTTGAATTGTTTGGGGTGACGCCATTTGCTTCCAGGTTTTTCTTCCTTTTGGCTGGGGCGATGACAATAGGGGGTGTTTATTGGGCGGCCAAGCTGATGTTTAAAGATACTAGGATAGCCCAACTCTCATCTTTGATCATGGCTTCTTATCCTGTTTTGATTATGAGTGCGACCAGATCTATTCCGGATGTGCTTTTGGGGATGTTTATGGCGATGGCTGCTCTTGGCTTTATTGGTTTTATACGTTATGGAAATGATACGCCCAGGCGGTATAGCTGGATATTGTTTTTGGGTTTGGCGCTGGCATTTGAAGTGAAAGGTTTGCCTGCATTGGCTTTGGGGGGATTGGGGCTGATTTACTTAAGTGTAAATCCCTGGCAGCGGGTGAAGGTGCAGCGGGTTTTTTACTTTCCTGCTGTTTTGGTAGGCTTGGTAGTGGCTTCATATTGGTTTGTAGCGATGTATTGGATACATGGAGCAGATTATCTGAATTCTTTTGTGGAAGATCAAGTAGGGGTGAGGGTAGCTTCCCGTTACCTGCTGATTGCAAAAAACCTGCTTTTAGCCATTGTCTTGATGATCGTTTTGTTTATTCCATGGTTTCTTTTTGGGATGAAAGGATTTCAGAAAAACTTCAAAAAACTCTTCTATGAAGAGAAGGCTTTTACTGGTTTTGTGGTGTTATGGCTTGTGGCAATCCTGTTGATGTCGGCAATGGTTACCAAGTTTTATGAAAGATACCTGCTTCCTGTTGTGCCTTTGTCGACCATTTGGGTGGCTTGGCTTTTGGTGAAAAATGGTTTTTTGGAAAAAGTGAGGGCAATGAGGGTGGTTCTGTTTTTCTTCATTGCCTTGAATCTAATTGTGCTGTTGGTTGGTGTGTTTTTCAATGCCATGTTGCCGACAAGCAATTGGATATGGTTGCAAATCCTCCTTGATTTGGCAGTGATTGTTTATATGGTTTCGCAGCGTAAAGCTATATCTAAATTACCAGCTTTGATTTCCTTTAGTATCTTGTTGTTGTTTTTTGGAGCAAGTATTTCTACTTACCAAATATCACTTCCCGATGTCGGTCAATTGGTCAAGGGCTATGCTGAAGAACAAGAGCTTGCCAAAGGAAGTCAGATCGGGTATTTGGGACATTTGCATGCCGGCAGCAAGATCAGGATTGGGCTGGGACCTGATTTCAGAATGGTGGGTTTGGATGAGGTGAATTTTCCAGAGCGCTTTGGGGATTTTGATTACCTGATTTTGGAAGAAAAATACCTTGATAAATTACCCTCTGACAAATACGAGATTCAATTGGCAGCACTCAATTGGGATGCAAAGTATATTTCCGAGATGTTTGCTGCTTTGTGGGATGGAAATGCCGAAGAAGTAAAAATGAAATATGGCAAAAAGTTTTATTGGGCAAAGCCAAATTGATTAAACTTGATTTGAAGGGGTTATTATAAGGGGGGATTTGACCGTTTCAACACGAGAAGCCTCTTAAGAATGACCTTTTTAGATGTGTGTCATTTGACCTGTGGGGACACAGGCCAAGGTTGTGAAAGCTGGGAGGGTTTGTTGGCTAAATGCGAATGCCTTGCTTCTGTTTGTTGACAGTTGTCCGCAATGTTTTAATAGATATTTTGCTACTTGCATATTTTCAGGTTGCCAAATTTTCCTCAATAATAATTCGTCTCTATCTCTTCAATGTGGTTAAGGTTTTGGAATATGGCTAAGATGTATGTCTTGACAGTGTCCCCTCTATAGATTGTATGAAACTTTTCTTCCAACAGGAGTTGGTCAAACCCTGATGTAACAGTTTCTTGAATTGCAGGTTCCCGTGTGATGTAGATTCCAGCATATCCTTTTCCTTCAAATTGACCGATTCCAGGCCAAAGGTCAAATTGGTTTTTTCTTCTACCTAAATTGATGTTGTAGGTTTGGGGATTGTCTTGGGTGTAAAATGCCATTTCGGAAGAAGTGTGGTAGCTGTCGCTGAAGATGAATGATTTTTCCAATTGCAGGCTGTCTTTAAGGAAATCTATCCTATGTCCCATTTCACTGTATCCAGCAAGCCTGTTCATGGGGTCTTTGGAAGGCTTTAATATTTTTTTGAATCCTACGGCATCGAAGGGTGCAGGAAAAAAGAGGATAAGTAAGGTTGATCCAGTCAAAATACTGGAAGTCAGGGCGTATTTTTGCCATTTTATTGTTGTGCTGTCCAAGTAGTGCGCCATGATTATTGGAAGTGTTAGCATACCGAATGCAGGCCAGTTGACATTGACGTTCTTGAAGATGGACATGGCAAAAAACAACGCCCAAACGACTATGGTAGGAAGTATTAGGTACAATGCTCTTGGATTGTTCTTGAATGTTGTTTTTCTGAGACTAACCCATAGGATTGGGATGAAAAACGGAGAGAGAAAACCAAGCTGTCCTCCTAGAAATTCACCGATGTATTTGAGGGATTGAATGATGTCGAAGCTACTCTTTGCTCCTTCGACTCCTCCCAAAGTCCCTACATGTTTGAAGGTGACAAAGTCATTTTGAAGGTTCCAGATGACTATGGGGATGAGTGAGAGCAAAGAGACCAATACGTAGATCCAAGGGCCTTTGGTAAAGAGCCTTTTTGGGTCAGTCATTAAGATATAAATTGCTAAAGTCGGCAAGGTCAAAACCATGATGTTTTTGGAGAGAATACCAAATACCGTGGCTATACCTGCCAAGATCCACCAGGAAGCTTTGTCTGATTGCAGGGCATTCCAAATCCAAAATATCCCTAGAATCCAAAAGAAATACAGGGAGGAATCCGTCGTATGGAAAATAGACCCAAGATGGAAAAATGGCATGACCAGCAGCATCAAACAAGCCCAAAAAGCTATCTTTCCCTTTTGATAAATAGCCAACGCAAATTCAAAAACAACCCATGCGGTTAGGGAGCTAAACAATACCGCATTGAATTTGATGGCAAATTCGGTGTCTCCAAAAATGCTGCTGCTTAAGAAATTATAAACTGCAATCATCAAGGGTTTGGAATAATAGTTCCAATCTAGGTGTTTTGACCAGAGCCAATATTGGGCTTCTTCTGTGAAAATGCTGTGGTTGGAAAAATAAAAATAGATAAGTTTGAATATAGCTACCAGGGCTAGAATACTTAAGGTGAGTTTTCGATAGTGTGAGGCGGTTTTCATTTGATCAGCTTTGGCCTGCAAATATGCTAAAAAATGAAGGCCTTTCCATCATGGAAAGGCCTTTTGTGTGTTTTTGGGTTTTTATTGGTTTGCCAAAACCACTTTTTCCTTGAATTTTTTTATCTGTCTTCTCAAGCCTTCCACTGCTTCATCGGCGGCAGCTTCAAAGGAGTCGCTTTGGTTTTTTGCAAAAAGTTGTTTCCCGGGTACATTCAGTTTTATTTCAATGATTTTATTGGCGTTTTTCTCGTTTTTATCCAGTCTCATAAATACTTCACCGTCAATAATGCGATCGTAGAAAGTATCTAGTTTATCAGCTTTCCTTTGAATAAAATCGGTTAGCTTACGATCAGCATCGAAGTGGATAGAATGCATTTGAAGTTTCATAACGGTATTTGTTTAAAGTTAAACTTATATTACGCTTTCGGATGTGCCTGTTCAAACACAGCCTTGAGTTTTTCCATGGAATTGTGGGTGTAGACCTGTGTCGCCGCCAAGTTTGCATGACCTAGCAGGTCTTTGACAGCATTTAGGTCAGCTCCTTTGTTGAGAAGGTGGGTTGCAAAGGTATGCCTAAGTATATGTGGACTTCTTTTGGAAGTCTGCGCAAAAAGATCTAAATAATGTCTTACAATGCGGTATATCTTCATAGGATATGCAGGGTCTCTTGTATTTGTAACGATAAAGTAATCACTCTCGTTTAGAAAATGAAATGTTTCTTCAAATACTTTTTTGTACGAAATTATATTCTTTTTTAGGTTGGTTGTGATCGGGATTATTCTTTCTTTTTTTCTTTTTCCGACCACCTTGACATAGTCTTCGTGAAGGTTGAGGTCTTTCCACCGGAGTTCCAAAAGCTCGGAGAGCCGAACTCCTGTCAGGTAAAGGAATTCCATCACCATCCGGTCTCTTTGTCCATCAAAATCCTGCTCATAAATAGCTGCTTCCATGATCTTGTCAATGGATTCTTCCTGCACAAATTCAGGGAGTCTTTTCGGGGTTTTGAGAGCTTTGAGCTTGTATGTTGGATCTTTCTTGATTTCCCCTGACCGAAGGAGGAATTTGTAAAATGATCTGAGTGTGGCGATTTTTCGGTTGATGGAAGTAGCACTTAGATTTTGTTCGACTAGATCGATGATCCAAGCCCTCAATTCGGCATGTTCCGCAAAGGTGATATCATCCTTTTCGAAGGAAATACTACAGAACTCCTGAAACTGTTCCAGATCCTTCTCATAGGCGATAACGGTGTGCCTACTCGCCCTTTTTTCGTACTCTAAGAAATTGATGAAGGATTCTATCATGTATGATCTTTCTGATATTTCAAGTTAATTATTTTAAATGAAATATTATAGAAATATGGTTGAAATACTGTGGGGATATCGAAGATGTATAATGGAAATATAGTAGGAATAGGGTGGAAATAGGGTAGATATAAAGTTGAAATATTTTGATCAGCAGTACCCTGTGAGGAGTGATGGCTTTTGTGTACGAGCAAGAGCTATTCATTTTTTGGTAGTGCTTCTTCTGGATTGTAAATAGCGTCCATAGAGTCTGCAGATTCTGTTACGGAATTAGTGAATCCGGCTTCCTTTCTTCTTGTATCTACCGATTCGGGGTTTTCTACAGGCCAAATTACCCAAGACCCATCTTCACGAAGCAAGCTGCTTGCTTGTGTGCCAAAAACTTGTTTTTTTCCTTGATACATCAGTATTCTATCCAGCATCATGGCTGCATGGATTTTACTTGCTTCCCCATATCAGCCAATGATTGTAGTTGCGGATAATATGTCTCAATATCTGGAAGGTCGGCGTGTTGGATTAACAAAAAGACAGCTCGTGCCGCTTTTTCCCCTATTTTGCTTTTTTCAGGCCAACCATTTTTCTCAAGTTTTATTTTGAGCCAAGCCTGATTTGAGGAGTCCACTTTTTCCATTTCCTGATATATGCTGGTTGGAAGAGAGAGGTTGGATTTCATGGCCTCGCTGATTTGTTTTCTGAATCCTTGATCCAATTTCATCATCGAATCCAATGAAGAGGCGAAAGATGTGTGATTTATTTCTTCAGGATTGCTACTTGATTGTGGAGAGCAAGAAATGACAGCAAATATAAGAAGTGTGAAAATAGAGGTCTTCATAACAATAGTTTAAGTGTGTACTAAACTAAGGTATTGTGGATTGAAATGCCAAGTGTCTGGCTTAAGAAATGTTAATAACAAAAAAAGCGCATCCACTTTCGGTAGATGCGCCAATTGAGTGTATCTCAAAAAGATAGCAAACAATAAATAATATTATTTAGCTTCTTCAGTTTGTAACATTTGCTTGTAGGCAGCTTTGATTCTCTGCTCTCTGTTTTTTACAGAAGGTTTTACAAAATGTTGTCTTGCTCTAAGTTCTCTTACAGCACCTGTTCTATCAAATTTCTTTTTGAAACGCTTAAGCGCTTTCTCGATAGATTCGTTTTCTTTTACGTTGACTATGATCATATGTTTACACCTCCTTTCAGGGTTGCAAAGGTAGGGAATTTTATTCGGTTTAAAAAGTATTGGCTAGATATATATGCTTTGAGCGAATCTATATTTCTTATAAACCAAAAAGCCCGACGATTGCCGGGCTTTTTTATTATCAAAATATACTTTGTGTATTCTTAAAGTACCTTTTCAGCAAGTAGAACGATATTGTTGTCCTTTACTTCTACAACACCACCATCTACGATCATGCTTTGCTTGCCGTCTTTGGTGGTAAAGGAAACTGTTCCTTTTGCCAAAGCAGAGACAATCGGCGCATGGTTTTTCAATACCTGAAAAGCACCGTTCGCTCCCGGAAAGCTTGCCTCAGAGACTTCTCCCTGAAATACTTTTTTGTCTGGTGTTACGATCTCTAGTTGCATCTTTGTTTTAGTTATTGAGTGAATAGTTATTGGGTTATTAGTAGTGTTGTTTTTCCAAGACTGATAACTAACAACTGATTTCTAGTCACTTATTTTACTTCGGCAAGCATCTTTTCTCCTTTGGCGATGGCATCTTCGATGCTACCTACCAAGTTGAACGCTGCTTCTGGCAAGTGATCCAATTCACCATCCATGATCATGTTGAATCCTTTGATGGTATCTTTGATATCAACCAATACGCCTTTCAGGCCAGTAAACTGCTCTGCCACGTGGAATGGCTGAGACAAGAATCTCTGAACCCTTCTAGCTCTGTGAACAACCAATTTATCTTCCTCGGAAAGTTCTTCCATACCCAAGATGGCGATGATATCCTGAAGTTCTTTGTATCTCTGTAGGATTTCTTTTACTCTTTGGGTACATCCGTAATGCTCGTCTCCAAGAATCTCTGGAGAGAGGATTCTAGAAGTAGAATCCAAAGGATCTACAGCTGGATAGATACCCAATTCTGCGATCTTTCTGGAAAGTACAGTAGTCGCATCCAAGTGGGCAAATGTAGTAGCTGGAGCTGGATCGGTCAAATCATCCGCTGGTACATATACTGCCTGAACTGATGTAATCGAACCGTTTTTAGTAGACGTAATACGCTCCTGCATGGTACCCATTTCAGTTGCCAATGTTGGCTGGTAACCTACCGCAGATGGCATACGTCCAAGAAGTGCAGACACTTCAGAACCTGCCTGTGTAAATCTAAAGATGTTGTCAATAAAGAATAGGATATCCTTACCTGCACCATCACCTTCACCATCTCTATAATATTCAGCCAAAGTCAATCCTGTCAAGGCTACTCTTGCACGTGCCCCAGGAGGCTCGTTCATTTGACCAAAGACGAATGTTGCTTTAGACTCTTCCAATTTCTTCAAATCTACTTTGGATAGATCCCATCCACCTTCAGTTTCCAAAGAGTGTACAAAATCATCACCATAAGTAACGATACCAGATTCGATCATCTCTCTCAAAAGGTCATTACCTTCACGTGTTCTTTCACCAACACCAGCAAATACAGAAAGGCCTGAATATGCTTTGGCGATGTTGTTGATCAATTCTTGGATCAATACAGTTTTACCAACACCGGCACCACCAAAAAGACCAATTTTACCACCTTTTGCATATGGTTCGATCAAGTCAATAACTTTGATCCCAGTATAAAGGACTTCAGTCGCTGTAGAAAGATCTTCAAACTTAGGAGCAGACCTGTGAATAGGAAGTCTTTTTCCTTCAGGAAGTTGTGGAAGACCATCGATAGCCTCTCCAACTACGTTGAAAAGACGACCTTTGATGCCTTCACCGGTAGGTACAGAGATAGGTGCACCTAGATCGGTTGCTACCATGCCTCTTACCATTCCTTCCGAGGAATCCATTGCAATAGTTCTTACTCTGTCTTCACCCAAGTGCTGTTGAACTTCCAAGATTACTTTTTGACCGTTTTCTTTGGTTATTTCAAGTGCATCGAGGATGTTAGGTAATTTACCTCCTTCAAAAGAGATATCCACTACTGGACCAATTACCTGAGTTATTTTACCAAGATTTGCCATTTTTATGTGTTGATGTAAAAAGGGAATGACGCTTTTTTAATTTGAGTGCAAAATTAATTATAAAAGCTTAATACCAAAGGATGTTTGGAAATTAAATCAGCATTTGCCTGGCTTTTTATCACAAACCTTAATTATTCTAATGAATATCACCTTATTCGTATGTCAGGGAAATCACCTTTAACAAATCTTAAGGTTCAAACCCATCAAGGGTTAATCTATTTGAAAGTAAATAGGGTCTGCTGAAAAAGTCAGATTTGCGTAAGATACGAGTTGGCGAAGTGAAGCTGTATAAATATACTGCGAACTGAAGCCAAGGAAGTAGTTTGCGTGAAGCTGGCTAACAAAACAAAGTCAATATACTGCAAGGTTTTTGCGTTCATTTGCTAAAAAACCCTGCGCAAGATCATTGATTATATAAACTAATCTATACATTACCAATTGGTTTTGTGTTTTTAAGCAGACCCTAAATATCCCAGCTTCGTGGGGGTACAATCTTTTCATGGCAAACCCTTGAAGGGGTTTGGGGCAAAAGCATTTGCATAGAGTCTTTCAAAAAATGTTGAGGTATGTCCCTAGACACTGTTGAATGTTATTTGGGGTGAATTTGTTGCTTTTTTTGATCAAAAAACCCTTCTTCCAAACAAATATGCTTTTGACCAATACTTGTTATTCAGATTATCTTCTGTTACTCCAAGGGAAGTTGAGGAATGGATAAAAAGTACCTGTCCTCTGTTGTTTCCTGTGACAATTCCTGCGTGGGTGACTTGTCTTTTCTTTTTTCCGGTTGCGAAGAAGACCACATCGCCCTTTTCCAATTTATTGCCAGATACCTTTCTGCCGATTTTACTCTGTTGCTCTGATGTTCGTGGCATGGTGACACCAACGCTGGCAAAGGAATGGTAGATCAATGCCGAGCAGTCAATCCCAGATCGGGTCGTCCCTCCGTATCTATAGGGAGTACCCCTGTATGATTTGGCTGTATCCACCACTTGGCTGATATTTTGTCTTCTGATTTTTTTGGTTGAAGAACAAGAAGATAATTGGAATGATGCTAAAAGCAGTATAAAAATGAATATATTTTTAATGGTGTAAAATTTTCTTGGTTTTGTATTCATTTTCTCCGAAAACTATTTAAATTCAATTATACGTACCAATGTTAACGTTTCAAAGTTTTAACGCTAAGAAAGCCTATAAATATGAATTGGAAAATAAATTTATTTTTGTTGATGTTCCCAGTTTTGTATGCTTGTGAAGGAACAACTGTAGTCAAAAAGAAGACGCAGAATAATTTTATTGTCCATAATGAAAATGTTTTCCAGGCATTTAGTCTAAAAGGGGATTCCCTTTTTACAAAAATCGATTCAATAGCACAGAAGCCCCAGATGAAGGCGCTTGAAGATGCCGAAGAAGCTTACTTGGAACAGTCAAACTTGGAAAACTTGATTTGGATAGGTAGGAGGGAGGCTTACTTGGGGAGATTTGATTTGGCAATTAGGACATTTACCAAAGCAGTTTCTGAATATCCCGAAGCGTTCGAGCCCTTGAGACATAGAGGGCATAGGTATATTTCCATCAGGAAATTTGATGAGGCTATTGAAGATTTTGAGAAAGCTGCTTTACTTATGAATGGTTCAGTGATCCAAACCGAACAGGATGGAATGCCTAACAAGCTCAATATTCCCCTGTCGAATGTGCAGTTTAATGTGTGGTATCATTTGGGATTGGCCCATTATCTGAAAGGGGAATGGGAAGAGGCATTGGAAGCATACAAAAACTGTTTGGAAGTATCTGTCAATGATGATCTCAAAATCGCCACCATGGATTGGTACTATATGACTTTAATGAAATTGGGGAGAGAAGATGAAGCGAATGACTTGATCAAGCCAATCAAAAAAGGATTGGATATAATAGAGAATGAAGCTTACTTCAAAAGGATATTGATGTACAAAGGAGAGATAAATCCAGAAGAATTACTGGATGTGGATGCCAATGCCTCAGATCAAAAGCTCCAATATGTAACCCAAGGCTATGGTTTGGGAAATTATTACCTTACCCAAGGTGATACTGTCAAGGCAAAGTCCATTTTTCAAAATGTGCTGAATACTGGATATTGGTCTGCTTTTGGGTATATTGCATCAGAAATGGAGTTAGCCAAGTTATCAAATGAGTAGAGAAGATTTCAAAAGACTTACTTTGCAAAAGAAGATCCAGAAGCTGTATGTAGATGGTACTTTTGTGGTTGCGATCAGATACTATGCGCACAAAGTGAATTTATACCTTCTTGGAAATGAGTATGTGGAAGTGTTCTATAATCATAAGCACGATAAAATTGATAAAATTGATTTCCTGAACAGGGATCATACCAGGATGAAATTTTACCTTGACCAAATCAGTCTTAAAATAGAGCATTAAACCCCGGCTATGTCTGCTGTGATGAATCAGTTCCAATAGAAAATCGAATGTACATTTGACCTCTTAATAAATAGAACTAGAATTTCTTCCTTTTGAAATGTTAGAAATGGGAAGTGTTCTTTTAAGACATTCAGCTAAAAGCATATTCCTTTTTTATTTCAGTCTCTTACCCCGATTTCGATCAGCGACTTCACGTTGCATTTCCCAATCCTGAGTATTCGGTCTACTTGCCCTGATTCGCCAATGCAATAAGTTTTTGATGTATCTGAAGTACTTGGGGGATGAGTAGTTTGGTGTCTATGTTTTTAACTACAAAATCACTTCCTTGGATTTTTTCTTCATCAGACATTTGTTGGTCAATGATTGCATTGAGTTGGGCTTCATTTCTATGGGGATCTCTCAAAAGCACCCTATTGATCCTGATCCGGAGTGGGGAACTCACGGTGATTATTTTATCCAACTCTTTGTATGAGCCGGTTTCAAAAAGCAAAGCAGCTTCCTTGAGTACATATGGGCTGTTTTGGGAAGAAGCCCAATTTTCGAAATCAGCCTTTACTGCTGGATGTACAAGGTTGTTGATGATCTTTGTCTTTTCTTCATCTCCAAAAACTGTAGAAGCAAGAAACCCTCTGTTTAGATTACCATCTTCTGTATAGGATTCTTTTCCAAATGCTTGCTGGATTTTTCCTTTAAGTTCTGGGTTATTTGCCATGAGCCATTTTGCCCTATCATCGGCAGCATAGATGGGGATGCCAAGAATGGAGAAGATTTTGGCAACGGTAGATTTTCCAGAACCTATTCCTCCGGTAATGCCTATCAAAAGTGGGTTCTTAGTCATATTTCAACCTGAAAGTTGAAGGTTCCAAACGTACATTTTCCAATACCGAAGGCCTAGGGCTCACGACTACGCTGATCGTGCTGTCTTGTTTGTTTCTGTTGTTGTAATTCAAAACAGCTTCAAAATCAAAATTTTTGAGTTCGTCCACTTTCCTTTCGTCGATCAGATAATGCATCATGATATTGTTTGGTTCCTGCAAGAGGCTGACATTGTCGGGAAAGTTGGATTTATTGATTCGAAGCCTTTTGTTTCCTTCTAGAAACTGTATTACCCCAAACTTGATATGCACGCTTTCGTCTCGTAGCTGTAAGAAGTCCGAGAGGTCTCCTGGGATTTCAATAGGAATGATCTTGTTGAAATTTTTGTTGATTTTTTCTTCATTGAGCTTAATCTTCAATGAACCATCAAGTTTTTCGTGTGCGGAAGTCGGCCCTTTTAGATCGACAGTGATTGGATCAATGTCAATGTCGCCTTCAATCCTAAAGTTGTTGGCCAAAGAAAAGGAGGCCGTGTCAATCTCGATTTTGATCTTTCTGGTGACAATTTTGTCGATTTTGAAGCGAATGGTGTCGGAAACCATCGATACCAGCGTTGTTGGGCTGATATTTTCGGCAAGGCTCCTTCTGACTTCTGATGTCAGGATGTAGTTTTTTGTCGCTGGATTATTGATTTCGATCAAGAAAGGCGTTTCATTGATGTTGAAATACTTCCTTAAAAGATCCCATCCGTTTCCATTGATTTCAATTTTGATTTTTTTTGGAAGCTGCTCTACTGCCATAAACTCTTCCGTGTCAAAAATAATATCGATCGGATAGTCCACAACAGTATTGTAGTTGTCCTTGTTGAGGGCATTTAAAAACCAGAAAGTGGCAGCTGCGAGAAAACACAGGGCTACCACTTTCATATTTGCAACTTTTCTGGGGTTGGCTGTAGAAAAGAATTTTTTTAGCTTCGTCAAGGGACAATTTATTTTGTTCCGTTAGCTCTTTTGGTGAAGTCCAAGGAGATAGCGGACTTTTCAACTTTTATTTTGAAACCTTTGTCAAGATCCAATGTGATGGTGTCACTATCGATAGCATATATCTTGCCATGAAGGCCACCGATGGTTACTACATTGTCCCCTTTTTTGATTTCTTCAAGGAATTTTTTGGCATCCTTTTGTTTTTTTTGTTGTGGCCTGATCATGAAGAAATACATGATCAAGATGATGGATCCAAATAAGAATACCTGACCCATGATGCCGCTTCCTGCACCTTCTGCTTGCAATAAAATAAAGTTGTTCATAATTACTTTTTAACAGGACCTAATTGTCCTGTAGCTTTTGCTGTTGTTTTAGGTGTTACATTTCCTTTTAGTCTCAATCTATTTACGCTTGGACTGGTGTTGGCTTGTATAGATACCGTTGGCGCTTGCGTGCCAGGTTTGCCGGAGGAGTTGAATGAAACTTTTATGAATCCCGATTCTCCAGGTTTCACAGGTGTCTTAGAGTAATCTGGGGTAGTACATCCGCAAGATGCCGTTACGTTGGAGATTACCAACGGGGCTTGTCCGTCATTGACAAAGTTGAATACATGCTCAACTGTTTTGCCTTCTGCAATCGTACCAAAATCAAATTCAAGTTCTTCAAACTTGAATTTCCCCAAAGTAGAAGGGTCAGCAGCAGTTGTAGATTGGGCATTTGCAGGGACAGCCGGTATAGTTTCCATTTGGGCAATCTTCTGCTCAAGCTCCGCTATTTTTTCAGATTGGTCGTTATTGCTACAGCTGGAAAAAGCAATAGCTCCAATAGCCAACATGAATGGAAGATTAAAATACTTCATGAATGAATTGAATTAATTTGCGTCTTGATTAATTTGCTCGATCAATTTGTTGACATCGCTCAGAAGGTTCTCGGCTTTGTTCTTGGCATCGCTGATCACCTTGTTGCCTTCGGATTTAGCTTCGTTGAAAGGCATGTTCTTGCCTTCCTTGAGGTCTTTGATAAGTTCCTCTAGCTCGTCCTTATATCTCGATAATTGGTAAGACAGTTTATCTCGGGTGTTTTTACCTGAATCTGGGGCAAATAGAATCCCCAAAGCTGCACCTATGCCGGCTCCAGCTATAAATGTGAACCATTTGTTACTGCTTTTACTCATTGTTTTATTGTTATTTGTTATCCAATAGACCTCTACCACTTTTCTTGATCTCACCATTTTCCATCATCTCTTTGGAGAGCACATCCAACAAGCCGTTTACAAATTGCTTGCTTTTGGGTGTACTGTAAGTTTTGGAAATATCTATGTATTCGTTGATACTTACTTTCACTGGAATACTTGGGAAATTCTTCATTTCTGTGATTGCCATTGACATGATAATCTTATCAGTAAATGCAATCCTCTCAATATCCCAGTTTTGGGTTTTTTTGGCAATCAATTCTTTGTTGAGATCTTCGTTTTCGATCGTCAAGTTAAAGATATTTTGGAAGAATTCCTTGTCATCTTCCCAGTTCATGGCAATTTCCGGTAGCAATTCTGCACCTTCTTCAAGTTGTTCGTATACATTTTTGACCACTTTGCCGGCAAGACTTCTCACGACAGATTTGTTTTCTGTCCAATTCATGTCTTTTTCAGAGAAGAAATTCAAAATGACTTCATTCTTGAAAATGATTTTCTTTAGGATGCTTTCCAAGATGTTGAAATCATCTTCCCTGCTTGGTTGTGCGATTTTGATGTATTCTTGGTATTGCTCAGAAGGTTTGACATATTGTCTAAACCAATCTTTGATCTCCAATTCCAAGTCGTCCAATAAGGCATCATGACGGATGATTGCAGTCTCAAATTCGGGTAAGGACTTCAACTTTTTTAAAATAACGTTCTTGGCAAAGTTAAGTTCGCCACTTGCAGATACTACTTGTTCTGTAGAGAGTTTTCTTTTTCTCTCTGCCTCTTTTTCGACATGCTCCGCAAAAGCGATCAGAAGTTGGATGGAGTTGAGATAGAGTTGGGGGATAAGTTCAGCCGAACTGATCATGTTTTTCAATAAAAAATCATAGTCCTTATCGTTTGCCTTGTGGTAAGCATTGATGGCTTTGATTGCCTCAGACTTTATTTTTGTACTGACGTCTTGTTGGGAAATCAGGGTTTTGCTATTCAGGTTGGTAGAGAAAAGGGAGGTACAGATTTCTGCATCTTTTTTTAGCTGCACTTTATCCTGGGTCTCCATACTGTTCAAATCAGGAAGAAAAGCCACTTTAATTTGATCTTTTGCGAGATTGAAATTTGAGGCTTTGCACAATTCATATGCATAGAGATTTTGAAAAGCCTTAACCCTGAGAATTCTTCTGTTTAACATACCTGATTTTAAAGAACGTAAATATAAATGTTTTAGACAAAGGTTTTGTGATGGTCTGGTCTATTGCCACCAAAATTACAAAATACCACCTGATTTTGCTATGTTTTTGGCTCAATCAGGTGGATATTTTGTTTTTACTATATCAATAGGAGAGTTTTACTCTTCCCATAGCTTCTATTCTGTTCCAAGCCATTTCTATTGCGGCTTGCTGCGAAGGGATATTTTCTATCGCTGATTTGTCTAAGATCGCAGAGGTGATGTCATAGATTTTTTCTGCATGCCGATAAGTGGACTCTCTATTGTACCCACCCATAAACTCAGCACAGACATTGATCAAGCCTCCAGAGTTGATCAAGAAATCAGGTGCGTAGATCACCCCTTTTTCCAAAAGGATTTTTCCATGCCTCTCCTCGTCTTTCAGCTGGTTGTTTGCGCCACCTGCTACAACCTGACATTTTAACCTGTCGATCGTGTCGTCATTGATCGTCGCTCCCAAGGCACATGGAGAGTATATATCCATGTCAAAATCATAAACCATATTCGGGTCAATCGGAGTAGCCCCGGTTGATTTTGCCACCTCCAATACTTTGTCTTCAAAGATGTCGGTAATGAAGACTTCGGCATTCTCCTTGATCAGATGGGATACCAAGTATTTGCCGACTTGGCCGATACCTTGTACAAGCACACGCTTACCGGTCAGTGAATCTGCCCCATAGGCTTTTTTTGCAGCGGCTTTCATCCCAAGATAAGTGCCATAGGCAGTCACAGGGGAAGGATCCCCACCTCCACCACGTACTTCGGGAAGGCCTGTGACATATTTGGTTTCCATGGCGATATACTCCATATCGCTGGTCTTCATATTGACGTCTTCGGCAGTAATGTACCTTCCGCCCAAGCTGTCCACAAATCTCCCGAATCTTCTAAGGAATGCTTCGTTTTTTTGCCTAGGATCTCCAATGATTACAGCCTTTCCACCACCTAGATTCAAGCCTGAAATGGCAGCCTTGAATGTCATGCCCCTTGATAGTCTTAGGACATCGGTGATGGCTTCAGCCTCTGATGCATAATTCCACATTCTAGTCCCACCCAAAGCTGGACCTAAAACGGTGTTGTGAATGCCAATTATGGCTTTCAGGCCTGTTGGTTCATCATAGCAGATGACCAATTGCTCATGACCTAAGGAAGTGATCTGTCCGTAGATTGATCCTTCTCTAACTTTTTCCCCAGTATTAATCTCTACCATTTGAACTTGGAAATTTTTATTGTGTTATATTTGGGATTGATGTGAAGTAAAAACTCCGTTGCAAAATTATATATTTTTCTCGGGCTTTACCAACGCAATTAAAAGAGTTAAATAAAAGAAATCAAGAGATTTAAAAGTTTTTATTTTGTGAAACCACTTTGGCGCTTAAATAAATATTTGTTAAAATATAAGGGGTACCTCTTGTTGGGAATCTTATTTACTATCATTTCCAACATATTTGTAATTATTCCTGCCCAACTTGTAAGAATCGCAATAGATTATGTTGTGGAGAGTTTTGCTTATTATCAGGTGTTTAGTGAGGGTGAATTGAGTGTGATTGCCCGGTCATCTTTCCTGAAATTCATATTTATTTTCGGAGTTTTGATATTGGCCATGGCCTTACTCAGGGGCTTCTTCCTTTTTCTGATCAGACAGACGATCATCATCATGTCTAGATTGATTGAGTTTGATATGAAAAATGAGATTTTTGACCATTACCAAAAACTTCCCCTCAGTTTTTACAGGAAAAACAGCACGGGGGATCTGATGGCAAGAATCACCGAAGACGTGAGTAGGGTAAGGATGTATCTTGGTCCCGCAATCATGTATGGGCTAAACCTCATCGTTCTTTTTCCTTTGGTAATTGGCTATATGCTTAGTGTAAATGTAGAGCTGACCATTTATTCTTTATTGCCACTCCCAGTACTTTCCATCAGCATCTATTTTGTCAATAATCTCATCAATGAGCGCTCTGAGAAAATCCAGCGCAGCCTGTCTGGGCTGAGTACATTTGTCCAAGAGTCTTTTTCGGGAATAAGAGTCCTAAAAGCTTTTGTGAGGGAAGATGACAGTGCGAATGATTTTAGAAAAGCAAGTGAAGACTACAAGGATAAATCCATCCGTCTCACCATGGTGCAGTCACTTTTCTTTCCTTTGATCATGGCTTTGATAGGGGTCAGTACCATTCTGACTGTCTATATTGGAGGTATGCAAGTGATCGATGGCACCATTGGCTATGGTGTTATTGCAGAATTTATCCTTTATGTGAACATATTGACTTGGCCAGTCACTTCATTGGGTTGGGTGACCAGTATTATCCAAAGGGCAGCAGCATCACAGACCAGGATCAATGAGTTCTTGGATGAGAAAAATGACATCGTCAGTACAGAAAACCTCGATACATCGATCAAAGGGAATATCCATGTCGAAAATGTGTCTTTTGTTTATCCTGAATCAGGAATCAAGGCATTGGAAAACGTTTCATTCAGCATACAGGCAGGAGAAAGTCTTGCGATCATTGGGACTACCGGCTCGGGGAAATCTACGATCGCAAACCTGCTTATGAGAATGTATGATGTCACAGCCGGGCAAATCAGGATAGACGATAGGAAAATTGAGGCTTATGATATTGCCTCATTGAGGAAGCAGATAGGCTTTGTACCACAGGATGTGTTTCTTTTTAGCGATACCATTGCCAACAATATTGGTTTTGGATTGGACGAAATACCGCAAGGGATAGTCGAAAAAGCAGCAAAAGATGCTGATGTATATGAAAACATCAAAGATTTTCCAAAGGGGTTTGAGACGAAGTTGGGTGAAAGAGGAATAACCCTCTCTGGCGGCCAAAAGCAAAGAGTGTCTATCGCTAGGGCTATAGCCAAAGAGCCAAGCATTTTGCTCTTGGATGATTGCTTGTCTGCTGTGGATACCAAAACTGAAAACTCGATCCTCAATGCCTTGAAAAAAATCATGGTTGACCGTACTTCCATTATCATTTCCCACAGGGTATCTTCCGCCAAGCTTGCGGATAAGATCATTGTGTTGGATGATGGCAAGCTGGTGGAGCAGGGTACACATGAATACCTGATGGATTCAAAGGGAGTCTATGCAGAACTCTATGAAAAGCAGACCCAAAACAATGAGGCTGTAGAGGATTAGGCTTTGCTATTCCCAGGGAAATCGCTTTTATCCAAAAAAACCTCTAGGGCTTGGACTTAATCACTTTGGTATGTGTCCCCTCAGACCATCCCATCAAATTGGACAACCCTCGTAATTTCCCACTTGAAATTGTTGTAAGCAATTTCCCCGGTGCTATTCCCTGTTTTTTGCAAAGAAGTCAAAACCGATTTTCTTGGGGTTTCCCATACTTGAAGTGTGTTCCAGCTTTTGATGGTAGCTGATCAACATGATGTCATTGAAGTTTGGGGCAAGCAGGTCGTTGTTAAGGGCGGAAAGGATCAGGCTCTCAACGAGCTTTCTGTTTTTTTCTTTGGTAATCGGGTTTTCTTTAAGTTCTGGAAATTCAAATACAATTTTCCTGTCACCTTCCAAGAAGAAGTGGTTTTCCCTATTGATCAAAACCCTGCTGATTAAGTATCCAGGATCATCCAATCTTCCATAAGTCAGGGTGTCTGCCAAAAAATTGTAAATCAAGACTTGACCAAAATACCTCAGTGATACATCGTGTTTCAAATATTTTGATTTGCTGATGTAGGCGTCATCCGAAAGCCTGACAATATTGCTTTGAAGAATAAAAACCAGTACATCCCCACCCACCCTGAACAGAAATTCATAATCGTTTATTTTTTCAATCTTGATTGGGATTGGGACATTTTTGGATTCTTTTTGAAGTTCTAATGCAACTTCCCGACAGGTCGCCTCCAGTTGGGCAAAGAATTCGGATACTTGCCCAAAAAGCTTTTGCTTTAAGAGGCTTGTCTTTTCTATTTTGCTGATTATCTCGGATAACATTTGTAAATTGGGGTAAATTTAAAACGATTGAATTATGGCGGCTAAAAGAAATAGCTTTGAAGAAGTGGAAAGCCTTCTTCAGGATATAGGTACTAAAATAGAACAATTAATCGAAAAGGCTGCAGACGTCAGTGGTGAAGCCAAAGAAGAAATTGAGAAAAAAATCAAAGAGTTAAAAGAAAAAGAAACCACAATTGCCGCTGAATTCAAAAAAGGAAAAGAGAAAGCAGAGAAAATGTACAGGGAAAAGAAAACGGATATGGGACCAAACCTGAAAAAATCCAAGGAACATTTTGTAAGTGCATTTCAGCAACTAGGGGAAGCCATAAACCTGTTGTTTAAAAAATGAATATAGATATACGAAACTTTGCCAGTAATGATTTCAATACCTTCATTTGTATTAAATCAGATATTGATTGATATTGTATACGGTTAGATATTGGTTTGAAGTAACCAATTAACTTATAAACTGAATCCACTTGCAAAGAAGCGTATAACCACAAAAATGAATTTTAGAATCTAACAATCCTGTAATAGGAAGGTTTTTGGCATTTATAGAGAGCGAAGTTGTAAGATGTTTTTTTTATCCGTTTTCGATCAAATAATATGACTACATATTGTGTATTACGAATGTTTTGCCTTTTAGGTGACTAGGTGAGGCTCATGTGCCAATGCTGCAGTACACAAGGGTTGGTGATTCCTCGAACATTATGGTTGGTTGATTAATTTACTGGCAGATTTGCCGATAATCATGTTCTACAATATTTAATTCCGCTATCTTTGCGGCATGAATTACCTATCAGTAGAAAATCTCAGCAAGTCATTTGGCGAGCGCAAACTTTTTCAAAACATTTCTTTTGGTCTTGACCAAGGTCAAAAAGTAGCATTGGTTGGAATCAATGGGGCTGGGAAGTCTACCTTGATGAAAATCATCATGGGAATCGAAGTCCCCGATTCTGGTCAAGTAGCTATCAATCAGCAAGTAAAAGTGGCTTACGTGCATCAAAACCCTGTTTTTTCTGGGGAGTTGAGCATCTATCAAACCATATTTGACGGGAGTAGCAATGAGACGCTGAAGGTGATTGAGGATTACCATAAAGCCATGCTTGATTCAGAAAATGGAAAAGACAACTCTGATCTTTTGCAAACAATTTTTGAGAAAATGGATCAGCTTGAAGCTTGGGATTTTGAATATCAGGTAAAGGAAGTGCTGGGTAAATTGGGCCTGCATGATACTGATATTTCTGTAGGGAATCTTAGTGGTGGACAGAGAAAACGTGTAGCTTTGGCGAAAGCAATTTTGGAAAAGCCTGATTTACTTCTGTTGGATGAGCCTACCAACCACCTTGATTTGGAAACGATCGAATGGTTGGAAGAGTATCTTTCCAAAGCCAATTTGGCTTTGTTTATGGTAACGCATGATAGGTATTTCCTCGAAAAGGTCACCAACCAAATCTTGGAATTGGATAACGGCAGCATTCATCGGTACATGGGAAATTATGGCTATTTCTTGGAAAAGAAAGCAGAGAGAAGAGAAATAGAAGCAACTGAATTGGATAAAGCAAAAAGCTTGTACAAAAAAGAGTTGGATTGGATCAGAAGACAGCCAAAAGCCAGAAGTACAAAAGCAAAATACAGGGTAGATGCCTTTGAGGAAACTAAAGAAAAGGCATTCAACAAGAGGGAGGAAAGGGAGATTGAACTTTCAGTTACTTCCCAGAGATTGGGAAACAAGATCATTGAGATCGAGAAGTTGAATAAGTCATATGATGACAAAAAGATTGTTGAGGACTTTAGTTATACCTTCAAAAAAGGGGATAAAATAGGAATAGTGGGGCCGAATGGTGCAGGGAAGACGACATTCTTGAACATGATTACGGGTGCTTTGGAGCCTGACAGCGGAAAGGTTGGGATTGGTCAAACTACTGCTTTTGGGTACTACAGACAGGAAGAAGGTTCTTTTGATGAGGAGAAAAGGATTCTCGACATAGTAAAAGAAGTGGCAGAAGTCGTGACGGTAGCGGGGGGTGCAACAATCACAGTTGCCCAGTTTTTGAATAAGTTTGGTTTTCCGCCTAAGCAGCAACACACTCCAGTATCAAAATTGAGTGGTGGTGAAAGAAGAAGGTTGCAGCTTTTGATGATTTTGATCAAGAGTCCAAACTTCCTAATCCTCGATGAGCCAACCAATGATTTGGATATCGTGACATTGAATACGCTTGAAGAATTCTTGGATAATTTCCCCGGCTGTTTGATCATCGTATCGCACGATAGGTATTTTATGGACAGATTGGTTGAGCATTTGTTTGTGTTCGAAGGGGAAGGCAAAATCAAAGATTTCCCGGGGAACTACACGGATTTTAGGGAGTGGGAAAAAGAAACGAAACTGATACAAAAAGATGAGAAGCCTGTAAAAGAAGAAAAGAAAGAGCAGGTTTCCAATACTGTAACCGAGTCAAAGACAAAAGCGACCTTCAAAGAGAAAAAAGAATTTGAAGAATTGAACAAGAAGATTGAATCCCTGAATACAGAAAAAGCCAAGATCGTGGATTTGATCACCGTAGGTACAGAGGATCATCAAAAGCTGATGGATTGGTCAAACAAAATTCAGGAAATCGACGCAGATTTGGAGTCTTTGGAACTCAGGTGGCTGGAGTTAAGTGAATTGGATGGGATTGAGTAGGTGTGGAGGTTCTACCCCTGATGTGATTTTAAAGGTTTAAGTTTTCTATTGTCCTAAGCTTTACTACTACGGCACCTCGACGTTAGGAGAGGTCTCGTAGTCTGGTATTTAGATTTTTTGTGATTGATTACGGTTTTGTGTGTTGATTACAGTTTGAGATTTCTCCTTTTAGTCGAAATGACTAGAGGGAGAGAATCATTTTCCTCTCCTCCTCCTCATATTTCTCAATCGCATAGCGAAGCATTGTCCGGGGCATTTTATCAATGTGTTTTAAGACAAACTCTCTTGCAATGTCGATATCTCGATTTCCAACTTCCCTCAGCATCCAGCCAACGGCTTTATGGATAAGGTCATGTGGATGGTTGAGGAGTATTTCTGCCAATTGAAGAGTGGTTTCGAAGTCATTTCTTTTGATGAAATAAAAGGTGCTTATGATCGAAATCCTCTGATCCCAAAGATTATTGGATTTTGCCAATTCAAACAGCAAGTCTCTGTTTTTGTCATATAGCCATGCTCCCAAAATTTGGAATGCCGAGCTATCAACTAAGTCCCAGTTATTGACTCCTGATTTATTTTTAAGGTAAAAGTCGACCCATTTCCCTTTTTCTACACTGCTCTTTGATTTTTCGAATTTCAACACAAGCATGAAAATACCTGTCAATCTCACTTCATGATAAGTGGAATGGATCAGTTCCTGAAGTTCTGATGGCTTGATGTCTTTCCAATAGGTCTTGGCGATCTTCCTTTGTTCGGGAACTTTGACACCCAAAAAAACATCGCCCTCACCATATTGCCCTTTGCCTGTTTTGAAGAATCGAGGGAAAAATTCAGCCTTTTCAGGGATAGCAACTTCTTTTAGATCCGAGATGATTAGGCTTGTGAGTTTCATGGGGTTTTAAAGGTTTACACACTATTGTCAAGTCAGGTATTGTAGTTTGGGTGGCACGCAGAGCCGCAAAGTCAATTTTATTTGCATCTTGGTCCCGAAAGCATTTGGGAAGAAAATTTACCGGAAGGTGGATATTTGACTTGATACTATTTGCTATACATAATTATATATTCATTATTTCGTCAACTGTCTACAGTCATCTGACCACAGCAGCTAGAAATGTACGTCATACAATGTTGCAAATGGCTACTAGTATGAAAAGGGATATCCAATTAAACGAAGAATCAAAACCTGGCACTAGACACTAATGTGTAAATCAAATTCAGGCAAGATCACTAGTGTAACCGTTGACTATCGTCTATATCATCTCTCCTGAAAACAATGCTGTTTTGAAGATTTTGATGGCAATAGAAAGGAGAATGATCCCAAAAATCCTTCTCAATACATCCAGTCCAGTTTTCCCCAATTTCCTCTCAAGCCAAGTGGTGCTTTTCAGAACCACATAGACAATGATCAAGTTGATGACTATTCCTATTCCTATGTTGATTTGTGCAAACTCAGCTTTCAGTGTCAAGATAGTGGTCAAAGTGCCTGCCCCAGCGATCAATGGGAAAGCTATCGGTACAATCGAAGCCCCACCACTGGCGTCTGGATCAGGTTTGAAGAGTTCGATTCCAAGGATCATTTCAGCACCCAGAGCAAAAATGATCAACGCTCCTGCAATCGCAAAATCCTCCACCCCAATCCCAAAAAGATTCAGGATGGATTTGCCGAGAAATAAGAACAGGATCATCAACAATCCAGCTGCAAGGGTAGCTTTTTCAGATTCGATATGCCCAACTTTTTTCCTCAAATTGATCACAATAGGGATAGATCCCAAGATATCAATGACTGAAAAAAGGATTAAAGTGACTGAAAGTATTTCTTTTAAATCGAACATGACCGAATCAATATTGCTTTATAAATGAAATCAATTTCTCAAATTCCGAATCCGTTATTGCCGGAAAATTGGCGATTCTGAAACTGGTTGGTTTCAAAGGGCCATAACCACCGCCCATTTGCATTCCTTCTTTTTCAGCAGCTTTTTTGACAGAAGTGATAAACTCCTCAGATCCTGATATCGCCAAAACCGTTGAGCTTCTGCTCTCCTCGTTTTCTATCAAAAGCTTCAATTTACCAGTCATTGCCACTGTGTACTCAAGCTTTTGCATACGCTCTTTGGTGATCTGGTCCACATGCTGGATTTCTGGCATGTCTCGCAGGACCCTATTCAGCAAATAAATCCCAAAGACATTTGGCGTATAGTGGGTTTGGTAATTTTCAGCATTTTCCAGCATAAAATTCAGGCTGTTGTATCTGCCTCTCTCACCTTTGTCTTTTGATTTCTCAATAGCCTTCGGTGATACGATCAATACACCAAGCCCGGCAGGCAAGCCAAAGCATTTCTGAACAGAAGCGTACCATATATCAGCCAGGCTAAAATCCAATTCGATTCCACCCATAGAAGAAGTTGTATCCACTGCAATCATCTTTTCGGGAAACTTCTCCGCTATTGCAGCAATCGTTTCATTCTTTACCTGGGTGGCGTTTGATGTTTCATTTTGGGTAATGGCAATTACATCAAAATCATTAGCTATCTGCAGATTTTCCACATCGATGGTTTCATTTGCATCGATCTTTAATGATTCTGTTTTTGCATTGATGTGCTTTGCGTACTCAAACCATTTTTTTCCAAATGAACCTGAGAATATGTGATAACTCGCTCCTTGAACGATAGATTGGGTGATGATTTCCCAGTTTTCAGTCGCTGATGAAGTGAATAGCAATTTATAATCAGCAGGAACATGAAGTTTTTCCTGCATCAATGTCTCCGTTTCTTTATATAGGTTCATAAAGGCAGTACCCCTATGGCTTGCACTTAGAATTCCTGATTCATAAGCATCTTGCAGGTATTTTGGCAATGCATCATAGACCTTAGACGGTCCGGGTGAAAATGTAGTAGTCATAGGTTTGGTTAGGTTGTGAGAAAGTATTGCAATCCAAGTTCATATCCTCTAAGTCCAAGTCCAGAAATCATTCCAACACACTCTTTGCTGATAATGCTTTTGTGTCTAAACTCCTCCCTTTTGTAGATATTGGAGATATGGATTTCCAGGACAGGAGTGCTGACTCCAGCAATGGCATCAGAGATCGCGACAGAAGTATGGGTATATCCGCCGGCATTGAGTAAGATGGCATCACATTCGAAACCCACTTCATGGATTTTGTTGATAATTTCTCCTTCTACATTGCTTTGGAAATAACTCAATTCTAGCTCAGTATATTTACTTTTAAGAGTAAGAAAGTAATCTTCAAAAGATTGGTTTCCATAGATTTCGGGCTCTCTTTTTCCGAGAAGATTGAGATTTGGACCGTTGATAATGATGATTTTCAAAATGGCGAATGGTTAGTGGTTTATATTATTAGGCAAAGTTATTTGATAAATAAGAGATAACATAAATAATGGGGAATTAAACTTTGTGAGTAGAGAGATTAGTTATTTTGGTTGGCTCTTTAGTTTTCCTTGGTTTTATGTGCTGGATGTATAAGTTGAATCCGTTTAAAACCAAAAAGCAAACTGAAAATAGTAAAGAAGAAAAGGCGGATTTTTTTATCTTCAAACATGGCAGTTAAGTTAAGAATTCGAGTTTGGATAAATATTCCGAATTTTTTCTCCTCGTTAGAAGCTGCGCTTTTGACAAAATAAAATTAATTTTTTGAATAAAAAAAGGTTGAATATTGTCAAATATACCCTGTAGTTGGTATTTTTTCTTTAATGGGGAATTGGTAGGTTTGATGATTGGGAGATAACCCTATAAAATTTCAGAGTATATCATTCGCTTATTTTCCTATATTGAAGATGGCTAAGCGAAAGTTGTATCGGGTATATTGAAGTTAGGCAACATTTAAAGAACGATGAAATATTTAAAAGACTCATTTAAAAAATTTAAAAAGGATGCTCTTTCTAAAGCATTTTACGATTCTTTAAAGTATCTAATAATCTCAGTAGTCTTTGTATTTCTCTTACAATATGTTCCAGTAATCAAGGAATGGTTAAGTATTGAGTTTTCTTTATCAATATGGCTCATAATGTTATTATCCTTATTACTCACAACACTCAGTTTTGTTCTCTCAATTAATATCTTCAATAAAAAATTGAATGCAATTCAATTAGAAAATCAAATTGACGAATTAACAGGTTTAAAAAATTATAAGGCATTAGAAAGCGACTTAGAACAATTGGAAAATGAAAGAAAAGAAAAAGATGAACCTATATCTTTAATTCTAATTGATGTTGATGATTTTAAAAAATTCAATGACGAGAATAGTTATGAAATAGCTGATAAAATACTATCAAAGCTTGGTCAACTATTAAACAAGGACAGCAGAATTACAGACGAAACATACCGATATTTTATGCGTGGAGACGAGTTTTTAATTATTGCCAAAGAGACATCAGTATCAAACGCCCAATTAGCATCTGAACGAAAAAGAAAATTAATCCAAGATTCAACCCTAATTGTGGATAATAACAGCTATAGACTAACAGTTTGTTGTGGAGTGACTGAATTTAACAAATCAGAAAGTAGAAAAGAAGTCTTAGAGAGATTAAGCCAAGCTATACAAAACGCTAAGAAAAGACCTAATAAGAACAATACTCAAACAGTAGTGTAATGGCAAAATATTCAGAGCAACAACTAACAAATTGGACAGCACCTCCAAGTGATTCAGAACAGACAAAACTTGAAAATTCTGAACGAATGGTTAGAGATGCCATAAACTCTGACGAAAAATTAAAAAAGAAATCAACAGAAACATTCGGACAAGGTTCATACGCCAACAATACTAACGTAAGACTTAATAGTGACATTGACATAAATGTAAGATATACAGGTGGTTTCTACTTTAACCTACCACCTAACACCGAAGAAAAGGATGTTGGAATTGAATCTCTTTCTCCATCAGAATACTCATATTCCGAGTTTAAAGATGATGTTGAAAACGCTTTGGTAGCAAAGTTTGGTAGAAATGATGTTAAGAGAAAAGACAAGTGCATTACTATAAAAGGGAATAGTTACAGAATTGAAACAGATGTAGTTCCAACTTGGAATTACAGAAGATACTCCAAAAATGGAAACTATGTTTTAGGTGCAAAATTCAGAGCTGATAGCGGAAATTGGGTAGTAAACTATCCAAAGCAGCACATAGAAAATGGGATAAATAAAAACTCGAATACCTACCGCAGGTTTAAACGTCTTACCCGATTACACCGCAAGTTGAGATATAAAATGATTGATGACGGTGAGAATGTAAGCGACAATATCACCTCTTTTCTTTTGGAGTGCCTTGTTTGGAATGTTCCAAATCGGATTATGAATAACAACGATTCTTGGACAGATAGATTAAAGGAGTCAATAATTTACATTTACGAACAGACCAAGGACGAAGAAACTTGCAAAGAATGGGGGGAAGTTTCTGAATTGCTATACCTATTTGTTGGCAGGAAGTGGACTTATAAGGATGTGAATTCTTATATGGTTTTATTATGGAATCACTTAGAATTTTAATCTATGGTAACTTATAACATTCGAGTTTTTGCATTTACGATTTTGGGATTAGCATTTTTGACATATGGAATTATATTTCTGTCAACTCAAAATTTAGATAGCGTTGATTTTAATAAAGCTTTGACTCACATATCTACAACTATTTCGATAAATGTTATCCTATGGACATTATTTATTAAATGGGCGTGGAAGTGGAAAATATTTTATCCTTGGCTTGTCCCATTCCCAAACCTATCAGGAGAATGGGAAGGAGAACTTAAATCCAATTGGAAAGAAAAATCACTTGACCCAATTCCAACTGAAATAAAAATCGCCCAGACATTCTTCAACGTCCAGATAAAAATTAAAACAAACGAGAGCAGAAGTCATAGTATTGGAGCATCATTTGATATAGAAAAAGACCGTGGCTTAGAACAACTAATTTACTCATACATAAACACACCAAAATCAAGTGTTAGAGAGAGAAGCGAAATTCATTACGGTACGGCTTTGTTAATATTTGAAGGTTTCAAAGTCAATGAAATGGAAGGACAATATTGGACTGACCGAGAAACCACAGGAGAAATAAAATTGAAAAGAAAAACGTTGCCTAACATTCCCCCTACTTTAAAAAAGTTGATTTCGTAAGCTAACGTTTGAGAGCATCGTGGCAAGATTTTTTGTAAATTACTAGTCTCTCAGCAAGGCCGATTTTAGA
>NZ_JBHUHR010000024.1:0-1038 GCF_042682445.1 Belliella marina
TATGACTCTCCCTAATCATGCACGTAGCCAAATATTCTTTGACAGGTAGTGTCAACTAATTTAATAAATGGATAAGATTGGTTTTCTTGTGACAAATTACAAAGCCATGAATATCTTAGATTTTACCAGGGATTTTCCTGATGAACAGAGTTGTGAGGAATATTTGAAATCCCACCGGGAAAGAGAAGGGGTTTACTGTAAAACCTGTAGCAGTTATACCAACCATTACTGGTTTGGCACAAAAAAGTGTTTTGAATGCAGTAAGTGCAGAAGAAGGACTTCCCTTAAAGCAGGCACTGTAATGGAGAGCAGTAACCTGTCGCTGCATACCTGGTTTGCGGCATTCCTATTGATGTCGGCAACCAAAAAGGGGTTTTCATGTATGGAGTTTCAGCGGCAGCTGGGGTTGAAGAAGTACGTGACAGCTTTTAGGCTGATGCATAAAATCCGTTCAGTCATGGGTAAAAGAGACAGTGCCTATATGCTGAAGGGAATGGTTGAATACGATGAGGCCTATGTGGAAAAAGCCATTGATGGGGAGTTGAAGAAACAGCTCAAACGGGGAAAGGGAAGCCAAAGACAGGCAATAGTGGCCGTTGCAGCCGAATCCACCCCACTGGAGGATAAAAACACAGGGGGGATATCCAGACACTGTGGCTTCTTCAAAATGAAGGTGATACAAGACGCCTCGGCAAGCTCTGTTGACGGGTTTGTAAAAGAAACAATAAATAAGGAGTCGGTGATTTTCACAGATAAGAACCAAGCTTATGTCAATTTGGAGAAGCTGGTGGAAAGCCATGTAAAGGTGAAGTCATCGGCAAAAACTACCAACGGAGAACTGAACTGGGTACATACGGCAATCAGTAACCTGAAAAAAAACCTGTTGGGAATCTATCATATGGTTACAGAAAAGTACCTTCAGAATTATCTTGACGAGTTCGTATATAAGCTAAACAGAAGGTATTTCGGTGAAAAATTATTCGACAGATTAATTATTGCAGCAATTCAACACTACGTGTAAGATTGTGGGGAGTCATA
>NZ_JBHUHR010000025.1:0-1479 GCF_042682445.1 Belliella marina
GTTCGTATATAAGCTAAACAGAAGGTATTTCGGTGAAAAATTATTCGACAGATTAATTATTGCAGCAATTCAACACTACGTGTAAGATTGTGGGGAGTCATATAGCAGAATGTTAAATATCTAATAAATAAGAGCAAAACATATAATTAAATAAATATCGTTTTACGAGCCTCGTCACAAAATCTGACAATTTTCCGAACGAGGGTAAGTGAGACGAGCCATATCCCTATATTTGCAAATAGGGTAGGCTCTCTCTTTTATTCCTAATGTTCGGAACACTTAGAAATAAGTGTGGCTTTGTCAGAGCCATGTGGCATTAGAATTTGGAGAAATGCCTACCCTTCCTTTTTTGGAAGTAGCGCTTTTCCCTTTTACAGACTCGTTTTAATATTTTCCATCCATGAAAGCGAGCAAAATATACAGCCACCTGATCATTGAACCTTTCTCCGATTTATTCGGAATGGCAGGGTTGTGCCTATTTGCTTTGCGATCCGAGTCAGGAAAAATCTACCAGTCTGATCAGACAGAATCCCTCAAACCTACGGATGACCCAGGCCTCTCAGCCTTCGACATCCTCTTTGAGCGCAAGCCCAAGAACCCTATCTAAACCTACATTACCAATGCGAGACGGGGCATCTACTTAGATACGTTTTTCCAAGGTCGATACGCCATGTATGTACCCGCACCCTTTCCGAAACTATAGCTACTGCAGAAGCACAGTCGGGAAGGATTTAACCAGATTTCTTATTCGTCAGGAGCATTTCCCTGTTTCTGGACCCAGTTGGAGAAAACGCAGGTTTTTTCCAGGATGGGAGGGGTATGTCTTGTTTTTGAGATGCGAGAAGCTAGAGACGAGAGACTAGAAGCAGAGAAGAAAAAGTGTACAAAGTACGATGTACAAAGTATGAAGTCTGCCCTCAGGAATTTGGAGAAGAAATCTCAACCCTAGTTCGAGACATCTCTCTACGCCTCCCTGAGTTGGGAGGTAAATTCGATGTGACAGACAAGAAACTAGAAGCTAGATGCGAGAAGCGAGAGGCAGAGAAGCGAAGCCTGTCCTAAAGGATTGCGGGAGGACATCTTATCCCTAGTTCGAGACATCTCGCTATGCCTCCCTGAGTTAGGAGGTAAACTCGATGTGACTAATCCCCAATCAACCAATTCAACCAATAACCTAATCCACTTATAACAAATGCCCCATGAACTTTACTAGACCCCAAACCTTCCAACTTTCAAACTTTCCAACCTTCAAACCTCAATCAACCAATAACCTAATCCACTAATAACCAAATAAGCCATGGCAGCTACGGGGTATATGTTTAACAATAAACCAAGTGATGCTAAACTGGGTTTGTGGCGAACCTCATACGCCATCCCCGTACTGCCAGGCTTTTCTTAAGAGACAAGAAGCTAGATGCGAGAAGCGAGAAGAAAGACAATAATAAAGGGCTTTAGTAAAGAATACTAGAACGAGACATC
>NZ_JBHUHR010000025.1:1603-13041 GCF_042682445.1 Belliella marina
ACTTATAACTAATACCCCATGAACTTTACTAGACCCCAAACCTTCCAACTTTCAAACTTTCCAACCTTCAAACCTCAATCAAACAATAACCTAATCCGCCATGAGGGACAAGTTCTGAAATTACCAATCTTAAAGGCATTCCCCGTCCAACTTTCTTTATCAAGGTTAAGCGATGAATATAAACCCAAGTAGTACGGAGACACAGAAGGTGACGATGCTACTGGACGGAGGAGTGGGGGAGTGCGCTCCATAGCTCCCCAGGCCGGCTCTGACTCCACTCTCTAACCTGCCGGCCTCCTTTATTTAAGAGACAATAGATACAAGACATAAGATTCTAGACTCAAGACACAAGACCTAAGATTCAATACAAAATATATAAATCCCAAATCCCTCTCGACCTCTCGGGAAACTAAGCACGAAAAACCATGAAATCACTAGCTCTCAATCTTCCAATTTTCCATTCCCTAATAACCAATAACTATTCTCCTAACCAGATCCCCAACATTCAAACTTTAAAACCTTACAGCCTTAAAACGCGAAGCCAATCTTTCAATTTTCAAATCTTATAACCTTCCAATCTATGACCCCAACCTTCAAACCTCAATCAACTGATAACCTAATCAACTAATGCCCTAATCTTAAAATATTTCAATCTTTCAAATCCCACTAACCCAATCCACTTATAACTAATTAACCAAAATCATGAAGAAACAAATTACACTATTGATTGCGATGTTGCTGTCTTTTTATGCTTTCGGGCAGCAGAAGCTTGAGCCTTTGGATATAGGAGACAAGATTCCCAACCTGAAGTTTGAGAATGTGCTGAACCATCCTGATGGAGAAATATTGCTCTCTGACTACAAAGGCAAGCTTTTGATCCTTGACTTTTGGGCGACTTGGTGCGCTCCCTGCGTGGCTTCCTTTCCGAAGTTGGATAGTTTGGACAAGGCTTTTGGGGATGACCTGGCGATCCTTCCCGTGACTTATCAAGACAGGGAGGAAGTAGAAAAGCTCTTTTCACGAATGCCCAAGCTGAAGGATATCAAAAAGCCAATGGTGTATGGGGATGATATTCTAAGAAGAATGCTACCCCATAAGTCATTACCGAATTATGTATGGGTCAATGGAGCTAGCGAAGTCGTCGGTATCTCAGAAGGAAAGGATGTTACCGCAGAAAATATCAGAAGCTACATTGATAAGGGCGAAATCAATTTCGTGAATAAGGTTTTTGAGGAAGTTAAGTTCAATGCCACAGCCCCAATATTTTTGGAAAATTCAGAAGTATTCAAAGATGGACTTGAGTTTCAAATTTCCAAATCCCCCTATGTTGCTGGCCTAGATCTCTTTGCTAAAGTAAATTGGGGAGTTGATGATAAGCCTTTGGTGATATCTTTAATCAATATGCCGTTGATCAATATATTCTCATATGCATATTGGGATAAGCCAAATGAGAGATTTTTTGGGACTAATAGAATAAAAATGAACATGGCAGTTCAAGAAAAACTTAAGCCAGGATATAGTGGTACTCAATTTTTGAATTGGTTGAATGACGGAAATGGACACAATGTAGAATTTATCATTCCCCAATTTTTACTCCCAAAGAGAGATCAGATAATAGAAAATGCTTTAGACCTACTTTTTCCGGAATACAAAGTCAGGATTGAACAAGCGCTTTGGCCTGTGTATGCGCTGATATACGAGGGTGAAAATATAAATCAACTAAAGTCAGGCAAAAATATAAGAGTCAATAAGGCAGGGTTTACCGAGCTGATCATGGAAAATTGTGAAATTGAATCCTTTATTAGCCTTCTCAATATCAAAAACCTGAATAGGTATCCCAGACCGGTGATCAACCAAACAGGCATAGACTTTCCTATTGACCTTAGACTGGAAGGCAATCTTTTTAACCTGGAAGACTTACAGGAAGCATTGGCTGATTACAATTTAAGGTTAGTCGAAAAGGACATGGTAATTGATGTCCTCCATATCCAAGCCAATGAATAAATGCATCTGGCACTTTCTGAAATATGAAAGGTATCCGCTATAAAAATCATTCAACATCCAACCAAATCCTATGATCAAACATGTACAGTAAACAATTTATCAAATATTCACTAATCTGCATAATGCTATTACTGAGCATGCAGCAGACAAAAGCACAATCCACTTTTCCCGTAACAGGAAAAGTAAGCAATGCAAACCAAGAAGCCATTCCCGGTGCAATGGTAATCCTAAAAGGAAGCAGTAGGGGAGTTGTAACGGATGAAGAAGGTTTCTTTGCTCTCAATCTTCCAGCGGGAGAAGCCTTATTGAGAGTATCCTATCTAGGGTATACTACAATAGACCATGCTATCTCTGTTCCTATTTCCGAACCTATTGAAATAAAACTAAATGAGGAAGGACTTAGTATGGAAGCTTTCGAAATTGTCTCTACAGGTTATGAAGAGTTGCCTAAGGAAAGAGCAACAGGTTCTTTCGCTCAAGTTGACAACGAACTCCTCAACCGACGGGTATCCACCAACCTGCTCGACAGACTAGAAGATGTGACTCCCGGGCTGGTATTCAACCGAACAGGAGGTGGAGATCCGATCAGCATCAGGGGGAGATCCACCATATCAGCGAATGCCAATCCATTGATTGTGATTGATAATTTCCCTTATGATGGCCCATTGGAGAGTATCAATCCAAATGATGTAGAATCGATCACAGTGCTGAGGGATGCAGCAGCAGCCTCTATCTGGGGAGCTAGGGCAGGTAATGGAGTCATTGTGATTACCACCAAAAAAGGACTGGCAGGTACAAAACCAAGGTTTAGCTTCAACACCAATACCAACGTCATAGAGACTCCAGATTTATTCTATGTCCCTAGAATGGAGATCTCAGACTTTATCGATGTAGAAAGAACATTATTTGACCGAGGATTCTATCAATCCAGGGAGGTGAGTATAGACAGACAGCCACTTTCACCGGGAGTAGAACTGATGATCCAGCTTCGGGATGGGAGAATCTCACAGGGGGAATATGATGAGAGATTGGCAGCACTCCAAAGTATCGATACAAGGAGTGAATTGGCTAAACATTTCTACCAGACTCAGATCAATCAACAGCATTCTGCCTCCCTGAGCGGTGGGACTGCGACTCACCAATATGTAGTTTCGTTAGGATATGATCACAACAGAGCTGGCATTGTTGGCAACAAGAATGACAGGATTACCCTTTCCACCCAAAACAACTGGAACCTAGCCAACAATAGGCTTAAACTTAATCTAGGTGTCTATTATGCACATAGAAATAGCATAGAAACGACCAAATTGCCAGATTTATTTCCTTATGATAGACTTGCCGACGAAGGGGGCAATGCCTTACCCGTGATCCAAGGACTCTCACAAAGGTATATCCAAGGCCTGGACAACCCATTCTTGCTTGATTGGACTTTTGTGCCACTTGAGGAAATCGGGATGAGAAACGATAGGCGGCAGAATACAGACCTGAGGGCAAATATGGCTTTGCAATACAAGGTCAGCAAGGATCTGAAATTAGATGTACAATATCAATACTGGCAAAACGCCACCAACAACAAAGAGATAATCCCTCAGGAAACCTTTGAAGTCAGGGATTTGACCAACCGCTTTACGCAAGTGGAGCCAGATGGACAACTCAGCAGATCCATTCCACTTGGAGGGATCTACAACAAGTCTGATGTTTTCGCCCAAAGCCATACACTAAGAGCGCAACTTACCTACAATAAGACTTTCGGAAAACACCAAGTTTCTGCATTGGGAGGGGGAGAACTCAAGGATTGGGCATCCGACACCGATCGTATCAGGTATTATGGATATTCCGAACGCTTTGCCAATTCTGAAAATGTAGATTACTTTACCCGATTCAGAAATTTTCATAATAACAGATTGGCCAACATCCCATATGGGGGAGGTCATTCGGGAAGCATAGACCGGTTTATATCTGCCTTTGCCAATGCTTCCTACACTTATGGCAAGAAGTACATATTTTCAGTTAGCGCAAGGAATGATGCTTCCAACCTCTTTGGTGTCAGAGCCAATCAAAGAACAGTGCCACTTTGGTCCACGGGATTGGCTTGGATACTCAGCGAAGAGAGTTTTTATAATTGGGCGGCAGTACCCTATTTAAAGCTAAGGGGGACTTATGGCTTTAGTGGCAATATTGATCGGACGGTTACTGCATTCACAACAGCATCAGCTATGCAGGGGAATTTCAATCCAGTCTCAAGGCTTCCTTACGCTCAGGTTTTAAATCCCCCAAATGAAAATCTTCGCTGGGAACAAATACAAATGACCAACTTTGGCTTGGATTTCGAATCAAGATCAGGGCGTTTGTCTGGTTCCATTGAATACTTCATCAAAAACGGAGTCGATCTTTTCGGGACTATTCCTATGGCGCCATCATCAGGTGTGCTTACCTACAGAGGGAATTTTGCCAGTGCAAAGACCCAAGGATTGGACATGATCCTCAGGGGGAAAATCCTACAGAGAGCAGTTAGATGGGATGCTTCCCTGATTTACAATCATGTAAGAGACCGGGTGACAGGTTATGAAACACAAGCCTCAGTATCTAACTATTTGGCATATGCTGGGGGTTCAGACTTGGTTTTTCCATTTGAAGGGAAGCCTTTGTTTTCTGTTTATTCTTACCCATGGGGAGGCCTAAACCCAGATAATGGCAACCCAATGGGAATTCTCAATGGGGAACCAAGTGATAACTATGCCGCCATCTTCAATGAAGCTACTCCCGAATCCATCATATATAATGGTCCTGCCAGACCTACCTCTGTAGGCACTATTTCCAATAATATTTCCTATAAGGGCTTTAGCCTTTCGGCCAATATCACTTACAGGTTTGGCCATGTATTCAGAAGGAGTTCTATCCTGTACAATAGTTTGTTCAATGGAGACTTGGGACATGAAGATTTTGGGAACAGATGGAGAAATCCAGGGGACGAGTTGATCACACAAGTTCCTTCCATGCCCTTGGCGCTTAATTCCAATCGTGACAATATGTACCGTTATTCTGAAATCTTGGTGGAAAGGGGAGACCATTTCAGACTCCAAGACATCAGGGTTTCTTACCTCTTCGATGAAATAAAAGGTTTCAATAGGCTTGAGCTTTATGCTTTTGTAAACAATATCGGATTGTTATGGAAATACTCAGATCTTCCAATTGATCCTGACTTTAGGACTATGAGGCCATTGAGAAGTTTTGCTTTTGGATTGAGAATAGATTTGTAATTTAAAGTGAATTAGAAATGAAAAAGTTAATATACATAACCATAGTCGTCATATTGGGCAGTTGTGCTGAGTTTCTGGACGAAAGACCCAACAAAAACATTGTGGTGCCAGAAACATTGGATGAACTTCAAGCATTGCTTGATGCCTCGCCTAGAGGAATGAACGAATCCCCAGGAGTTCATCAAATATCCTCTGATGATTTTGTGACTACAGACAATGGATTTTCTGGGTTTAGAAACATCATTGAACAAAATGCCTACACTTGGAGTGAAGAGGTTTTTGAAAACTTTGGATTGGATTGGTCATCCCCATACCTTCAGATATTTTATGCAAACATTGTCTTAGAGGGATTGGGTAACTACAATGCGATCAATCAAGAGGAAGAAGAAAGGAAGAAGGTTATCGAAGGAAGGGCATTGTTTTATAGGGCTTTTGCCTATTATAGCTTAGCGATTTGTTTCACAGACCATCCTGATAACAATCTTAACACCACCTCAAAACTTGGTGTTCCCCTCAAACTGTCCCCAGATATAAATGAACCTATTGCTAGAACTGAACTAAGTGAAACATTTGAGAGGATTATTGAGGATTTAGAAGGAGCAGTCCGGCTTTTACCAGAAAACTATGACTTCATGACAAGGCCATCCAAAAGAGCTGCTTATGCCATGCTTTCAAGGGTTTATTTGTACTTAAAGAACTATCAAAGGTCTTTGGAATTTGCTGATTTGGCACTGGGCACCGATGATGGTCTTTTGGATTATAACACTGTCCAGACTGCTTCTTTATTCTCTTTCAATCTTGAAAACCCAGAAATAATTTTCTACAATCAAATGATAGCTTACTCTTGGAATTCAAGCACGCTTTCATTTGTGAATCCCGAAATCTATGAAATGTATGCTGATGATGATTTAAGAAAGCAGGTGTTTTTCAGAAATAGAGGATTTGGAATCAATTTCACGGGAAATTATACTGGTGGTATCTTTTTTTTTACTGGCTTGGCTAACAATGAAGTTATGCTTAACAGAGCAGAATGTTTGGTTAGACTAGGAGAAGAAACTCAAGGAATTGATCAATTAAATACCTTATTGGCAAAAAGATATAGAGAAGGTTCATTTGATGGAATAGAAATTCAATCAGGAGAACCTTTATTACACCTTGTTTTAAGAGAAAGAAGAAAGGAATTGCTTTTCAGAGGTATTAGATGGTCAGATTTGAAAAGATTGAATACTGAGCCTGGACTAGAGCAAACACTTAGGAGAGTGGTTTTTGGAACTGAATATGTATTGGAACCAAATTCTCCAAGGTATGTATTCCCAATTCCGCCTCAAGAGATTAATCAAAGCGGTATTCAACAAAATCAAAGATAAACAAAATGGGCAGGTTTTTGACCTGCCCAAAATTTTACAAAAGCACAAACTCTCCAAAGCTTACGACATCTGAGTTGAGATCCTTTTCTTCATACAAACAAGGTATGGTTTCTGGATTGCAGACATAGTCAACACCTATCTGAAGTGTGGATGCATCAATCCATCCAACTACTGTAGGAGGATCTTCATCGTCAAAGATAGGGGCAAAGCCCATTTGAGTACTCGGCGTCGTAAAAGCAAACGCCGCCACTACAGCAAGCATCACAAGGCTTGCTTTAATCAAATTTTCTATGTAATTTTTCATAGCTTTAATATTTATAATTGTTAGTAAATCACCGGTCGTTTTGGATTTCCTCCCTGCCGGGGGAGGAATGTTCTCCTTTGGAGAGGGACGATCGGTGTTTTTTGATCCCCCTGCTGTTGCCTGGCAACTACCTCGTAGCTTCACAAGCCGTACATTTCTTTTGTTTTTCGATATTTGATGCTCATGTCCTGGTTTTGCTTGACACTTTTTTCTTTTAAATGAAGAAGTTCAACCCACTTCGGGGTTGTGTGGTCTCTATTTATCATCATTATTCCCCGGGTTGCGACCCGGGGTTAATCAAGGTTTAACCCTGCCTGCAGCAGGCAGGCCCTTCGGGGTTTCTCAGGTCTTTTCTTGTTTCTTGTAGGTCTTGCATCTCTGTCTCGTCCTGAATTTACTTGACACTTTTTTTATACTTACGTCCTCGTTATAGAGGCAAGTCATTTCGACTAGAGGGAGAAATCTCGTACTGAATTTCACACTCCAACTTCAATTTTAACTTTCCAGTTTCAAATAGGGACGAGACCTCTCCTGCCGTCGAGGTGACGTAACCGCAGACAAAACTTACGCTTGTCTCAAGTCTTGTTTCTTGCCTCTCGCCTCTTGTTTCTCGTTTCTTGTCTCTCGTCTCCTCAATAGTCACCGGGGCAAGCTTTGCGTCTCATATCTCATGTCTCTAATCCTTATCAACCCTGCCACCCCAATACCCATCAGCACTATATTGAACACCAAATGCTCCCACCAGCTTAAGGATGAAACGACTCCTCCACAAGAGCAAGGGACCCTATCAAATACCCCTGCGATGATTAGTGCGATGTAACCTGTGAATAAAGTCATCAGGATGATCGATAGCTTTAAGCCTAATCGGACAGTGGAATTGATCAGCAGCAAGGCAGCTATCAGTAATTCTACAATTGGGAGCGCATACAGCAAAATGTCTGCTGACCATATAGGGAAGACTTGGTTGTACAATGACCTCCTTGTCCCCTCCCAATCATATAGCTTACTGACGGCTGTATAGATAAAGACAATTGCCAGTAGCCATGTGCAGATTGTTGCTATGTTTTGCTTCTCTTTCATCATGTGTATTGAGCTGTTGATCCTTTCATCTATAGTTCCACCGAATCTTTTATCGGTCACCTCCGGCCATCTTCTGCTGGAGTAGTCTCCCTTTACTGCCGGGGAATGGACTTGGCGTTCAGGAGTCCATTCCCATAGGATCGGGCAGTGTTAAGGGATTTTTTTTTAACCTAACCAAAGCTAGGTGATGACACTCAAAAACACAAATGGCTGTAGTTGAGCGCTTTGATAAAATCGGGTTTTATCAAAGTGGTTGGTTAAAATCACGTTTATAACAACTGTATATCAGGTAGTTGTAGACAAAAAGTGGTCATTTTTTCATTGGTTTTTGAAAATTGTTGCTAAATTGAAGTTTAGTTATACACCAAAAGAGATAGGGCATGAAAAGTGATTTTAAATACAAAATGGATATTTTTAAGTATGCTGTTGAGCACGGACTTTTTTTTAAGGATGTTTTTGGTGAAATCTATCCAAATACCATAAAGGCTGTCTTCAAGAAAGGAGAAGCAGTCAGGTTCCCAAGTAGTAATAGTCCACGGTTGGCATTCCTTCACAACGGGGCTGTTTATGGTAAGATATCCCTGAAAAGTGGCGTAAGCTATAAGGTCATCAAAGTCCCCAAGTCTATTTTTTTGGTAAGGGGGGGCGAAATCCTAAATCCGGAAATCTCCTCGATGACCTGGGAAGCCACAATTACATCTGAAGTGACGGCGATCCCCATCCAATACCTACTCGAAGCAGTGGATAGGATAGAGGAAGCCCCTCAAAAGTTACTGGCTCATTTGAGGAAAGTGATGAGTCAGGATTTGGAACTTTATATGTGCCTGAAGAACCTGACGTCTACTTACGATCAAATAGACTTCTTGGTAGATAAGCACCCGGAATGGCTTCGCCATACGCTAAAGTACTTGGCTAGCTACCTCAATGTCTCTCAGAATGGACTGACCAATGCCATCAAAAAATGGGAGAACTCCAACTTAGATGCAAAGTCTGGTTTGGGGTTGCCTACTTGATCTAACCCCTACCCTCCCATGGCCTGTGTCCCCACAGACCATACGATACACTCCCCACCGAGGTTTGTGTCATCACAAACCTTATCTACTTGGTTATCTCATTGATACTTCACCATTCGATGTTTTATGTCCCCGATATGCATAGGTGTCACGTCCCGGAAATAATTGATACTTTTTGTATTGATTAGAGAAGTTCAACCCCCTTCGGGGTTGTCGTCTACTATATCATCATTATTCCCCGGGTTGCGACCCGGGGTTATTTAAAGTTTAACCCTGCCTGACGTCAGGCAGGCCCATTCGGGGTTGATTCCCTCTCGTTTCTCGTCCCGTCCTGAATTTACTTGATAATTTTTTTATACTTAACTCCTCGTTTTATAGGCAAGTCATTTCGAGCCTGTCTCACTTTAGGGAGGCAAAGGGAGAAATCTCGAACTGAATTTCACACTCCAACTTTAATTTTAACTTTCCAGTTTCAAATAGGGGCGAGACCTCTCCTGCCGTCGAGGTGACGTAACCGCAGAAAGCATACTTTGTCATATCTCAAATCTCATATCTAACATCTCACGTCTGTCCCGTCCTGAATTTACTTGACACTTTTTTTATACTTAACTCCTCGTTTTATAGGCAAGTCATTTCGAACCTGTCTCACTTTAGGGAGGCAAAGGGAGAAATCTCATACTGAATTTCACACTCCAACTTTAATTTTAACTTTCCAGTTTCAAATAGGGACGAGACCTCTCCTGCCGTCGAGGTGACGTAACCGCAGAAAGCACTTTGTCATATCTCAAATCTCAAATCTCATATCTCGCATCTCACATCCCGCATCTCATCTTTTTTCGGCAAATCTTTAAAACGCAAGACATTTTTAAACTATCTTTCGTCTAGGCTAGGAATTATAACCAAACAGACAATTTTTATGAAAAAGATCTTACTCGCATTCTCGATTCTCTTGTTCTTTGCTTCCTGCATGGAAAATGATGGTGATATTCAAGAAAATGGGCAATTCCCTCTTGGAAATTGGACTATCAGCGAACGCCATGAAAACGGTTTTAGCTTGATAAGGACTGGAAGTTTGCCTGAAAATACCTATGGTTTTTCATTTCAGAAAAACGGGAAAATGACCGTTAGGGCAATTGCAGGATGGTGTGGTACTCCACCTGTTGTATATTCCGACTATTCGGGAAATTGGTCCAATGCTGGAGCAGCCTTAAAGCTAAACATGGGTTTCTGGGGAGGTAGAAACGTCCAGGAATGGAAAGTCGTCTCTTCCAACGACACAGGAGATATCGTGAGGATTGAATTAGTCAGTTCAGAGACCGTACCTGATTGATCCCATCAATTTGTCAAACAATCATAAACTTTGTAATACAATTACCATGAAAAAGATATACTTATTTTTCCTGCCTTTTTTATTATTCTCTTGCATAGAGGATTCTGACAAAGTAAACTTGGAAAGAGTCCAAGGGACTTGGGTGCATGAGTCCGAACATGAAGACCAAACTATTGAATCGACATTTACCTTTCATTCCAACGGCACTTTTGAGCAGCAACATAGAAGGACACAAGGGGAAGGGGATTATGAGGCTGGAATATTGTCTGTTTCAACAGGCAGTTATGCCTTTGAAGATGGTGAGCTTGTAGTGTCAACCCAAACAGCATTCCATGCGGAAGTCTATGAAAATCCACCTGCTACTGTTGAAGAGTTAATAGAGAGTGGAGACTATTTCAAACGTACTGTGAGAGCCAAGATTTCATTTGAAGACAATAACAATGCGATGATCCTGCTATTCTACGAATGTCATGATATTATTACAGGAGGTCTTTCCAATTGTATCGAACCGACTCCTATGCGCTATAATAGGGTAGAAGAGTAAGTTTTTGCAAATTGCATTTTACGTGATTACAATCAGCCATCTAAAGGTCTGTGAGGACACAAACCTTGGGTTAAGCTCGATATGACTACCCCATGGCCTGTGTCCCCACAGGCCATACAATACACCTGTGTGCCCCCACCTAGGTTTGTGTCTCCACAAGCCTTATCTACTTGGGTATCTCACTGATACTTCACCATCCGATGTTTTATGTCCCCGATATGCATAGGAGTCACGTCCTAGAAATAGTTGATACTTTTTTCTACTGATTAGAGAAGTTCAACCCCCTTCGGGGTTGTCGTCTACTATATTATCATTATTCCCCGGGTTGCGACCCGGGGTTCCGCCACGGCGGACAAGTATTTAAAGTTTAACCCTGCCTGACGTCAGGCAGGCCCATTCGGGGTTGATTCCCTCTCGTTTCTGGTCACGTCTTGAATTTACTTGACACTTTTTTTATACTTAACTCCTCGTTTTATAGGCAAGTCATTTCGAACCTGTCTCACTTTAGGGAGGCAAAGGGAGAAATCTCATACTGA